>CAZWBF010000001.1:0-22636 GCA_964632185.1 uncultured archaeon
ACTCCAACCAGAATGTATGGGAGCTCCATATCTAAAAGTATCGATATAAAACTTGAAATTTTCCGGATTAAGACCTTTTTTCTTTATTTGCCTTATAAGCAAGTCTGGTAAATGAATTCTTTGTGTACCAGAAGAAATTTCTATTCCTTTATAAATTAAATCAAAAGCCCTGCAAATTTTTGGATTATCTTTATAAGGCATCGCATAAAACGCTTTTATTTGGGTAGGCCAATCTTTTATGAAAAAGATTTCTCCAAAAGCTTTAGCTAAAATTTTTTCCTGGGTTTTTGAAAAATCTTCTCCCCAAGAAATCTTTTCTCCTTTTTTCTGAAGAAATTCTATCGCTTGTGTATAACTAACTCTTTTAAACGGAATTTTTGGAATCTTTAATTTCTGGTTTAAAACTTCCAATTCTTCTGCATTTTTCTTTTTAACATTTTTTATTATATAAGTTACACATTCTTCCAAAAGTTTCATCACATCTTCATCATTAGCAAAAGCAACTTCTACATCCATTTGCCTTATTTCATTTAAGTGAGTAGGTTGATTAAATTTCTCTGCTCTGAAAACTGGAACAACACAAAAAACTTTTTCAAATGCTAATGCACACATTTGCTTATATAACTGAGGACTCTGTGCTAAAAATGCTTGCTTCTCAAAATATGGAATTGGAAAGAGTTCAGCTCCTCCTTCGCTTGCACTTCCAATTATTACTGGTGGTTGAATTTCAATAAAGCCTTTCTTTAAGAAAAATTCTCTGAACGAATTAATTATTTCATTCTGAATTTTAAAAATAGCTTTTCCTTCCTCTGTTCTCAAATAAAGAAATCTCCAATTTATTTGGGTATCTAAATTTGTTTTTGTAACTTCTCTTGGGTCAAGGGGTAAAGGAACTTCACTCTTATTCAACACTTTTATTTTCTCTGGAACTACCTCAACTTTCATATTTTTAGCTTTACTTTCAACAACCTTTCCTCTAACCTCAATTACATCTTCTTGATGCAAATTTTCTATGAGATCAAAAATTTCTTTCTTAACTTTTTTCTTTTCTGCAACAATTTGGATTAAACCTTCTTTATCTCTAAGTAAAAGAAAACTTATACCACCTAATACTCTTACATCATGAACCCAACCTCTAAGCAAAATTTTTTTCCCAACCATTTTTTCTGCATCTTTTGAGTAATATCTTTTCATATTCCACCTACAAATTGTAAATTAAAATCCATGTAACCAACCAAATAAGTAAAAAGAGTATTAAACTATTTATAAAAATTTCATTTTTCTTCTTCCTTTTCTTTAAGATGAAGAATGAAGAAGCGAAATAGATTACTAGCGGAAGAACAATTGCCAATAAAACATTTTTTATAAAACTAGAAAGAAAACCACAAAATAATGCTATGAATAAATAAAAAATTGAGATTTTTTGCTTCAATTTCATTTTATCCCTCTTTTAAATAATTTGAAAAATTGAATTAATTTACTTTGTTCTAAATCTTCCTTAATTAACTCGCTAGTTACCCAACTTTTTCTGACAAATCTTGGCCATCTTTTTCTTTTTTTCAAAATTTTTTTAAGAAATTCTATAGTTCTTTCATCAGAAGGATATCCAACACCAAAATCATAATTTAATTCTTTTTTCAACTCTTCTATAGCTTTATCTCTTTCAACTTTTCCTAATATGCTTGCAGCACTAACTACAATATATTTTTTATCTGCAAAATTTTCAGCAATTATTTCAACATTTTTATTTCTCAAAAAGCTTTTAACCAAATTACCAAATTTTTTAGGTCTAGAAGTTAAAGCATCTAAATAAACTTCATTTACATTGGCTAATTCAATTATTTCAGCCATCTTTTTAGCTTCTAATAAATCTAAACTTCTATCTATCTCTCTCCACGAATCAATTTTGCAAGGAGGAATTCTTAATACAATAATCTTCCTAGCAACTTTTTCAATTTTTCCAGCAATTTCCTTTCTTTTACTCGAATTCAATTCTTTCGAATCCTTTACCCCAATTTCTTTAAGATATTTTTCATCCTTTTTATCAATAGCTAAACCACAAATTACTAAAGGTCCAATTACAGCACCTTTTGGCAATTAGGCCAATAACCTAATTTCTGCCAGCCTCATCTATACCCAAAATTAACTTGCCCATATTACTCATTATTATTTTGATAGATTTAAAATCTTTAAAGAAAGGTAAAGAAATCGCAAATTTTGTCTGGTAATAAAACTTTGCAGGGGTTTGAATCTACAGATTTAATTTTACTTAATCTTTCAAGATAAGTTGCACATACTTTTTGAATAGGCTTGCAAACACTTTTATTTCTTAACCAAATGAAATTGTTGTTTTCCTCAACTATTAACTCTTTTGAGAAATTCAAATCTTCATATCCTTCATTTTTTTTATAAAGAATGACATTATATCCTTCATTCAATTTAGGAAGAATTATTTCCTCTCTAATTGGTTCTGCAGTTTTTCCAATCCAATTAAAGGCGACCCATAAGTTGCTTGCAACCATACAGTCATCAACTTTTGGTAAATTAGGAAACTCTGTTACTTTTATCCCCAAAAATAAAAGAAAAATAATGCTAAGAAGTGGGAATAAAACATAAACTTTTCTTAATATTTTAAACCTTTTTTCCAGATAGACAAATCCAAAAGTTGAAAAATATGCTACTGGTAAAACTAGGTTAAATAAATATCTAGCTTCTTTTAGTGGAGTTTTCCAATAACTAATTAAAGTTATTACTGCAAGCAAAACAATTGCTTGAAATTTAACATTTTTCAAATTTTTTGTTTTTATTCTAAAACCTAACAAAGAAAAAGGAAGGAGGAAATTTGTCATAATCAAAATATGGAAAATATTGAATGGTTGGTGAATATAATCTCTGAAAAAAATATTTAATGCAAAAGAGTTTCCAATGCTTGTTAATACATGACCTTTTATTAACCAATTATAATAAAACCATGGAAGAAAAGGTAAAACAAAAAATAAAAGCGAAATAAGTATTTTCTTTAAATCTTTTTGAAATAAAAGAAATAAAATTAGAGGAAGATTTGTATATCTTGCTAAAGATGCTAATCCTAAGCTTATTCCACTTTTTATTGGATTTTCAAATAAATATGAAAAGAATAAAAGAATGAGAGAAAGGCTTAATAATTCAGTACCATTTAAAAGACCATACATTAGAACATATGGGTTTAACATAAGAGCATAAAAAAGCAAACTATTTTTCTTTATATAAGTTTTCTCAAATTTTATGCAAGAAAAAAGGTAAAGAAAAGAAGTAAAAATTATGTAAATGTAAGGTGATAAATTCCAATTCATTAAACCAAAAATTCCTAATAAAAAAGCTGTTAGAGGTGCTCTTAGCCATTCGAAATAATTGCCATTTGCAAACCAATATTTTGCATTTAATATATAAACTGAAAAATCCCAAGACCAGTTAGTAGAATATTGATAAATAAAGAAAGAAGTTGAAATGATAAATAAAAAGAAAATTTTAAAATTTTCTTCCTTTATTTTTATTTTCTTCCTTTTCATTTTCACTATAAACTTGGAAAATCTAGAATAAATTTTAATTTTACCTAATAATTATTTATGAAAGTAGTTATCATTGGTTCTGGTCCTGCAGGTATAGTTGCATCTCATTTAATAAAAAAATTAAAACCCGAGACAAGTGTTACTATTATTACTAAAGAGGAATGTATAGTTGTAAGATGTTCTGAGGTTTATGCCATAGCAGGAGAAACAGAAATTGAGAAAATAATAAAGCCTGATAAGGTAATAACTTCTGTTGGTGTAGAATTAGTTAGAGATGAAGTTATTGAAGTGGATATTAAAAATAAAAAACTCAAAACTAAAAATGGAAAAGAATTTATATATGAGTACTTAGTTTTTGCAACTGGTTCTCGACCTTTTAAACCATCTATACCTGGAGCAGAATTAGAAAATGTGTTCACTATTAGAACGGTAGAAGATGTAAGAAGAATAAAACAAGCCATACAAAATACAAAAAATCTTGTGATTATAGGTGGAGGTATGATAGGAGTTGAGCTTGCTACCCTTCTTTCCAATAAAATGAACGTCACATTAATTGAGCTATTACCTCATTTACTTTATGGAGCTTATGATAATGAGTTTTGCAAATTAATAGAAAATCGATTGAAAGAAAGTGGTGTAGAAATTCTTACAGGAAAAAAGATTGAAGAAATTAAAGGTGGAAATAAAGTTGAAAGTGTAATAGTAGAGGGAAAAGAGATAAAGGCAGATATGGTTATCTTTGCAACTGGTGTGAGGGCAAACAAAGAACTTGCAGAAAATGCTGGTATTCAAACAGGTAAGTTTGGTATAAAAGTGAATGAAAGAATGGAAACTAATATGGAAAATGTTTATGCCATAGGAGATTGTACTGAAAGTTTTTCTGCTATTACGAATAAGCCAATGCCTTGCGGTTTGGTAAGTACAGCAATAGCTCAAGCTAAAGTTGCTGGAATGAACATTTGCAATATGGAAGCAAAATTTGAGGGTGTGATAGCACCATCTGTAACGAAAATATTTGATATTACATTAGGAAGGGTTGGTTTAACAGAAAGAATGGCTAGAGAAGAAGGAATAGATGTTTTAGTTGGGAGTTTTGAAGGTCTAAACAAATACGATACTCAGAAGAATTCTAAGCCACTAATATTGAAATTAGTTTTCAATAAAAATCATGAATTAATTGGTGGAGAAGTTTTGACTAGTGGAAATGTAGTAGCTTCTATAATTGATTTTCTTTCTTTTGTCATACTTAAAAGAATAAAAGGCGAGGAATTAAAGAAATTAAGGTATTCTGCTCATCCAGAACTTACACCTTTACCATTCTTTAATGCTATAGTGAATGCTACTGAAGAAGCATTGGGTTGAAATTCTTATCTCCAATACTTAATACTCATCTTAAATATTACCACATCTTCAACTAAGTCCCAAAGCAAATGAAGGAAGAATGAAAGAAAGAAAAAGAATAAACAAAGATTTATTTTGCTATAAATTAAAAATCCAATGAATGAAAAAAGAATAAAGAAGAAGTTATGAAAGAAAAATTTCATAGGTTTGTTAAATTTTATAACAGAAATAACTCCATGTTTGAGCAAATTTTTTAGATGATCCAAATCAGGAAAAATAGTTGCAAAAAGGATGAATAAAGAGTAAGTAAAATTTGTATTGAAAATTTTTATTATAAGAAAAGATAAAAGCAAATGAATTGCCCAATGAAAGATAAAATAAAACATAATTATAATTAGCAAAAAATTTAATGAATATGATTGATTTGGAAGAAATCAAAAAGAGAATACTTAAAGGTGAGGAAATAGAAAATATTTTAAAAGATTTTGGATGGAGAGATTTTGAAGATTTTGTTGCCGAGATTTTTTCTTTGAATAATTTTATTACAAAGAGAAGAGTTAGGTTTAAAACTAGTAAAAGATATGAAATTGATATCGTTGCTGAAAAAGATAATTTTGTTCTTTGTATTGATTGTAAAAAATGGAGAAGAGGGAGATATAAAGAATATGGATTAAAAAAAGCAGCAGAAAAGCAAAAAGAAAGATGTGAAAATTTAAAGAACTTTTTGAATGATAAAAGAAAATATTTTCCGCTAGTTGTAACACTTTACGAAGAAAATATTTCAAAGCATAATTCAGTAATTTTTGTTCCAGTTTGGAAGTTGAATGAAGTTTTGAATAGATTTGAAGTTTATTTTCTCTAGAAGAAATCAAATCTAAAAGTACCTTTAGAAATAGCGCCAGGGGTGGGATTTGAACCCACACGGCGCAAAGCGCCACCAGCTCTCCAGGCTGGCCCGTTTGCCAGATTCCGGCACCCTGGCTTTAACTATTTAATTTTTAATTTGATTTAAAAAAATATGGATTTTTACCAACTAGTAAAAGATTTGTATGAGATGAATTTATCTCCATTTATTGCAAATGGCTCAATGACTTTTTCAAAGTATCTACCTAAAAATTTTCCGCTCGATTTTAAAAAGAAATTTTTTGATGAAAAAAGAATTTTAGGAGATCATAAAACATTTGGCGGATTAGCGATTGGATTAATTTCTGGCAGTATTTCAGGATATTTGGGAAATATAGATTTCACTTATTCCTTTTCTTCCTCTCTTCTTGCAATAATTGGTGATTGCTTAGGAAGTTTTATTAAAAGAAGATTTGGAAAAAAAGAAGGAGAAGATTTCCCTTTAATAGATAGAACAATTTGGTTATCAATTTACCCATTTCTTTATCAATATTTTAATCAAAAACCAATTAACGAGTTTTCGATTTTATATTTAATTACTTTAGTTGGAGGCTACTTTTTGCATAAAGTTACAAACAAAATTAAAAATTATTTTCTTTAATAAACCTTTCCAACTAAAGTAAGTTTATTGGTTTTTTTGCCGCATATGCATTTCCCATTTTTTCTTTCTTCTAATAAAGTTCCTATTGGCTCAATACCTTCTTGTAAAGAAACTATATCTTCGTAACATTTCTTTTCTCCACACCAATTAATTTTTGCAACTTTTCCATTCTCAATCCATTTTAATGCATTATCAATATTACTGAAATATTTTATAGTTTTATTATAAAACTCACGAATCTTATTAAAAAGATTTTTTGGTATATTTTTATTTAAATTTGAATTTAAAAACTCGATTAATTTGTCTTTTTTAACTTTATACCTTTCTTTTGTATCCCTTCTGAAAATAGTATAATAACCTTTTGAAATTTCTTCTTTACCGATTTCAATTCTTAGAGGAACTCCTTTTATATCCCAGATATAAAACTTTTCTCCAGGAGTTACACTCTCTCTCAAATCAGCTTTTACTCTTACTTTTCCTTTCAAAAACTTTTCAAGTTTTTTAGCTTCTTTCAAAACTTTCTCTTTCAATCTTTTTTCAAAAATAGGAATTATTATAATTTGAATTGGCGCAATTTTTGGCGGCAAAACTAATCCTCTTTCATCTCCATGTAATGAAAATGTTGCAACTAAATATCTTGCACCATTTCCTGTACATATCTGCCAGCAATATTTTCTTTTCTTATTCTCAATATAATATAAATCAAACTTCTTTGCATAAGCTTGCCCCAAATTGTTGGCAGAACCATTTTCTAACAACCTACCATTTGGTAAAATAGTATAAAATTCGATAGCAGAAATTGCACCAGGGAAAATTTCATATTTGGGTTTATCAACTTTTATAGGTGGAATGCATAACACTTTGTTCCAAATATATTCATTAAATTTAACATGTTTCTTAAACTCTTCTTCTGCTTCTTTCTTAGTTTTGTGTGCAGTATGGATTTCATACCAAAAAGTGATTTCCCTATCTCTTATCATTGTATGAGTGGTTTTTCCTTCATACCTAAAAGAAGAAACTGTTTGATAAATTCTTATTGGCAATTTCCCATTCTTTATCCAGATCTTAAAAATTGGATACATGGCTGGTTCTCCAGTTGGTCTTAAAGCTATTTTTTCCTCTTCTTTAGAAGAAAATGGTAAAGCTAAATACAGATTTTCTTTAAATCCTTCGAACCATTCTTTATTTTTCTTAATAAATTCCATTGGAACGAAAAGAGGAAAATAAACTTCTTCAATTCCATTGGCTTGAAAAATTTTGTCCCATATCTCTTTCAAATTTTTCATTATTTTTAGACCATATGGCAACCAAACAAAAGTTCCCTTTACCGGATATTTTCTATCAGCAATCTCGGCAAGTTCTAATACCGAATTATACCAGTTTATAAAATTAGATTTAGGAGGTAACTTTTCTGGTCTAATTTCCTTTTTCTCAATTTTGCTCATACTAATCCTTTATATTAATTATTTGGTATTTTACTTTAATTCAAATATTCATATTTTAATTATGGATAGGAAAATCCCCCCGAAGCAAAAAGTTGTTGAAGCTATTAAAAAAGTTATGAGAGAAAGGTTAAAAATTTCTTCTCAGGAAGAGTTAGCTAGATTAGCTTTAAGAGTTTTGAGAAAGGAGAATAAAGAATATACTTTAACTCCAACTCGAGCAAAAAGAATTGCTTTAGAAATAGAGGAAATAGAAGTTAAGGCAAAAACTAGAAAATCTTTGAATTTGGTAAAAATTGATAAATGTCCAATTTGTGAGAGTGAAATAAAAGAAATTAAAGCAAAAAATTTGCTTAATAAAGAAATTGTTATTGGCTATAAATGTACAAAATGCGGATATGAAAGTGATTTGGAAGCTTTTATGCCGATGAAATACATTTTCATACTCAAAAAATAATTTTAAACTCTCAATTTTTTAAATAAATTTTTGAACTTATTTCCATATTCCTTCCAATTTAAAATGAAAAATAAGAGCATGGAGGCAATTCCAAATTTTGAAATTAAATCAAAACTTTTTCCGTAAACAGGAGAAGGAGTATTGAAAACAATTTTTGGCAAATATTCTTCTAAGTAAGGGAAAGAAGTAAATTTAATGACTAAAGGAAACTCTATACCTACAGATAAATTAATAAAAGGATAAAGAAAAGGAATACCTCCAGATAAAAAGTCTAATAATAAGTGAAATGCTAATGCAAGAACTAAAAATTTTGGTAAATAATTTAATTTTTTATCTAGAATTAAAAGCAGAAAAGTTAATGGCAAAATAAAAAATAAAGAATGAAAAAGTCCACGATGAATTCCTAAAAATACATCAAAATCCGGTAAAATGGCAAAAAGAGCTATTAGAAATAAATGATAAATAGTAATTTTTTTCTTCATAGACTTTACTACTATTAATGGAATGAAAATGTGTGTCAACAAATCCATAATCTTTAATTGATGAAATTACTTTTTAAAGTTTGGCAATAATTTTTAAAATTTTTTCTACCAAACTTTTGTTATGACAATTATAGAAATGTATAAATCAATGTATAGACCTAGTTTCATAGAGAAAAGAAAAGAGAAATATCCTGAGTTGAGAGAGTTAGAGCATACTCTTGAAAAATTTGAGAGAAGAGAAGATATAAATAATTACAATAAAGAAAATGACTATTTTTTAATTTTATTTATAATAAAAGAAAATGGAGAGATTACACATAAACAAATTACCAAAAGAGTTTATGGAGAAGAAAAATCAAATTGTGTAGTTAGATTAATGAAATTGAAAGCCTATGGACTTATAACCCATACAAATACTCGTAAAAAGAGGTATTACCTTACTGAAAGAGGCAATGAATTTGTCAACTTTTTGCTAAAAGTTCAAGAATAAAGTTTGTCAACAATTTCTTTTACATCTTCAACTTTAACCCCAAATTCTTTTGCAATTTCCTCTATTTTTAATGGTAAGGAATAAGTCTTTGCCTTTATTAATATCGGTTCTTTTTTTCTGTAAATTTCAACTAAATGAAATTCAAATTTATTCTCTTCATAATTTGGAAAAACCATTAAATCTAATTCTAAATCTCTATCTTTTACTATAGTTTTAGTTGGTACAATCATATTTTTCTTAAAAAACTTACATTTTTAAATTTTTTTATTATTTTTTAAGTATGAGTGAAGTAGATTTAAAAGAAAGTTATCAAAAATTAAGAAAGATCAAACTTTATGGCACTAAAGATAAGTTAGATGAAGTAATACCAAGAGAAGATATCAGAAGAGAGGTTTCTGATTTTATTGAATTGATAAAATATCTTGAAGGAGATAGAATACTTATAACTCTTGAACTAAGTTTTTTTCAAAAAGATCCAGTAACTAAAAAGAGACTATTGTTTGCAGACCATCGTTTAAGTTATGGAAGAAAAATTATCGAGCAGTGCAAAGCAAAAAATTTAGGTTTAAGTTTGGAACTTCCACCATCTATTCGAAATGAACACAAAATTATTTGTAAAGGAGAAGTTTATGTAAAAGGGGAGAAAAGTTCTGATAAGTTTTTGAGGCAGCTTCAAGTGATGTTGTTTGAAAATGATGAAATAGATTTTGGGCATAAGATTCAAATTAAGATTTCTCTAAAAGATAGAGAAGAAATTCCAATAATTACTCTTGGATATTTTTCTAGAAAAATAGAGCATTTATTATCTTCAAAAGAAAAAAGAGTTTTTCAAAGAAAGGAAATATACAAAGAAGCGTATACACCAAGAGATATGTTAGATATAGGATATTGGTATGAAAGAATTGGAGATATTATAGCCGAACAATGTAGAGATAAAGAAATATCGATAAGATGTTTTAGAGCTGGGTTTAAAAGAGCAGATAGATTACTTGCTATGAAATCTTTGGGGTTTGAAGATTATTTTGAATCTTATATAAGAAGACCAAAAGAAAAGATAAATGATAAAAACGACATAATTGCAATTTGCAAAAGATATTTAGCATATGAATTTATTCCATGTAATCATCCTAAAGATTTAATTTCAATGAAAAAAGAAGATTTTGAGGAATTTCCCTTCCATGTTGTTATAGATTTTGACAATCGTACAGAGTATAGTAATTTTAAAGAAGATGTTAATATAATAACAAAAGAAATTTTGAAGTACATGAAAGGAGCAAGATTATGTGGAACTGGGACTAATTCTCATGGTGCTCATCTTCACATATTCCTTACTTATCCAGAGCCTTTCGTTGCACCTGCAAAAACTCAAACTTTTGAAGAATGGAACAAATTGCCATATGGAAGAAAACTTTTGCATAGTTTAGAAGCTTATTTTAACTCATTACTAGCATATATAATTGCCAAAGAAGATCTAAATGTTGGTTTAAATCATTTGAATCATCTTGAGAGTCCTTGTGAAGCAATAGCCGAAGTTAGTTCAAGACATAGAACTGGAGTAAAGGCTACAGGAAGTTTAAATTCTAGCAGAAAATATGGCGTAAAAAACTTTTTGGAAAATAATTTGATGCCTAATAGAAAAGAGGACTACGAATGGCAAACTTCCACATATAATTTCTTAAAAAACATTGAAAAAATAAGGGAAGAAGTGAAGTTTAAAGAAGCAAAAAAATATGCGAGTGAAAATTTAAGTGAATTAAAAGAAAATTTTTCCCCACAGATAGCTCAAACTGTTTATGAATTATATCAGAAATTAAGTGTGCGAAATATTCCGTCAATCGTTAGGTGGGCAATAAGAAAGAACATATAGTTGTACAAGGCTTAAAGAGCTTGCCAAAATCCGAAGATTTTGGTTAACTCTTTAAGCTTCCTCCAACTTTTGAAGCCCTAGTTTCAAGGACTCACTGAAAATACAAGATTTTCAGTAAAGCCCTGAAACTTTGGGTATCTTCAGTAATTTTTAGTTGTATTTTGCATTTAAAAACTTTTCCATAAGCTTATTCTTCAATTACTCTTGGAGCCAATACAAAGCTTAATGTGCATTTATCTCCGGCTTGAAAAGTAAGTTTCAATGGAAAATCTTTCCCAAACTCAATTTTTATTACATCTGAAATTTTCCTTGCTTTTATCATTTTTTTCAAATAATCCAAAGGATATCTTGCAGTTATTTCCTCGCTAGCTTCTAAGCTAATTAACCCTTCATTTTCCTTTTCTAAAGTAAGTTCTGATTGGGTTACATCCCCCTCAGCTTTTAAAATGAAAGCGGAAGGTGTTGCTTTAAACAAAACTGCATCTGAAATTATATCAGCATCTTCTATTCCAGATTCCAATACTTCTCCATTTACTTCAGCTCTTGTTTGAAATTCTAGTTGCTCTATTTGAGGAAGTTCTTCTTGTGTTATTTCAAGTAAAGGTAAAACAAATCTTCTCTTACTTGAATTCTCAAGTTTTACTTCAAGTTGAGAATCTTTTAAATTTAAAGTAATTTTGTCTTTTGCAGAAGCTCTTTTTAAAACAGAAATTAAATTTTCAAGATTTATTCCTAGATTTAATGGTTCATCAACCTCAAAAGAATCAAACGCTTTTGAAGAAAGTTTTAAGTCAACTGCAGCTACCATTGCTCTATCTGCAGCTCTTAAGCTTATTCCATCTTTATTCACTTTCAAAACTACTTCATCTACAATTTCTCCAATCGTTGAAAAAACATTCCTTAGAAGTTCGACATCACTAATAACTGCTTTAAACATATTCTTCAACCCTCTTATATAATTCATTAAACTTTTTAAATAAATAAGCTTCTCTCTCGCTAATAGGCTGAACTATATCGGCTTTAAACTCATCATTTACTCTAGTACAAAAAACCCTCACATATTTATTATTTTCAACTTCACCATCCCAAAATATTTCTATATCCCCAGTTTTATCATTCAATACAAAAGAATTTTCCTTCACTTCAATTATCTTTCCTATAAGAACAATTTTTAAATCATCTTTTGAAATTTCTGAAATATTTCTTCTTTTATACCTATCAATCATAACTTCTCCAACTATATTTACATTTCGTACATCTATAAAAGGTTGTTGGTGGTTCATCTGCACTTCTTGTTTGAAGTGTCCACCAATAAGCTTCAGTATTTCCACATTTTGGACAAACTGCTTTTGTTATTGGTAATTCTTCCCCCTCTCTCTTTACTACTATTACCCCTCTCTTTTTCTCCACAACTTTTTCAGAGAATTTAATATTTTTCTTCATTGGATATTCTTTTTTGCATTTTCTGCAATACAAATAAGTTTTCTTTCTTTTCTTAATTACAGTTAATAAACTTCCACATTTTTTACAAAATTGCATTTTTCATCCCCTCATATATTTTAGCTAAAATAACTTTTGGATAACCCAAACGTGGAATGACAAAAATAACTTTACCATATATCTTTTCTTTTTCCACTCTTTTTTCAAACGATAGTTGCCCAAAATTATTATCACCCTTTGTTTGATATGTTCCATCTTCATTAATTTTTATTATTCTATGAATTATTGGCAATGGATAGTTTTTGGCTGGATACACAATTACATCTCCAACTTTATATTCTTTTTGTCCTTGGAGAAAAACTATATCTCCAATATATAGACCATTTGAAAAAGGCCATGAATCTATAAATTCTTTAGAATAGTTTAAATTCTTTTCAAGCCAAGCATAATGTGTAACTTCTGGATTGTCATGTTGCATAGATGAAGAATAAATTATAACCGCTGCTTCTGGAGTTGAAAGAGCAAAAGCTAAACCTCTATGAAGAGAATATGCAAGTAAAAATGCTATTATAAAGGAGATAATAGTACCTTTCCACCCTCTTTCTAAATTATCAAATGTTTTCTTAATCTTTCTAATCTTCCTTTCAATCTTTCTAAGCTTTACCATGACTTTCACCCCTTATTAAAGCTGAAGCAATCAAGTGAGCAACTCTTAAAGGTTCTGGTATTAAACCTCTTGTGCAACTTATCCTTATTATTTCCTCCGCATCTTCATTTTTTATACCTTTAGCTTGGTAGTAAATAAATTTATTCTTTATCTTAACCTTCCTTATTTTCCCAGCGTTTTTAACTATTTTCCATCTTTCTTTAAAATTCTCAAAATTTTTTAAAGCAGCTCTTACTCTTTTAATATCTGGTAATTTTCTATTTATTGCAATTATTGCCAACCCAGTTTTTTTATTCAGTTCTTTTAAATCTATTAAGTTAAAACCACCAACAGTAATGCCATCTAACATAATAACTTTTAGCTGCTTTTTATGACGAGAAGAATTTACTATTTCAGCTATTTTTTCAGTAGCATCATTTCCATCAACTTTTACTTTTGTAAATAACATTCCATCAAAAATTTTCCCACCTCTATAAACTACTCCCACAATCGGTATAAAACCCTTTTTATTTTTTTCAAAAGGAGCGTCATCAAAGCCAACTATGCGAACTTCTTCTTTTATTTGCACAAAAAAGAAAATGTGATTTGCAAGTATTTAAATCTTTTTATCGTAAAAATTCAAAATTTTAACTTTAAAATAAAAAAATGGTTTAAAATTTATGAATTTCTATTTTAACTCTCTAAATCTTTACAATTTTCATTTTCGCATTAATTCAATAAAATTTTTAAAATTTTTTGTTTTAATCTTTTTTATGGGTATTTTAAATCTATTTAAGAAAAAGAAAAAGGAGGTAAAAGCGCAACCAAAATTTGAGACAGAAAGAGAACCTAGTTTACTAGAGCAATTATGCAAAGATGACAAAGCTTTATATGATGACCTTTCTTGGTCTTTATATTTAGACCCAAGAGGGAAGGGAAGCTATAAGGAAGCTATAAAAAAGGCGGAAAAGTTAGAGAAAGAAGGAAAAATTTTTGATGCTAGAATAGCATATCATCATGCTGGATCTCTAGCTTTATATGAAAGTAATATAGAAGGAATTAAGAGAGCTTTTAGTAAAGTTGCTGAACTAGGTGGAAGAAAGTATGAAAGATTAATGGAAGTTCCGGAAAAAGCTATAGAAGTAGCTCAGGAATTCTATAAGAGAGAATTAAAATCAGAAGAAGTTTCTAAAGAATAATTTTAATCTTTCCTAAAAAATAAAACTGAAAAAAATTTATATCTGCATTACAATCTTTTCCTTATGGTAAAGAAGTTGCCGCCAGAAGCAGTTCAAAGACTTTATCATAGAGTTTTTGTTTGTAAAGTTTGTAAATCAAAAATAAGAGCAGACCCAGCAAAAGTTAGAGCTGGAAAGGTAAAATGTAGGAAATGTGGATCAAAAGATTTAAGGCCCAAAAGAAGACCGGTATGATAGAGTATATTACAACAAGAATTTTGGATAATGGAAAAATAAGAATTTTGAAATTAAAAGAGGAGAATTTCGCAACAATAGAATTTCTTTGTCCAAATTGTGGAAAATTTGAGAAAAGAAAGGAAAAATGGGAAGAACCTTTTTTAATTGGGAAAGGAAAAAATCAAAAGTTTTTTGTAAAATGCAATTTTTGTGGCTATTCTCTTAAGTTGGAAAAGTTGAGAAAAGAGATAAAAAAGAAAAAATAATTATCTTTCTTTAAATCTACATAATTTTACATGTTCATCATAAAATGCATAAATTTTCTTTTTGCAAAATGGACAAATTTTTGGTTCATTCATGTAATCACCATTTTAAAAGGATAAAAACCTTTATAATTTAAGTTATATCTTCAAAAATTTATTTATTGAGATAGAAAATAAATTAAGCCCGGGTGGCCGAGTGGCGAGGCGCGCGGCTGCAGTCTTTTGATTGGTGAAAGAAAGAGACCGCGTTTACATGGGTTCGAATCCCATCCCGGGCTTAACTTTTTCTAATGCTTTAATCGAGCTTAAAATTTAATTAGAAAATTTTGAAGAAGCTTAAGATTTTCATTTCCAAGCAGTTTTATATATAGGGAGGTTATGTATTTTCTTAATTTCAAATTCCCCTGTTTTTAAATCAAAAGATTGTAACATACCCTCTAGATATAAAAGAATATTCAAACCAGTTTTGTTTAGTGGTACTCCAACTAAGATTTCTGTTTCTTTATAAGGCCAGAGATGAATTCCAGGATAAAGCTGTGTAAAATCAGTAATAGTATATCTATTAAATTTAGAAATTGAGCAGGCAAAATTTTGAGCAGAATTTTTTTCAGCAATTTCCTTTACCTTATTACCAATATTTACACATTCATTTGGAGATAATCTAGTAGTTAAACGATAATCACACTCAACCCAATTGGGCTTTGAATAATCTGTGAGCCATATTCTACGAACTTTGATATTATCAACTAAGTTAATAAGTCCTAAGTTATAACAAGCAACATACCATGGTGTTCCTTTTAAACCAGTACCTTCACAGTACTCAATTAACCAATCTTTTATTGCATAAATACGATGCTCATCTTTTGGACCATTAAAAAGTAATTCAAAATATATTGAGAGATATGGTTTTAATTTATCTGCTGCCTTTTCGATAAGTTCTTCTTTATTTATCCATTCAGGAAATTTAGCTTTAGAATACAAATAGGTGGCAATAACTTTAAACCTCTCACTATGAACATCTTGTAATTTTTCTTCTTTTAGCATTATTTCAACCACACTACTCATAAAAATCTATACTAGAAATAATTTTTTAAGGCTTTTATTTCATCTTTTTATATCTTTTCAATTCTTACAGCAACAGCTTTATAATTTGGTGTAAAAGTTTCTTCATCAAATTTACTTGGAAATAGCTTGTTTATTAATAGATTTTCATAGTGGAATCTTCCAGCAATTAATCCTCTAGGCAAAAATTTGCATGTCCTTATTCTTGCCTTTATTGAAGCTACTCTACTAGAAATCTTTACAACTTCTCTATCTTTAATCTTTAGCTCTTGTGCATCATTTTTGTTGATATAAATGCAAGGACCTTCATCCAAAGTTTCTAACGATTTCGAATTTCTTGTCATTTCACTCGTTGAAAATTGGAATCTAGAACGGAAAGTTGTTAGTATGAATGGATATTGCTTACTTCTTATTTCACTCACTCCTTCAAATTTTTCTGGATAGAATCTTCTGAATTTTATTTTCTTATCAGCAAATTGGTCCTTTCCCTTATAAACTTTTTCTACATCAACCTTTTGATAAGCTGGAACTACTTTCACTATTTCTTTGAAAATCTGCTTTTCATTTTTATAATCAAAGTATTTCTCTTTGCCAAAAAATTTTGCAAACTCTTTGAAAATTTTCCATTCTGGCTTACTTTCTCCCAGAGGCTCTCTAATTTTTTTGACTAGTCTTATCCTTCTTTCTCCATTAGTTATCGTTCCATTTCTTTCTATTAAGATAGGAGAAGGTAAGATTACATCTGCAAATTTAGACGTTAAGTTAAAGTAAGAATCAATTTGAACAACAAACATCTTCTTTAAAATTTTATGCAATTTAGTTAAATCAGGCATTGATTGAGCTGGATTAAAACCAACTATAAATGCAGCTTTTACTGGATCAATAAGTAATGCTTCAACTAAGCTTTTACCTTTTTCTCTTGGAATTTTACTTTTCCACACCTTTTCTAGAAAAGGAATTGTATCAAAAGAACCAGAGGGTAAAACATTTGGAATAAATCCTATATCCCCCGCACCTTGAACATTAATTTCACCCCTTAAAGTTAGTACATAACCATTTTTTAGTAAAAGTAAGTTTAGTAAAGAATGAACATTTTCTATTCCGTTAATATGTTGTGTAAATCCCATTCCATGGAAGATTGAGAAATTTTTTGAATTTGCAATAACCTCACTAGCTTCAACAAAATCTTTTTTGCTTATTCCACAAATTTCACAAACTTTTTTTACAGGATATTTTTTAACAAGATTAACTAATCTTTCAAAACCCTCATATTTTTCTGCTTTTTTGCTATAACAATTTTTTGAGATTATATAATTCATTATTCCATTAAGTAAAACGATTTCTGTACCAGGAGTAATTTGAAGGAAATAATCTCCGAATTTTGTTGTTAGATTAAGCAAAGCTTGAACAGAAATTATTTTTATATTTTTTCTTCTTTTAAGAAGTTTGTTGAAAAAGACTGGATAATTACTTGCTGGGTTTGAACCTATTATCAATAAACAATCGACTTTGTTAATATATTCCATTTTTGTTAGATTAGAATTTCCAAAGCAATTATTCATTGCTTCCACAGTTGCCATATGACATAATCTTCCGCAACAAGAATCAGTATTATTTGTTTGATAAACGATCTTTGCAAATTTTAAAATTGAATAATTATCTTCATTTGTTATTTTTCCAGAACCAGTAAAAAGAATTTCAGTTGGAGAAAAATCCTTAGTCTTTTCATAGATAAAAGATAAAGCTTCATCCCAACTAACTCTTTTTAATTTATTTTTTCTTTTAATCATTGGATATAAAATCCTATTTTCATCAACAACTTCATTTAAAGTCAAACCTTTTATACAAGGTTTTCCTTCTGAGATTTCATCTTTTTTATTTCCTTCAACTTTTATTACTTTTTCATTCTCAACTATAAAATTTAATTTGCATCCACATCCACAGTATGGACAAATAGAAGTGATTTTTTTCATAATTTTTATTTGCTTTTTGGTTTAAATCAATTTAAATTAAAATTGCCGAAATGCAAAAACTAAAAATTATTAAAATAAATTATTAGTTATGCTGAAAGTGTTTAATACTTTAACTAAAGAAAAAGAGGAGTTTAAACCCATTGAAAAAGGAAAGGTAAAAATTTATGTCTGTGGCCCAACCGTTTATAGCGAAGCTCATATTGGACATGCAAGAACTTATATAGCATTTGATGTTATAATAAGATTTTTGGAATATTTGGGTTACAAAGTAATATACGTTAGAAATATAACTGATGTTGGTCATTTAAGAGAAGATGTTTGGGAAGATAGAATAATCGTTGGAGCTAAGAAAGAGAAAGTTCATCCAATGGAATTAGTTGACAAATATATGCTAATGTTTTTTGAGCAATGCAAAAAACTTGGATTAAGAAGGCCAAATATTCAACCAAGAGCTTCTGCCCATATACTTGAAATGTGGGAGATGATTGAAAAATTAATTGAAAAAGGTTATGCTTATAAAACAGAAGATGGAAGCATTTACTTTGATGTAAATAAGTTTGAAGATTATGGGAAACTTTCTGGTGTAAAGAAAGAAAAGTTGATTAAACATAGAATTGAGCCTGCACCAGGTAAGAAAAATTTAGCTGATTTTGCTTTATGGAAATCTTGTAGCGAGGATTATCCTTTGAAATGGAAATCACCATGGGGCTTAGGATTTCCAGGTTGGCATATTGAATGTTCAGTAATGGGAATGAAATATCTTGGTAAACAATTTGATATACATGGAGGTGCAAAAGATTTAATCTTTCCTCATCATGAGAATGAGATAGCACAATCAGAAGCTTATAGTGGCAAAAAATTTGTTAACTACTGGCTTCATACAGGCTTAGTAAAAATAAGAGGAGAGAAGATGAGTAAGTCAAAAGGAAATATTATTAGTTTAAAAGAAATTCTTGAAAAGTATGACCCTGAAGTTATAAGAATTTGGGTAATTTCAAATCATTATAGAAGTGAAGTTGATTTTAGCGAAAAAAATATTGAGGAATCAAAGAAGATTTTATCACGAATCTATAATACTCTTAGTTTTCTTGATGAGATTGCTGAAGAAAAAGAATTAAAAGTTGAAGAATTAAAAGCTGAAGAAAAGGAGTTTTATGATAAAGTTTTGAAATTGAAAGAAGAGTTTATTGAAGCTATGAATGATGATTTTAATACTCCGCTTGCTCTTTCTAAATATTTAGAACTTTCTTCATCGATTAACGAATTTTTTGTTAAGAGTGAAAATGGTAAATTAGCAAATTTTGCAAAAGAAGTTTTTGTTGAGCTAGGAAAAATTTTTGGTCTATTTCAAAGGCCAAAAGAAATTCCAAAAATTCAAGAAAAACTCATAAATGAAATTTTGAAATTGAGAGAAGAGTTCAGAAAGGAAGGAAAGTTTGAAATTTCTGATAGAATAAGAGAAGTTTTAACAAAATCTGGAGTAAAAGTTGAAGATACAGAAAAAGGAACAAAATGGAAGATTCAGTTTTAAAAGTTAAATTTTTGAAAATAAAATTATGAAGATATTTCCAATAGCTTATGATTCTTTTGGAGTTAGGTCAATGGCCACATTAATTTTTTTAAGAAAAAATTCGATTTTTATTGATCCTGGAGTAGCGCTAGCTCCTAAGCGTTATGGATTACCTCCAACAAAAGAGGAAATTGAAGCTGAAAAAATTTGTAGAAGTAAAATTATGGAAGTTTGTAAAAAGTGTAAATATGTTGTTGTTACGCATTACCATTATGATCATCATCCTTATCCTGAAGATAAAGAAATGTATGAAAACTGTTTTAAAGATAAAATTGTTTTTTGCAAGCACAACAAAGAAAATATTAATTTCTCTGGGAAGAAAAGGGGTGCAATATTTGAAAATAGAATTAAAGAACTGGCTAAAAGTTATGAATTTGCAGATGGTAAAAGTTTTGAGTTTGGAAAATTAAAAATTGAATTTTCTCCAGCTGTTTGGCACGGCGATGTAAATAGTAAAGTTGGTACAGTTATTATGGTTTTGGTTGAATATGGTAAAAATAAAATTTTGTTTGGGAGTGATGCACAAAGTTTTGCTGATCCTAGTGCAAAAAATTGGGTAATTGAGAAAAATCCAAATTTTTTGATTGTTGATGGGTATCCAACTTTATTTGTTGGTTGGAGGTTAAGTCAAAGAAATTTCGAAAATGCAAAGAAGAATTTGATAGAAGTTATTAAAAAAATTAATGCAAAAACAATAATCTTTGACCATCATGGAGTTAGAGACTTAAATTATAAAGAAAAGATGAAAGATGTTTTTGCAGTTAGTAAAAATTTAAATAAAAAGATTTTAACAGCCGCTGAATTCTATAATTTGGATAATTTCTTTTTAGAAGCGTGGAGAAAAGAAATTAAAAAAGGAGTAAAGAAGGTTGACGTGAAGAACTATTTTAAAAAATTGTATTCATTTAAAATATGAAATTAACAAATATAGAAAAAATATTTTGAAGAAAATTTTTGAGGAAAAATCTCCCTGGGAATTATTAAGTGAATTAGAGACTGATTTTGGTAATTTTGTTAAAATAGTAAATAGTCTGCATAAAAGAAAATTAATAGAAGTAAAAGATGGAAAAGTTAGAATATCCAAGCTTGGAAAGAAATTAGTGAAGAAAGAAAAAGAAGTTTTTATTTGAAGTAAAGAAGCCAAGGAAAACATGGTATAAAGCGAGTCTAATAAGATGTGTTGCTATTGCAAAGCCAAAACCGATAATAAAAGGAAATATATCTTACAAAAATATTTATGATGATAAAGAAAGTTTTTAATAATTTTAATTTAATTAACGAAATAAAATTAGCATGGACAAGTTAAAAATTCTTGAATGGTATTCAAGAAAAGATGTGCAGAATAATATTTTAAAAATTGCAAAAAATAGAGAGGTTGTTAGTGTTTTTAAGGATGGAAATTTTGGAAAAAGACCTGATATGATTTCTTATCCAAGTGATATAATTAATGCAGTCGAAAATGGTGCTGTTTCATTTCATTGTAGTGTTGAAAGATGGAGTAATCCAATGAAGCTTGAGCCCGGAATGACAAAAGAAAATTTGGATGAACTAAGAATTGGGTGGGATGTTTTAATAGATCCAGATGTAAATGATTTTGAGATTGCAAAAATTTCTGTTAAGCAGATAATTGAAGCTTTTAAAGATTTTGGTATAAGAAATTATTACATAAAATTTACTGGAGGAAAAGGTTTTCATATAGCAATTCCTTTTGAATCTTTACCCAAAAAAGTCAATCTCAAGCCAACTTCTAAGCAATATCCAGAACTTTTAGAAAAAATAATTGGATTTTTAAAATGGTATTTAGAAGATCTAATGAGAGAAGCTTTACTTGAAATTGGAACAACAAATGAAATAGCTAATAGAATTAATAAAAAAGTTGAAGAAGTTTTAACTAATGGAAAATTAGACCCTTTTAAAGTTGTTAATTTAGATGTTTTTGGCTCCCGACATTTATTCAGAATGCCTTTTGCACTAAATGAAAAAACTTTTCTTGTTAGTTTACCTATTAGCGAAAAAGATATTGACAAATTTGAAAAAGAAGATGCAAAGGTAGAGAATGTAAAAATAAAAGAAAGTTTCTTAGTTAAAGGAATAGAGGGAGAGGCCGAAGCACTAATAATCGAAGCCTTAGATTGGGCAACTAGGTATAAAAGGGTTGAGAAGATAATTAGCGAACTACCTTCTTTGCCAAGGAAAAAAGTAAGGAAAATTCCAGAACAGTTTTTCCCTCCATGTATAAAAAGGATATTGGAAGGAATGAATGATGGAAGAAAGAGAAGTGTTTTTATTCTTATAAACTTTTTGAGAAACGTTGGTTGGAATAACGAGGATATAGAAAAGAAAATTTATGAATGGAATGAAAAAAATTATCCTCCATTAAGAGAAAGTTATATTAGAACTCAACTTAGATGGCATTTTAGACAAAAGAGAAATTTATTGCCCCCAAATTGTGACAATCCTATTTTTTATGAGGATATGGGGTTAAAAGATAAGTGTGAAGAGTGCAGAAAAAAAGGAGAAGTAAAAAATCCTATAAACTATCCATTTCTTTTGCTTAAACGATTCAAGAAGAAAAGTTATTAATTTTTATATTCATTTATTAATTGATGGCCGAGCCAATTTCTTATGAAATGATAAGAAAAATTGAAAGAGAAGAAATGAGTAATCCGAAACTTGCTAAATTACCAGAGAATTTTTATGAAAATGTGATGGAATATATAAGGGTAAAAAAGAAAGCTGAAAGAGAAGGAAGAAAAATTGTTACTGAGCTAAGAAATGTTGAAAGATTAGTTAGAGCAATATTTTTGAAAAGAGAAAAAAAGATTGTAGATGCTGCATTGAAATTTTTTGATGGAAACATTGTTCCAGAAAACATGAGTGAAGAGGAAAAGAAGTTTTTTGAAAATATTTTAACTTTACTTAAAGAGAGAAGAGAAAAAATTCTGAAGAAAATTCTTGAAGGAAAAACAGAAAAGGTTAAATTAGTAATCTTTAAGGAAAATGTTCCTGAATTTGTTGGAACAGATGAAAAAACTTATGGACCTTTTAAAAAAGGAGATGTGGCTAAATTACCAGAGGAAATTATGAAGCTATTAATAGAGCAAGGGGTTGCTGAAGAATTTGAAGTAGAAAAATA
>CAZWBF010000001.1:22736-50901 GCA_964632185.1 uncultured archaeon
TGTGGAGGAGAACTTGTATATGCTCCAGTTAGTGACAATCAACAAGGTACAGGTCAAACATATTCTCAAAGAATGAAGCCCTATTCTATTTATGAAGAAATTGTTTGTTCGAGATGCGGATTGGTTGTAAAAGAAGAAACTCGTAGAGTATATCGCTAATTTTTTAGTAGGACTTCATAGGTAAAGTAAAATAACTTATTCCATAGGAAAAATATTTATTTATTCTTTTTAAAACTCTTTCTTATGAAGATACCAAAACAAATGAGAATTTATTGTCCATTTTGCAAAAAGCATACTTTGCATAAAGTTGAAACTGCAAAAAAGGGAAAGAGAAGAAGTTTAGCCGAAGGTCAAAGAAGGTTTAAGAGAAAGCTTAAAGGTTATAGAGGTTTTCCTAGACCAAATCCAAAAGGAAAAGGAAAAGAAATAAAAAAGCTTGATTTGAGGTATAAATGCTCAGAATGTGGAAAAACTCATTTGAAAGGAAAAGGATTTAGAATAAAAAAGGTTGAGTTTAAGAAAGTTTAAAAGATAAATATCTCTTCTTACTAAATTTTATTTCATGGAAATAAATTATGAAGATTTTAAAAAAGTTGAGATGAGAGTTGGAAAAGTTTTAGATGTTAAGGAAGTTTCAAATACAGAAAACCTTTATAAGCTTATAGTTGATTTCGGAGATGAAAAAAGGCAAGCAATTTCTGGGATTAAAAAATGGTATAAACCAGAAGATCTAATTGGTAAGAAATTTGTTTTTGTAACAAATTTAGAGAGAAGAAAGTTTTTTGGAGAGGAAAGCCAATGCATGATATTGGCAGCTGAAGATAAAAATGGAAATGTTGTTTTGATTCAGCCAGAAAAAGATATAGAGATTGGGTCGAAAATTTTATAATCTGATTTTAAAATTTTTTGCTATAATTTTAAATTATGGAAAGTTTAGTAGAATATTTAACACTAGAATGTGATTTATCAGGTAGTCATGCAGGTGGGCTTGGTATACTAGCTTCTGATACATTTTTTGCAGCAAAAAAAGATGGATATCCTTTTTATGGCTTTTCTATTTTTTACCCTAGAAAATTGCAACAGAAATTTTGGAATGAATATCTCTATAATGAAATTGTGGATGTCAAAAAAGATTTTTTAAATAAAGTTTTAGATTTTGAGCTAAAAACTAAATGGTACCCAGTTGCTATTTCAGTCTATTTACATAATTTAAGCACAGAAAAAACAAGATTTTATTTTATCGAAATAAAGCCTGTAAAGGGAAATAAGTGGTTAAATGACTTAACTCTTTATAATGAAAAAGATGAAGGTCAGCAAGTATTTTTAAGATGGGTTTTTCCTTTAGCAGTGGCAGAATTTTCAAAGGTGAATGGAATTAAACCATCTGTTGTTCATATGAATGAGTCAGATACTGCTCTTTCTCCACTTGCATTTTATTATGCAGATGAAAAATTTTTTGAAGAAGTTAGATATATCGGACATACCCATACCCCAGAGCCACATGGTCATAAAAGGTTTAGAGCAGAAATTTTGGAATCTTTACTTCCTAATGAAGTGATGAAAAAGTTAAGAGAAGATATTGGAAAAAATGATAGCATAATAAACTTTGGTTGGTTACTTGGATTTTATAGTGAAAAATTGTGTTGCGTTTCAAAGCAACATGAGGAAGTAACTAAAAAATATCTTTATCCAGAATTTAGAGGAAAAATAACTTCTGTAACAAATGGAGTTGATTACGACTGGATAAATCCATATTTAAGGAAATTATTTGATGAATACATTCCAGGTTGGAGAAATAATCCACAATTATTAGAAAATGTTAAAAAAATTCCAGATAAAAAAATAACAGAAGTTGAGAGGTTAAATAAAGAAAAATTTTTTGAAGAATTTTCAAAATTGAAAAATAATTCTGAAATTATTTCAAATTTTGACAAGGTTGAAAATAAGAGAATTGCAGTTTTTGCAAAAAGACTAACAAGATATAAAAGACCTGATAAACTGTTAGATTATTTAAAACTTTTTGAAGATTTGGGAATAACTCTAATCGTTGCTGGAAAACCAATTGATGATTGTGGATGGTATTTTCTCCAAGATCTTATAAGATTGACAAAGAAATCTTCACCAGAAATAGCTTATGTTTTAAATTATGATAGGGAAAAAGCAAAGTCCTTAATTTTAGGCTGTGATATTTGGTTAAATATACCTTTTTCATTAAGAGAAGCTTGTGGCACTAGTCCACATAAAGCAGTAATAAATGGAAAGATTTTAGTTTCAACTAGAGCTGGAGGAGTGCCAGAATTTGTAAAAGATGAAGAAAATGGATTTTTGGTTGAGGATAATTTATCAAATTTTGATGAAAAATTAAAAAAAGCTGTTAAACTAACTGAAAACGATTCTTCATTAGTCATATTTAAGAAAAATGCAATTTCTTCTTGGTCTGTTACTGGTAAAAGAATGTTTGATGAATTAAAAGAGTTATATAATTTATCTTCTATTCCAACTACTATTTCTATTTTAAATCAATAAAAACAAAATTTGATTTAAATGAAAAGTTTGAAAAAGAAAATAGAGAATTTGAGAAAAATCCTAAAAAAAGAAATAGTCAAAAAGTTGAAAGAATTTGAGAACAATTTTACTCTAAGCACAAAAGAAAAATTCTTAGAATTATGTTTTTGTATTTTAGTAGCTAATACCTCTTTAGAAAAAACTCTTGGAATTTGGAAGAAAATAGGTAAAGGATTTCTTTTTCTATCGAAAAATGAATTAAGAAAGAAATTGAAAGATTTGGGCTATAGATTTTACAACAAAAGATCAGATTACATTATCTCAGCAAGAAAATTTATTGACGAAATAGAATTTGTTTTAAAAAATAAAAGAGAATTTGAAGTAAGAGAATGGTTAGTAAAAAACATAAAGGGAATTGGGTGGAAAGAAGCTTCTCATTTTCTAAGAAATCTTGGGTATAAAAATTTTGCTATATTAGATAGACATGTGCTAAAGATCTTGAAAAAGTATAGAGTAATAGATGAAATTCCTAAAAATCTAACAAAGAAAGAATATTTAGAAATAGAAGAAAAGTTGAGAAAGATTGCAAATTCTTTAAATGTTAGTTTAGCTGAATTAGATTTCTATCTTTTTTATTTAGACACAAAAAAATTGGCAGAAAAATAATTAATAGATTAACATATTATCTTTCTATCATGACAGAAGAACGTGATTTATTAATTTATGCAACTTATAGTAGGTGGGATGGTGATTATAAATATTTCACAAAAGATTGCAAAGAATGTCCATATTATCGAATTATAAATGGGGAGGATAGATGTTATTGGGGAATTGCATGGAAGCGATTGGTTAAAAGAGAAAAATTAAGAAAATGCCCTTATATAAAACTTGAAAGTCCGCGAGAGAAAGAATTAAAAGAAAAATTAAAGTCAGGAATACCTATAATAATAGAAAATGAAGTTGACTCAGAAATTCAAAAAGAAAATCAAAAAACCCAATGGATTCAAACAATCTTGGATAAATATTTCTAAACATCAACAAAACCTTTAAATATTTTTTTAATTTTAATTTTTTTAGAATATTTATACACTAAAAGTGATGAAAATGATATGGGACCCATTCGAAGAATTAATTGAAGAAATGGAAAGAATGAGAAGAAGGATGCGTAGACTATTCAGAGAAGGCTTTAGAATGCCAGTAGAGGCAAGCTTCCCAATTGATGTTTACGAAGAAGATGACGAGCTAGTAATAAGAGCAGACTTACCAGGATTTAAAAAAGAAGAAATTGCAGTAAGAGTACAAGAAGATTCAATAGATATAAAAGCGATGCATAAAGAGAAAGTTGAAGAAAAAAGAGAAGGCTTTTACAGAGCTGAAAGGAGAGTTGGAGGCTTAAGAAGGATAATTCCTTTACCAGCAATAGTTAATCCAGAAACAGCTAAAGCAAAATTAGAGAATGGTGTTCTAGAAATAAGGGTCAAAAAAGTAGAGGAAAAGAAAAAGGGAAAGAAAGTTGAGATAGAATAAAAATTTAAGCTAGAAAAACAGTAAATTAAGATATGGTAGTAAAAGTTGATAGAGATAAGTGTATAGGTTGCGGCTATTGTGTTACAGTAGCTTCAGAAGTTTTTGAATTGAAGGATGGAAAAAGTAATGTAAAAGATTTAGAAGGAGATAAGAAATATCCAGACAAAGTTAAAGATGCGAAAGAAGGATGTCCAGTAGGTGCTATAAGCATCGAATAGACAATAAATTTTTTATAAAATTTAAATTGAAGTTTTGAAAGTGATGAGTCTATGCCTGTAAAGGAAATAGGCGAACTTAGAGAATTTGAAAGAATAGCAGCGCATAGCCATATTACTGGCTTAGGTTTAGATGGATTAAAAGCAAAATTTAAAGCCGATGGATTCGTTGGACAACAAGAAGCTAGAGAAGCTGCTGGTTTAGTCGTTAAATTAATTAAAGAAGGAAAATTTGCTGGTAGAGGAATTTTACTAGCTGGGCCACCAGGAACCGGAAAAACTGCTTTAGCAATAGGAATTGCTAGAGAATTAGGCAAAGATGTGCCATTTGTTCATATAGCTGCTAGTGAAATTTTTTCAGCTGAAGTTAAAAAAACAGAATTTTTAACCCAAGCTTTAAGAAAAGCTATTGGAGTAAGAATTAGAGAGTTAAGAAAAATTTATGAAGGGGAGGTTAAAGAGCTTAATGTAGAAAAAGAAGCTCATCCTTACAATCCTTATTATCAGATTCCTGTTTCTGCAACTATTAAGCTTGCAACCCAAGATGAAAGTAAAAAATTAACTATGGATCAAAGTTTTGCAACTCAGTTAATTCAGCAAAATATTGAAGAAGGAGATGTAATTCAAATTGATGTTGACGGCGGAAGAGTAATAAAACTTGGACCTAGTGAAGAAAAGGTTAAAGAGAAAAAGTATGAGCTAACTGGTTTAAAACCTATTCCTTTACCAAGTGGAAAAGTGTTAAAAGAGAGAGAATTTGTTTATGTAGTAACTTTATACCAACTAGATATGGCTTCTTCAGCTAGAAATTTAGACGTTTTTAGCTTATTTTTTGGAGGTAGAGAAAGAAAAGAAATTGACAGTGAAGTTAGAAGAGAAATAGATGAAACTGTAAGGTCTATGGTAGAGGAAGGAAAAGCTACTATAGTTCCTGGAGTGATGTTTATAGATGAATGTTCTTTACTTGACATAGAAACTTTTGCATTTTTAAATAGAGCAATGGAGCAAGAATTAGCTCCTATAATTATTTTTGCTACAAATAGGGGAATTGCAACTATTAGAGGGACCGATTATAAGGCTGCACATGCAATGCCAATCGATCTATTAGATAGATTACTTATAATCAATACAAAGCCTTACGGCGAAAAGGAAATAAGGGAAATAATTAAAATAAGGGCTGAAACAGAAAAAATAAAAATAAGTAAGGAAGCTCTTGAATATTTAGTTCAACTTGGAGCAAAACATAGTTTGAGATATGCAATTCAGCTTCTAGCTCCTGCTAACATAATTTGTAAAGAAGAAAAGAGAAATGAAATAAGTAAAGAGAATATAGAGAAAGTTGAAAAACTTTTTGCTGATATAAAGAGAAGTGTTAATTATTTGAAAAAGTATGAAGAGCAATTTTTAGAATTTTAAAGCTAAGAAAAATCTAAAATCATCTACGAAATCTCTTACCCTATATGCAATATTTTTACTTCTTTCTAAATTTTCTTCCACATTTTCCTTTAATCTAACATTTTTCTCGATTAAAGAAGAGAAGGTAATATATTGATTTGAGTCATTAAGGGAAATTCTAGAGTTCTTATCAATGATTCTTCGTGAAAAGGAAGAAAGAGTATAACCCTTATCTAAAAGATCTCCAACAAAATCAAAATACTCATAATCTGATAGAAAAACTTGTGAAGCTTTATTGGATATTAATAGAATTTTTTTATTAATCTCTCTTTTACTTTCTTTAGAAAGAATGTAAGGAATTTCACATAGTGGTAATTGTTTATTTAAAGGTGGCCTAAAATAAGGAGGAAGATAAAAGTCTATCACTTTGATGCTCATCAAAAAATATATTGTTCTTAAAAATTTTTAAAATTTTATATCATTTTTCTTATTTTTTGTTTCTTTTCTTTAATCTCTTTTAAATCCAACCCCTTCAACCTCAATAACTTTGTTTTCTTTATCAACTTGAAATTCTACATCCAAAATTTTTTCACAAACTTTCATATTAGTTAAGCAATGCTCAGTAATTTCTTCAACCTTTATTTTACTTTTTCCTTTAGCTAAAGCTATGAATGGAATTATTTGGTCTGCCATATACTTATCTAGAGCTACATTTGAATTTATTGAATTTAGCAAATCTTTAGCAGCTTCTTCTCCAACCTTTTCAGCAGGTTTTCCTCTTTTTCCTAAAGAATCAGAACCTAAAATAGTATTCTCACAATTTGCCCATAAAGTAATGCAAGTACCTGGAGAAAAAGTATTTGCAGCTAAAGCCTTTATTTCAGAATTATAACCATTTTCAAGTAAAAATTTTTTCGCAGAATTAGCTTGTCTTTTTGCTATATGCTCTGGTAAAGAGCCACAAATTGAAATTCCTTCAATATCTTTTACTTCTCCTCTTTCAACCAATTCAATACTTCTTAATTTATCAACAGGATAAAATTTGCATTTAACAACTCCTCCACCTCTTGGATAAAAGCCATATCTCAAGATTTCAATTTCTGGCAATCTTATTCCAAGTTTAACTAAGATTGGAAATAAAACATTTTGCAAGTATTCGATAGGAGGGGCTCCTAAACCAGCTGTACCTCCTCTAATTTCTAACTCAACCTCTTTATCGGAAAATAAAATTATAGGAACTAAAGTTTGCAAAAGTAAGCCTATACTGCCTGCGGTTCCTATATCAATTTTTTTCTTACTTGGAGTATCAAGCTCTTTCGGAATAAATTCAAGTTCAGTGGAATAAAGTTTTAATCCTTTAATTTCAGCGTTGCAAAATTCTCCAGCAATTTTTACTCCCGTTAGGTGCTGAGCCATTAAGCCAGGTTTAGGCCTTCTCTTTCTTATATTAAAAATTTTTACGGGCTTCAAAGTTAAAGCCGATAGAGCTATGGCTGTTCTTAATACTTGCCCATATCCAAATAACCCATCTATCTCAATCATAAAATTAATTTTGCTAATTTGATTTAATATTTTCACTAATTCTTAGCTTAGAGCTTTAACTGCTTGAACTGCTGCAAAAAAATCTCCAACTCCAGTTATAATTTTTGGTTCTGGATTTTTAAGAGTTGGAAGAAAGCAAAAATTATATCCATCAATTCTTTTTTTAACCACATTTTCTTTACTAATCTGTAAATTTCTTGCTTTTCTAAAATTCAATTTTCCAAAAGTTTTCGCACTTGCAACTAAGCAAGCCGTTGATAAGCTCTCAAATTCTTTAGAAAAAGAATTTTTAGAAATGGAAAGTGCGAAATTTGAAGTGTGTAAACAAATTCTTTTTACTCCATATTTTTCAATTGCGCTAAGTGTGGCTTCGATTAAATCTTCTTTTGAATTAGATTTTGCTTTAAAATAAATTATGCATTCCTTTTCATCTAAACCAAAAGAATCTACACAATTATTATCAGAAAATTTTTTAATTGCATATTCCATAGATTTTTTGCATCCAACACCAAATTCTAAATGAACTTTTGGTTTATTTATTGAAAGAAAATCAACAATCTCATCTATCCTCTTCTTATATTTTGGTAATATCAAATGTGCAAAACCAAGAATTAAAATATCAGTAAATTTCTTGTTACAAGCAAATTTTAAAAAATCATAATCGAAAATTCCTTTGAAACTCATTAAATCCCAAGAAAAAATTTTTCTATAATCTTTGAACTGAAAAATTATATGTTCGTAATTTGGATCTTTTTCTCTTATTGCTTTTTTAGGGTTAACAAGTTTATTCTCTAAAGCAACTTTAAAATTTGGAGACGCTAACATTAACTTTCTTGGCCTACAAGGATAAGAAACCAAGGGTCTTAAACCAAGCTCAAAAAGAATTCTTCCCATATTATTTCCATTCCCCCCAAGACATTTTTTCCTTTTCTTAAACAAAGAATTTAGCTTTTCATAAGTATCTTTTGATATTAAATGCTCACTCTTTTCTTTAGTCTTTTCAAGAATATAAGCAACTTCTTCAATTGATTTTAAAACAATTCCATTAGGTTTCTTTTTCTCGCAACTCTTTATCCAATCCAAAACTTTTCTATCCACTTTTACAAAAGAATCCCAGTTTGAGAAAAGGCCGGTTGCAACTCTAACTTTTGGCAATTTAACTTTCAAATTTTTGTATATATTCATCAATTAAAAATTGATTTTGAATATATTTTTGTTAAAAATAAAAATTAAATTATGAAAGTTGCTCTTGAAAATTTTGTTAAAGAGAGTAAAGTGATTGAGAAAAAAGTAAAAGATATGATTTCAAATGGCAAAAATATTTACAAGAATATTAAAGGTCATGAAAATGAAATAAACTATAAAGTTTGCGATTTATCTCTTAAAAAAACTGGATTTAAAAATTTGGTAGTTTCTATGACAATTCTTTATCCAGGCAAAGTTGGGAAGGAATTTAAGATGACAACTGGTCATTCTCATAAATCAGAAGAAGTTTATTTTTTCCTAAAAGGGAAAGGTTTTATAATTTTAAACAAGAAAAAAATAAGAGTAAAGAAAAATGATATAGTAACTGTACCAAGTAAAGTTTGGCATCGCGTCATCAATACTGGAAAAGAAAAATTAGTTTTTCTTTCAATTTTCCAAAAATATGGAAAAAGAGGGAAATAATTTAGATTTTATACTTTTTTGCAAAAAATTCGTTAGCATCTTTTAATGATTCTACATTTCCTATATCGAACCAATTAGCATTAATGATAAATGCATGAACTTCTTCCTTATTTATTAACCACGAAACAAAATGCCCAGGAGCATCTCTAGGATTCCCCTCTTCTAAATATTTTGGAATTAAATGAATAATTTCTTGTGGAAAAATGTAACAACAAGTGCCTATTAGAGAAGTTTTTGGATTAGAAGGTTTTTCCATGAATTCTATTATTTTGCTTCCATCTAGATTAACAATACCAAAATTTTTTGCTCTTTCTAGATCTTTAATATCATAAACTGCCACAACAGGTTTTTTAACTTTCATATAATATTCGATAAAATCTGAAATCTCAAAATCAAATAGATTATCACCACCAACTATCAAACAATCATCTAAATCTTCTTTTTCAATTAAAAAGTTCAAGGCACCAATTGTTCCAAGTTTCTCTTTCTCATCTGTTGTATTTTCAACCGCGATTTTTATCTTCTTAGAAAAGTTTTTGCTGTTTAACCAATTCTGGAAATGAGGTTCAAATTTTTTGTTAGTGGAAATGATTATTTCATCAATGTGCCTACATCTTTCTATATTTTCTATTATATATTCAATTATAGGCTTCCCAACAATTGGTATTAAAGGTTTTGGCAAACTTTCTGTAAAAGGATGAAGTCTTGTGGCATAACCTCCAGCAAGTATTATTGCTTTCATGTTATTCTTAATTATTTTTTTATTAGCTCGAATAAAAAAGTTTAAACATATAATGTTAATTTTTCTAAATTACAAAAATAAAATGATGAAGTTAAAATTACCTTTGATAATTGTAAATTTTAAAGCTTATGAAGAAGCTATGGGTAAAAATGCATTAAGATTAGCTAAATTTTGCAGAGATGTAGCGAAAAAATATAAAGTTAATATTGCAATAGCTCCTCAATTTTGCGATATGTTTAGAATTTCACAAAAATTTAGAGATTTACCAATTTTTTCTCAGCATATAGATCCAATAGAACAAGGAAAATTTACTGGTCATATAAGTGCTTTATCTGTAAAAATAGCTGGGGCTATAGGAAGTTTAATTAATCATTCAGAAAGAAAATTAAAATTAAATGAAATTAAAAGTTGTATAGAAATTGCTAAAAAGAATAATTTAATTTCAGTTTGTTGTGCAGCTTCTGCTAAAGAAGCTGAAAAAATAGCAAAGTTTAATCCAGATTTCATTGCAATTGAACCTCCAGAATTAATTGGCACAGGAATTGCTGTTTCAAAGGCAAAGCCTGAATTAGTAACAAAATCTATCAAAAAAATTCAGAAAGTAAATAAAAATATTAAAGTTCTTTGTGGTGCTGGAATTTCTAGTGGTAAAGATGTAGAAAAAGCTTTAGAATTAGGGACTTGCGGAATAATAGTTGCTTCAGCTATAGTAAAAGCTAAAAATCCTAAAAAAGTTTTAAAAGAGTTTGCTTTAGCAATTAAATAATTTTTCTGAAAAATTCAGAAATTCTTGAGAAGAAAGTTATTTTTGGAGAATAGGTTTCTCCAATTAATTTTGCTGCTAATTCCATTAGTGCTATACTGGCTTTTGAATTTGGACTATAGGTTACTACAGGTTGACCTTCTGCTAAACTTTTTTGCACATTTGGGTCAAAAGGAATTTTTGCTATAACAGGCAATCCAACTAATTCTTCAATTTGATAGGGAGTTAATTCATGCTTCTCATTCCTTACCATATTCAAAACAATTCCAGTTCTTTTAATTCCCATTTCTTTTGTTATTGACGAGCATTTTATTACATCTGTAACAGCTGCCATGTAAGGAATGGTAACGAACAAAACTTCATTACAAGTTTTCAATACACTCAAAGCTTCTTTTCCTAAGCCAGGTGCAGAATCTAATAAAACAATTTCTACATTTTCAAAATTTAAAGTAGATTTTAATTTTTCTATATCAACCCCTATTAAATCATCGACAGATAAAGATGCTGGAATTATTTTTAGACCAGAAGGATGAAAATAAGTTGCTTCTAATAAGTTTGCCTCTCCCTTTAAAACTTGGTTTAGAGTTATTGGATAATAGTAAAAACCAAAATTAAATCCAAGATGAGATGTTGTTATATTGCAATCAACAGCAGCAACACTTTTTCCAAAATTCGTTAAAGCTATTCCTAAATTTGCAACTAAAGTTGTTTTTCCTACTCCACCCTTTCCAGAAACAATACCTATTACTCTCACAATTATTATTTAATCAATTCTTTATAAATTGATAAAGTTTTTTTTGCAGCTATATCCCAAGTGAAATTTTCTAGAACTCTTTTTCTTCCATTTTTTCCCCATTTTTTAGCTTCCTCAAAATTTTCTAGAACTTCTTTTATTCCCCAAGCAATATCTTGAGGATTCCTACCATCAATATGAACACCAGTTCTATTTGGGCCAGAAGGTATAACTTGTTCTTTTAGTCCGCTTATTCCAGAAGCTCCAACTATAACAGGCTTTCCCATACTCATAGCTTCTAAACTTACTATACCAAAAGGTTCGCTCAAGCTTGGAAAAACGCATACATCAGCCAATGCATAATGTAATATTCTTTCTTTTTCAGAAACCCATTCAGACCTAATTACAACTCTATCGAAAATGTTGTATTGTTGAATTTTAAGAATTAAGTCATTATATTCTTCACCTTTTCCAAGAATTACTAACTTTGTATTTGGAAAATCTTTTAAAACGATTGGCATGGCGTCAATTAAATTTTGAATTCCTTTTACTGCTGTAAGTCTTCCTATAAAGAAAATAACTCTTTCATTTGGTTTTATTTTATATCTTTCCCTTAATTTCTCAAGCTCTTCTTCATCAACTTTTGATGGGTCATATTTTTTTGGGTCACAACCATTATAAACTACTTCAATCTTATCCTTAGGGTATCCAATAGAAGTAAGAAAATCTTTCATGGAATAAGAAACTGTTATTATTTTGTCTGCATATTCTGCCATTTTTCTTTCAAAATATTTAACAACTTCTGAACCACCGCCAAAACTTCTTTGTTCTTCTATTGAATGAATATGAAAAACGATTGGAAGTTTCGGCAATTCTTTTTTTATTAAAAATCCAGAAATAGAAGATAGCCAATCATGAATGCAAACTATATCGAAATGTTGTTTTTTCTTTTTAATAAGTTCATTAGCAAACTTAGTTGCAGAAAGAAAGTTATAAGCATAAATGTCAGAAAAGAATTTTATATTTTTCCCCCATTTTTTTAAATCATCAGCTACAAACATAGGAAAAATATCGCTTGCATCAAGAATTAGTGGCCTGTGAATTTCTATTCCTTTCCAAACTTCCCTTGTTTTTAAAGTTCCATCGTTTAAAGTAAAAACTGTAACCTCATTATTCAATTTTTCAAATTTTTTTGTTATTTCAATTGCATAAGAACCTAAACCACCAACTAATCTTGGATAAAACTCCCAAACAAAAAATCCTATATTCATAATCTATAATTTCTTTTAGTAGTATTAGAATTTTAATGTTTTGGCCACATCTTCTGGCAATGTTTCAACTACACTTTCTTGGTGGAGCAATTCCATAAATCCTATATCAGAGTTGTATCTATGGGTTAAAGCTGGTCTAGAAATTATTTTTAGATTTACAACGAAATAATTTGAGATATCAATATTAATTGGGCCAGAAAATATTACCATATTTAAACTCCTTACACCTTTAATCCATAATTTTTTGAAAATTTTTGAAAGTCCATTTGCCAAATCCTTTACATTTCTATCTTTTAAATCAACAATGCAAGAAATTTTCTTAGAAATTATACCAGAAACTTGGTTATTTTTTATAGGTGAAAAATCTGCAATCCAATAGAAATCTCCATTTTTTCCTATAAATCTTTCTTTATTCTTCCGCTCAGCCTTTATAAGGTCGAACCAAAAGTTTGAGCCATATCTTTTATAATAAACTAAGCTTTTCTTGATTAGAAGATTAGTGAAGTAAGTTGGCTTATCATCTAAAATAACTTGAAAATGTGGATGGAAAATTGAAGCTGCAGCTGGTGGCATAAAATTAAAGTTTATACTTGGATATTTTGATTTTTTATCTTTTGAATAGATAAATTTAAAAAAATTTATAGAATTCTTTAAAGAATCAAACAAAAGTTTTGAAGATATTTCATTTAAATGCAAATAATGTTTTTTGACTGAAAGTACAACAACTCCATGATTTTTACTGTAAGGAAAAAGGTTTGGAAAAATTATTGAATCACCAAGTTTTAATCTATCAGTTTCAATAAATTTAGACGTCGCTCTATCTATATTTTCCTCGCAAAAAGGACAATTGACCTTTGATTCCTTTATTATTTCCTTCAAGAACCCATCTTTTTTTATATTTCTAAATCTTTTAACTCTGTTTATATTTATCCTACACCATCTTCCAGTCAAAGGATCTTTCCTAAATTCGATTTCTTGTTCATCTATTCCAAAATTTTTTCTCGGGCTTCTAAACTTACTTTTTACAATTCTTTTTTCAAATTTAATCATTTAATCACTTAATAAAATTTAGAAAAAGTACTAAAAATCTTTAATCTTACTTAACAATCTTTTTTCCCTGTTCCCAAGTTTCCCATTCTACTTTACACTCTTTACATTTCAAAACATTGTATGCCTTGAAATAACTTGCAAATCCTGTACTTGTATCCGATTTTGCATATGTGAATTGGTCTAATTTTTCTGCATGCTCATGACATACTGCTCTACCACATACTATGCAAACCCCTCTTGCTTCTTTATCACAAAACCAACATTTCATTACAACACCTCCTCATAAACTTTTAAAGTTTGCTCCGCAACTTTATCCCAAGTAAATTCTTTTTCAGCAGCATATCTTCCATTCTTTCCCATCCATTTTGCTTTTTCAGGATTTTTCAAAATCTCTTTTATTCCCCAAGCAATAGAATTTGGAGCTTGATAGACTCTTAAACCAGTAACCCCATGCCATATAAGTTCGCCAGCTCCAGTGCCATGCGTAGCGATTACAGGTTTAGCACAGCTCCAAGCTTCTAAAACAACTATACCAAAAGGTTCATTTCTTGAAGGGACAACAACACAATCACAAGCTTTCATCAAATTCGCCTTTTCTTCATTAGAAATATAACCAGTAAATCTCACTGCATGCATTACATTTAATTGTCTAGCTCTTTCTTCTAGTTGAGATTTCATATAACCATCTCCAACAAAAACAAACTTAGCATTTGGATAATCTCTTAAAACATCGGGTACAGCTTCTAAAAGTAAGTCAGGGCCTTTTTGAGACGTCATTCTTCCAACATAAAGTATTAGAGGGTCATAAACATCAATTCCATATTTCTTTTTTGCATCCCTCCAAGGATCAATAAAGCCATCAAAATTCTTTGCCCATATACCATTTGGAATAACTCTTATTTTATCTTCTGGAACTCTGTGAAGCCATTTAACTTCATTTTTCATTACATGCGAGCAAACAATCAATCTATCACAAATATAAGTACCATACCACTCTATATTTTGGATTGATTTCGCTGGCCCATCATGGAATTTATTCCCATCTCTTCCAAATTGGTTTGAGTGAAGAGTAAAAATAACTCTTTTGTTTCTAGCTTTTTTTATCTCATCTAAAGCATTAACTACATGCCAATCATGACCATGGATTATATCAAAATTTCCAGAAATATTTTCTGTTTCAAAAAAATGATGAGCCATTGATTTGCACATGTTATTCATTTCTTGGATAAAATCTGAATTAAAGTTAAATGGACATCGATGATAATGCACACCATCAATAACCTCATAGAGCTTTTGGTTTGGCGCAATTCTAGTAAAGACATGGACTTCATTTCCTTTTCTTTGTAAAGCTGCTGCTAATTCTGTAGCATGAACAGCTAACCCACCAACTGGAAGAGAATGTAGGCTTTCCCATGAAAATATAGCTATTTTCATTCTTCACCTCGAAGATAACTATTTAAATTTTTTGCAAAAGATATATAAAACTATTACCTTTTCTTAATTAATCTATCTAGCATTTCATTTACAAATTTTATAGTTTTTTTCCCTTGGGTAAACCAAAAATCTATCCCCCAATACACATAACAACTCGTTTCAGCAATCAATAACATTCTTTTAATTTCAGAGAATTCATTCTCTTTCAAAAAATCTTTTATTTCCCAAAATCTTTTACTTAATCTTTCAATTTTTTTTACCATTTCCAATCGTTCACTTCCTTCTAACCAAAACTTATGACCGCCAACCCACGAAGCACCTATTTCTTTTAGTTTTATTTCATTTTTTGGACTTATTTTACCATCTTTTTCATAGTAGGTATGAAGGAATTGTGTTATAGTCAAAGAAAAAATATTTTTATCTTTTATTTCTTTAAAAAATGGAACAAAGGTTTTTGGAAAGAATTCATTCATCATGACATTTCCATTCTCTCCATCAGATGCAGGAACAACTAAAGCAGGTTTATTGCCTACTTTTTCAAAAATTTTTCCAGCTTCTCTTAATTTTGAATAAAGAAGATTTAATTCACAACCTGCTTGTTGATCTATGAAATAAGTAGGAATTCTAAAAATGATTGGAATGGAAGCATCTTTTACTTTAAGCAAATGTGGCTGACAAGCAAATTGAAGTTTTTGCTCGTAAGATAATTTTTCGTATCCTTCTACTGCTTGCAACGGTAAAATGCACCATTCATAATATTCGCTGATAATTTTTATTAACTTCTCAAGCTTATCACCAAATCCTGGAATTCCCATTTCTGGGAGCCAAAATCCTTTTACTCTTTCCAAATTTTTCTTTCCAAAAATTTTTCTAAAGGTATTTCTCCATTCTTCTATTTGTAATTTCCAATCTTGGACTGGAGTTGCAGGAAAATAACAGTGTGAATAGGCAGTACCTGCAAATTCTATAGAATCTGGATATTTCCTTAAAATTTCCTTGAAAAGTTTAATTGGGTTGCCAATCTTTTCACCATCCACTTCAATTTTGTCAAGTACTTTTTCTTTTGCAAGCTCTACCAAACTCTCTAATAAAATTCCAGAATAATCTACCATAATTTTCGGCTTGAACCCTTCTTCTCTTAATTTTTTGACATATTTCGCTGGATTTTTGTAAGCTCTAGCTATAAGTCTTGCATCCCAAGCTTCTTTTTGGTCTTTAGAAATCAACATTTTGTAAAGGTTACTAACTAATTTTTCTTTATTTTTCATTTTAATCCAGATTAATGGTTGATGCATATGAAGCCAAGGAACATAAACAACTTTCATAAATTATTTTTACTTTAATCAAACTTAAGTAAGAAATTAATATAAGGAGTAGTTAAATAAAATATTATGAAACCAGAAGAGATCTTTGGTATAAATGCTGGAAAAGTTTGGCGAGTTCTTAAATCAAAAGGTGCTTTATCAGCAAGTGGTATAGCAAAGCAGGCTGGATTAAAAGTAAATGAAGTTTTTGGAGCTTTGGGTTGGCTTGGTAGAGAAGGAAAAATAGAAATAATCAATAGTAAGAAGGGAACTTTGTATAAATTAATTGAATGAAATTAAATTTTTGGTAGCAAAATTATTTTATATTCCTCATTCCTTCTACTTTTATAATTAATTTTTACTTCATTATTTTTTCTTTCAAAAAATAAATCAACCAAATCATTTCCTATTCTCTTCCTCCTTATTATTTTCATATTTGGAAGAAGGGATGGAGAAGCTATTATCGTTTTGTTAAAAGCATTTATTTTCAAGCCAAGAATGAATTCATCTACACATCTTATAACTAAAGCAGAACTCCAACCTTGTAAGCAGCAACTTTCTTCCCAAATTTTATTTTTTAAAAGTACATTGCTATCATCTTCTGGATTCCATGCTTCATCTATAGCCCCTAAACAATTTTGATTTAATTTATCATGCAATATTTTTAAGTACTCAAATCCTTTCTCTGGTCTATTTGCTTTAAATTCCGCACATGCAACTAATCCAACTATCCAACCCCAGGAACTCCCTTTATGATAACTAAATGGATTATAACCAACTTCATCCTTAGATAAAGTTCTTACACCAAATTTAGTAGTAAATTCTTCACTCTCAATTCTTTCCAAAACTTTTTTAACCCTATATTTTTTAGATATGTCAAAAATAAGGGGAAAAATTGAATTAATGGTTTTTGCGTTATTATTAATAGAATCAAAATAAAAGTTTTCTTTTTTATTCCAGAAATGAACTTCAAAATTTTTTTCTAATTTTTCTGCCAATTTTTCTACCTTGCTTTTCATTTCACTCCTTCCAAGTAATTTTAATAAATCACCAATACATTTCAAAGCTTTAAACCAAAATACTTGAATTTCTACTGCTTTTTTCCTTTTCAAAGTATCCATCCAAGTTGTTCTATCACTATCAACAAAACCATTTTTATCAGCATTTTGCTTATACCATTCTAAGATTTTCAAAATATTTTCTTCCATTTCAAAAAGAAATCTAATATCTGCGGAATTGTAAATGTAATGATGAAGAGCAATAAGCCAAAGAGGGGTTGCATCAGCTGAATTATAATCAACTTTCCCATTTGGATATATAAGGTTAGGTATTAATCCATCTTTTTGGAATTTTGCCAAAATTCTTAAACAATATTTTGCATTTTCAAAATTTCCATAATCTATTACTGCTGGTAAAATCCAACCTAAATCCCTTCCCCAAAACTGAGTAAACCAAGGATAGCCTGCAAAGTATCCTATTCCAAAGTCAGATTCAAAACTTAGTTTTTCTAGGCTAATAACGCTCCATTTAAACAATTCATCAATTTCATTTGAATTACTTGAAATTTCAGAATTAGAAAGTATGCTTTCCATTTTTTCTTCTTTTTCAATTAAGCTTGAAATTACAGTATTTTTACAATTCTCAAAATTTGTTAATGCTTCAGCTTCATTTTCTCCGCATGAAAAAACAAAGAGAATATCTTTTTTTACTTTTGGAGCTAAGGTTAGATTTATTTTGTAATTGCCCGGAATAAAACATCTTTGCAATTCTTTTGGATAATGCTCTTTATAAATTTCTTCCCAATAAAAATCTCCTGATGGAAAGCTTGCAAATATTAAGCTACCCTTTTCCGAACTTATTATTACCTTATCTTTTTCAGCATTTACCTTGTAAATCCTTTCATGCCAATTTTCTTCTCTCTCTCTTATATTTATAGCCAATTCTAACTCTAAACTCAATTTTTTTTCTTGGAAAGAAGGATTTTCAAAAGTTAAGATACAAACTAAAGATCCAGAGTTTTCTGGAAGAAACAGAAATTCTTTTACCTTAAGATTTTTTAAATCGTAAAAATGAGTAGCGTCAACTTCTCCATTAATAAAAGCAAAACAATTTGAAGGAGAAAGCCATTCATCATTAACTTTAAAGGCAAAATACTCAATAAACTTTTTTGTTTTATACCAAAAACCAGTCCATTTATTTTTAAAGCCAGTATCACAAAATCTATAAAAAAATGCTTTTTTACTAGCAAGGATATAAGAGTTTTTATAAAGTTCGTTACTTAATATGAAACTCATATAAAATATTTTTATCTATGAGATAAAGTTTTTTATTAAGAAAATAAATTTTAGAATATGACCTCTATAACTCTCAGTTTTCAAGTTCACCAACCATTTAGACTAGCTACTTTTCAGCCAAACGGTGAAATTGGCAATAAGGAAATATTTCAATATTACTTTAATCATGGTCTAAACAAATGGGTTTTTGATAGGGTTGCTCAAAGGTGTTACTCTCCAACTAATACAATTCTTTTAGAGTTAATTGACAATTTGAAAAAAGAAAAAAGAAAATTTAAGGTATCCTTTGCATTAACCGGAACTTTTTTAGAATTATGTGAAATGTATAATAAAGATTTATTAGAAACCTTTAAACAACTTGTAGAAACTAAATGCGTGGAGATAATCGGAGAAACTTATTATCATTCTTTAGCAAGCTTGTTTGAATCTAAGGATGAATTTATTGACCAAGTGGAAATGCATAGGCAAGCTATAAAAGACCTTCTTAACTTCACTCCAAAAGTATTTGTTAATACCGAAATGATTTACAATAATTTAATCGGAAAAATTGTAGAAGATATGGGATTTAAAGCAATTTTTACTGAAGGTGCTGAAAGAATTTTGGGTTGGAGAGACCCAAATTATGTTTATCTTAGAAAATTTTGCTTTCCTGGTGATCCTAAACCAGAAAATAGAATAAGAATTCTTTTGAGAAATTATAGACTTAGCGATGATATAGGATATAGGTTTTCTGCTAAGAATTGGAATGAATGGCCATTAACTGCTGAAAAATTTACGGCTTGGTTAAATGCAACCCCAGGCCAATGCATTAACTTGTTTATGGATTATGAAACTTTTGGGGAGCATCATTGGGAAGAGTCAGGAATATTTTGGTTCTTAAAAGCTTTGCCATATCAAGTTTTAAAATATGGTAATTTAGAGTTTTCTACTCCTTCAGAAATTATCAAAAAGTATGAGCCTGTGGGAGAAATAGATGTTTTCGAATTTTCAACTTTATCTTGGGCTGACATGGAAAGAGATACTTCTGCTTGGCTTGGAAATAGAATGCAGCAAATTTGTTTTGATGAACTGAAAAATCTTGAAAAGGCTGTTAAAAAGCTAAACGATGAAGAAATGAAAAGAATTTGGAGATTGTTGCAAACAAGCGATCATTTATATTATTGCTGCACAAAATGGTGGAATGATGGAGATGTTCACAAATATTTTTCCTGTTTTCCAACCCCTCAAGACGGATTTATAAATCTGATGAGTATAATTTCTGATTTTAAAGCAAGAGTATTAGCAGAATTAAGAAGGAAGAAATAATTATTTTTTAGAAAAACTTTTCATACAACTCTCTATGAGTTTTTCCCTTACTATACGAACAATTAGTTCATGCCTATCCTCATTTTTTTCTAAGAAATTTATAAAAGCACTAAAAAATTTTTCATCATTTTTTATTTTATTTAAAAGAAATTTTAAGATTGAATAAAAGTCAAAAATTAAAGGTTGGTTTTGCATTAAATCACGATATTTTTTAATGTAGAAAAAAATAAATAGTTGTTTAGCAAGAAAAACTATCCAAATGGCCAAAGTCTTCTAGCTTGCTCTGCTATTTCAATTAAACATTTGTAGGTTTCTACCCCATATTGAGTACATACATATAGAGTATTTGGGCTATAAGGATAGGTTGATTTTATTAGCCCCTCCGCTCTCAATTTATGTAAATAATTGTTTAGGGATTTGAGAGGTAAGTAATTAGATATCTCTTCCTTGGTTATGCCTTGAGGATGGTGAGAAATTATACCTAGGACTTTCATCTTATTTAAGCCTCCCTTAAACCTTTTTGTTCTTTTCTCCTTTGGATATTGAGTAAAAAACCAATCAATTAGCTCTAGTTCCTCTTCCAATCTCTGAATTTCTTCATTTCTCATTTCTATCGGAAAAAATTAAGATGTAAAAATTTAAATATGTAAGTTCTAATGAATCTATCACAATTACACAATAATCAAAAAAGTTAAGTATTAATTTTTTAGGAAATAATTTAAATCATGGTTGAAATTGGGACAACTGAAGAAAAAAGAGAAGAAGAAAAAGTAGTTTTTTCATTAATAAAAGCTGCTAAAAATAATAGGGAAATTGCAGAAAAACTCACAAATATTTTAATGGAATCTTTGAATAAAGAAAAACTAAAGAAGATGATCGTAGAAGAAGCTTTAAAAGACCCAGATTTAAGAGACCAAATAATGCTTGAATTAATCAAAAAACTTTAAAATCATTTCTCTTCAACTTTAAGAATTTCTATACCAGGCATTGGCTTTCCGGCCAAATAAGTAATTAACGCTCCTCCACCTAAGCTTATGTAAGAAAACATATTTTTATCAATACCGAGCTTTTCTATTGCAATTCCTAGATCGCCACCACCTATTAAAGTAAAAGCTTTTGATTCAGCAACTTCTTCTAATATAGTTTTTGTTCCAATTTCAAATCCATTTTTTTCATAAATTCCTGCAGGACCTTTCATAACAATTCTCTGTGCTTCTCTTATTATTTTGCTGTAAATATCCATAGTTTCGCTTCCAATATCAAGCAATAAAGGGTCTACTGGCAATTTTTTAATAGAAATTTCTTTTCTTTCTCCATCGGCTTCAAACGCAATATCTATAGGTACTTTAATTTCCATTCCATATTTTTCTAATAATTTTCTAGCTCTTGGTATTAGATCAAGAAATCCTTTTTTTGCAAAAAATTCGATGGTTTGTCTTCCAAGCTTATAGCCTTGTGCAACAAGAAAAATTTCACCAATAGTTCCGCACGTTAAAACTCTTTCTACAATTTCAGGCTTATTATTAAACATGTATTCCATTATATCTAAGCAATCTTCTGGTTTTGCTCCTCCCAAAATAAAAACATGTATTCCTAAGGGATCAAAAAACTTTTTTATTGAAGTTAATTCCCTTTCCATAACTCTACCAGCAACTACTGGCAAAACCTTTGAAAAACCTATAATTGAGGCATGAGCTCTATGTGAAGCAGAAAACGCATCCTGTACAAAAATATTTGCCAAAGGAGATAAGGTTTGAACCAATTTACTTTTTGCATGTTCTTCAGCAGATTTCTTTTCTGTTTCTTCATCTAAAAATCTCACATTATCTAACAAAAGAATTTCCCCTTCTTTCAAATTTTTTATACTTTCAATTGCTTTTTTTCCAATAATATCATCTATAAACTTAACCTCTTTTCCTATATGCGAAGAAAGTAATTCAGCATGCTGATTTAAGCTAATAAAATTTGATTCTCCTTTTCTCCCTTGATGTGCAAGAACAACAACTTTTGCATTTTTCTCGCTAAGCTCTTTTAAAGTTTTTGCATGGGCTCTAATTCTTTCATTATCTATAATTTTTCCATTTTTATCAAGTGGAGAATTAATATCAACTCTAACTATTACCGTTTTTTTCTCAACTTCAACATCATCTAAAGTCAAAAATTCTTTCATATTTAGAATATTTAAATTATAGTTTCTCGAATTTAAAATTAGAATGGTAGAGTTAAATAAGAAAAAAATTGAAAACCTTTTATTCGGGCTTTATTCCTATTTAGGTATTTCGAAAGAAGAAGTTAGTAAATATGCTGATGAAATAGTCGAAATAGCAAAATATAGAAGTGTAACTTCAATACCAAGAAAAGGAAGCTATGTTATAAAAGTTGAAGGCAGGCCAATTGCTTATTTTGTAAATGGAAAGATGTATGTTGGTAATTGGGAATCTCCCTTACATGGAGATTTATATATCATTGGAGCGACAGGGTATATAAAATTTGAAGAGAGAGTTGCTAAATATAGAAAGACCGAACCTTACGAAAAATTGTTGTCTAAAGTTCAATTATTAGTTCAGCCAAAAGAAGATAAGATAGAAATTGTTAATGTTGGAGTGAGAAAAGCAGAAGTTACTCCGATTGAAGAAATGGGAAATAAAAATAGAGAAAGAAAAGAGAATTGGAAATTGTGGGTACTCTTATCTCTGTTCATAATCCCTCCTTTCCATTTCCTTCTTCCAACTGCTAAAACTGGTAGTTTTGTAGTTCCTTCAGCTCCAATCCCCATTTCAATTAGTATTCTCATTTCTTTATTAGCTCTTCTGATTATTTACAAAATTTTTAGAAAATAATTTTGAAATTACAAAAGCATTTTTATTGTATCTACCATCCTACAAGAAAATCCCCATTCATTATCATACCAACCGAAAACTTTTACTAAATCCCCATTTACCCTTGTCATTTTTGCATCGAATATGGCTGAATAAGGTGAACCTATAATATCAGAAGAAACAAGCTCTTCTTCTGTATATTGCAAAATATTTTTCAATTTGTTAGAAGCTTCTTTAAATAGAGAATTGACTTCCTCTATGCTCGTACTTTTCTCAACCTTTGCAACTATATCACATAAACTACCACAAAGTACTGGTACACGAATAGCTATACCATCAAACTTATCTTTAAGCTCTGGTATTACTCGAACAACGGATTCAGCCGCTCCAGTTGTAGTTGGTACGATATTATAAGCTGCTGCTCTCCCCCTTCTAAACTTTTTATTAGGTCTATCTACTAAGCCTTGAGTGGCAGTATAGGCATGGACAGTAGTCAAAAAAGCTTTTTTAACTTTCAAATTATCATTCAAGATTTTCATTATTGGAGCAGCACAATTGGTTGTGCATGAACCTATTGTAACAATATCATCTTTATCTTTATCATATTCCTGCTCATTAACTCCCAGAACTATCATTTTACCTCCATTTTTTGTAGGGGCAGAAACTAAAACTTTTTTCGCCCCAGCTTCTAAATGCTTTTTAGCTAAGTTAACATCAGTAAATAATCCTGTAGATTCTACAACCACATCTATTCCTAAATCTTTCCATGGTAATTTTGCTGGATCTCGTTCACTAAAAACTTTAATTTCTCTTCCTTCAACTATTAAAGCATTTTCCTTTATTTCGATTTTTTTCCACCAGGTTCCATAGACTGTGTCATGCTTAAGCAAGTAAGCAAGATTTTCGATAGAAGCTAAATCGTTTAAAGCAACAAATTCTATATCCTTTTGTTCAAACCCAATTTTAAAAATAGCTCTACCAATTCTTCCAAAACCATTTATTGCAACTCTAACCATTTTTTCACTTTATTAAATTTTAAGAAAATTTTAATATAAAACTTTCTAGATTTTTATTTTCAAATTTTCTACATATTTTTATGATAGTCAACAAAAAAATTCTCAAAAAAATTTATAAAAAGAGAGAAGCTTGGTGCCACAAATACAATTTTGGACATTTGCTTGTGATAGGTGGCTCTAAACATTATTCTGGCTCCCCAACATTTAATGCTTTAGCTGCTTTAAGAAGTGGAGTAGATTTAGTAACAATAGCTGCACCTCAAAGAGCTGCAAATATAATTGCTTCTTTTTTACCAGATCTAATTGCCTATCCTCTAAAAGGAGATTATTTAAATAGAAAACATTTGCCAGAACTTTTAAGATTGACTAAAAATAAGAGTGCAGTTGTCATTGGTGGTGGTTTGTGTAGAGAAAAAGAAATTTTAAAAGCTGTTATAGAATATTTAAAAAGAATCGAAATACCATGCGTAATAGATGCAGATGCAATTCATGCCATAGCTTTAAATAAAAAAGTTGCAAAGGGAAAAGATTGGATTATTACTCCCCATATTTACGAATTTTATGTTTTATCAGGAATAAAAGTTGGGACAAATTTGAAAGAAAGAATTAAAGCTGTAAAAGAGGTTGCTTCTGAACTAAAAACAACTATTTTGCTTAAAGGACATATAGATGTAATTTCTGATGGGAAAAGAGTAGCTATAAACAGAACAGGTTCTCCTTTCATGACAAAAGGAGGTTTAGGAGATACTTTAGCAGGAATTGCAGGAGCTTTATTAGCAAGAGAAGTTAATTGCTTTGATGCAGCATGTGCAGCAGCTTATATTAATGGTAAGGCTGGAGAATTAGCAGCTAAGAAATATGAAGAAAGTCTAATAGCAAGTGATTTAATTCAAGAAATTCCAAATGTAATTAAAGCTTAACTTATTATCTAATTTCTTATTTTTTATAATAGTTTATTTGGTCTAATTTAAATTAAAATTATGAAAAAAGCTTCGATTGTACCTTATGATTGTATAGTGCTTTCTATCTATCTTGAATAATATAAGCTTATGGAAGTGTATAACCACCATCTACAATTATGCATTGTCCTGTTATAAAGCTAGAATCATCTGAAGCTAAAAATACTGCTAAATTCGCTATATCTATGGGTTTACCCCATCTTCCTATCGGAATATTTTTCTTAAATTGTTCATATGTTTCTTTTCTTAGCTCTTGAGTTCCTGGAGTTTCTATCGGTCCTGGAGCAATTGCATTTACATTTATGTTAAATGGAGCTAATTCTAAAGCTAAACTTTTTGTAAATCCAACTATTCCTGCTTTTGTTGCTGAATAATGAGTCAATTGAGTAAATCCTACAGCATAACCTGCAATCGAAGAAATGTTAATTATTTTTCCATATTTCTGATTGATCATTTGATTAACAACTGCTTTACTGCAATTTATAGTTCCATATAAATTCACTTTTAAAACTTTATCCCAATCTTTTTCTTCCATTTCTGCAAAATTCTTAAATGGAAATATTCCTGCATTATTTACTAGAATATCAATTCTTCCAAAATTCTTAAGAGTTTCATTTGCCAGGTTTATTGCATCTTCTAGCTTTGAAACATCACATTTTATAGCTATAGCTTCTCCACCCATCTTTTTTATTTCTTCAACCACTTCGTTCATCTTTTCTGTTATATCTGAAACAACAACTTTTGCTCCTTCTCTTGCAAAAGCCAAAGCAATTTCTCTTCCTATTCCTTGACCTGCACCAGTAACTATTGCAACTTTATCTTTTAACTTCATTTTTATCAAATAAAAATTGGATTTAGAAGATATTTTTAATTTTCTCTTCAATTCTAACCATTTCATTAATTTTACAAATCCTCTCTCCACTAATTCCAATTTTTGCAAAATCACTTCCTAAGCCAACTGCTAAATGACAAATTAAGTTATCATCTGTTTCTCCAGACCTATGAGAAAAAACTGTTTTTATATTATGCTTTTTTGCTTCTTCAAAAAATTTTATTGTATCTGTAATAGTTCCAACTTGGTTTGGTTTAATTATTACTGCTTTTGTGGCTTTCATATCAATTCCTATTTTTAGCCTTTTAAGATTCGTTGCATATAAATCATCTCCACAAATTAAACAAGTTGGTAAGTCTGCTTGCAAAGCAGAAAAAGAAGTTATATCATTTTCTTCAAAGGGGTCTTCTAAATAATAAATCTTAAACCTTTTTACTATATCTTCCAAAAAGCTTAGTTGCTCAATTCTGTTAAGCTTTTCGTTTTTATAAACGTAAAATTCTCCATCAAAAAAATTGTTTGCAGCAACGTCTATTCCAATCCTTAGATCAAACTCATTTGCTACTTCACTCAAAATTTCTAAAATATTTTCAATATCTAAGCTTGTTATCCATGCAGATTCTAAATTTTTTCCAAACCTAAAGTTTGTATCTTTTTCTTTTAAGATTTCACCAATTCTTAAATAAGCTTGTGAAATTTTTTCAATAGAATCAAAAAATGAAGTTTGTTTTGATGGAATTAAAAGATATTCTTGGAATCCATAAAATTTTTTCCAACTACCAATTACATTGCAAACTGGCAAAGGAATTTTTTTATTTCCCAAGTACTCAAAAACTTCTTTATCTTCATTCAAAGCAAATGCTTTTAAAAATGCAGCTGAAATTGCAATTGCTAAATTTCCACCAATTTCACTAAAATCTTCAGTCTTATCAATTATATGCAACAAATTATCCACATCTTTTATATCTTCAAAATCCGTATTCAAAAAAAGTTTTTTTATTGAATTGAATTTGAGCAAAGCTCTTTTAGGTTCAATTTCTTTCACTTCAAATTTTCCTTTGCTCGTCCCTATTGGAGAAGAAGCTTTAACTTTTCCTTTATAAGTTTCTATTTCAATTTCTATAGTTTGTGTAGATTTAGTTGAATAAACAATTCTTGCTCTTATATCCTTAATTCTCATCAATATATATTTTCTTCTTCTACTATTTGTTATTAGTCTTTAAACAAAAATCTCCAAAGCTTTTTTGTTGTGAAATTTTTTAAACTTCCTTTCTTTGCAGAAATTTCATCAAAGGTTTTAACTCTATCTTTACCTTTACCGTAAACTAACAAAGGAACTTTTCCTTGTTCATGCTTTCCTGTTTGTGTTGAAGTTATATGGTCACAAGTTATAACTATATTTCCATCAAAATCCTTAAATCGCTTAAGTTTTTTATCGATTTTCTCAATAGACCTTTCCTTTCCTTTAAAATCTTTATCATGTGCAAATTTATCTGGTTCTTTTATATGAACAAAAATTATGTCATATTCAGCTAAACAATTCTCAATTGAGTCAAAAATAAATTTCAAAGTGTTTCTAAAATCTGTTTCTGGTATAGTTATACTATTAAATCCAGCTAATAAGCAAGTTGCTTTTACCACACCATTTTCAGCAATACAAACAGGCTTTAATTTCCATTTTTCAGCAAAGGAAGGTAAAGAAAATAGTTTATTTCCAGCTTCTCTTAGTAATAGATAATTTGCAGGCAATAAACCTTTTTTTATTCTTTCCTCATTGATCAAATGGTATTTTAGCAAAGAATATGCTTTATTAACAAATTCTTGTGCTATTTTTGCGCTTTTTTCAGCCTTTTTATTTAACGCTTTAATTTTTTCAACTTTTTTTCCAATTTCTTGAGGGTCATTAGTAGAAACATTATCACTTAAATTTTCTTGGAAAATTAAAACTCCTCTATGTTCAAAGGTTCGCATAAAAGTGAACTTTACCTTTAACTTAAGATTTTCGTTTATGTATCTTGCTAATTCATCTAAACCAAAAGAGTTTCTTCCAGCTCTCCTATCTATAACAATCAAATTATCGTTAACAGTCGCAAAATTGCATCTAAATGCTAGATGACCATTAGTATAAGGAATATTAGCCCCAACAGCTTCTAGAGGACCTCTTTTTAGATTCTTATATTTTTTTGGATCATAACCGAGAATCGAAATATTTGCAAAATGAGAAATACTTGTTCTAGACATCTTCGATAAATTGTTCCACTCTTTTTTCGTTAATACAGTCAATTCTCCTATTCTTCCATTTTCAGCTAAATAATCGATATTCGGCTTTTTTGCCTCGCTTAAAGGAGTCTTACCATTAATAGGAAAATCTCCCAAACCATCTATAAGGAAAAAGATTGTCTTTTTCATAAATATTATTTGATTTCAAAACAAAAGAATTTACAGTTCTTTCAATAATTCTTCGCTATAATCAACTAATTTTTTACAAATTATCGATTTTGCCTTTAAAACTTTTAATTGTAAATTATTATCATTCTTCTTAGTCTTCTCAAGCAATTCTAAAAATAAAAATGCAGAATGAAGTTCAAGCCAAAAAAATGCTCTGCTTGTAGCTTTTTTTACTTCTTCTAAATTGTTTGCAGTCAAAGCTATATTTTTCCACTTCTTATAATTTTCACTGCAGATTTGTAATTTCTCCATTTCAATCACTCTAAAGGTTTTCCTTCAGCAAGTCTAATACTCGTGATAGTTAAACCAAGGTCAATTAAGTCTTTTTCTACATTTTCTGGGA
>CAZWBF010000001.1:51001-66043 GCA_964632185.1 uncultured archaeon
ATACTCGTGATAGTTAAACCAAGGTCAATTAAGTCTTTTTCTACATTTTCTGGGACGTGTGTTTCTAACTCTTTTTTATATCTATTAAGTATCTTTCTTATTTCTCTTACAACCTTTTTAATAGCCATTTTATCACTACTTTATAGTGATAAATACTTATATATAAAGATTTCTATACTGTTGTCACTAAATAGGAGTAAATAATTAAGAAATAAAAAGCTATCTAGAATTTAAAGTTGGAAAATTCGATTATTAGCTAAAGGAGCAATAGCGTCAAAGCCTTTTTCTTTCAATTCTTCAGCAAACTCTTCAGTATTATCTCCATGAATGCAAAAGATTTTTTGTGGATTTAATTTTTCTACAAATTCAAATAATTCATTCCTTCCAGCATGAGAAGAAAAATCTAATTTTTTAATCCGCATTTTAATTTCTAAATCCAAATTTTCTGATGGATTTATATAGTGTCCACTTTCTAATAAAATTCTACCAGGAGTTCCTTCTATTTGATACCCAACAAAAGTCAAGCTACAATTCTCATTTTTATAAAGTCTTTTCAAATACCATATTATTGGTCCGCCTTGTAACATTCCGCTTGTTGTAACTATAACTGAAGGATGTTTTATAGCTCTTTTTCTTTGAGAGTTATTATTTAGATATCTTACATGTTTCAAAGCTTCTTTCAATTTTTCTATATTTTTGCACGCTTTTTCTTTTAAAATTATAGTTGTCGCTTTTTTCGCCATTCCATCCAAATAAAGAGGATAATCTATTCCATGAGAATTGAGAATCAAAAGAATTTCCTGGGCTCTAGAAACTGCAAAACTTGGTATTAAGGCTATACCATCTTTACTTAAAGTTTCTTCTATACTTTTAATCAATTCCTTTTCTTGCTTTTTTCTATCAGGATGATTTCTTTGAGAATAAGTACTTTCAACAATTAGACAATCTAAATTTTCAATATTGACTTTTGCTCTTTTTACTAATCTTGTTTTTATTGTGTTAAAATCTCCTGTATATAAAATTTTTTTGCCTTTACTTTCAATCAAAAACATTGTGCTACCAGGAATATGACCAGCATTTAATGGAGTAACTTTTACAGAATGAATCTTAAAGCTTTTTTTGTATTTAATCAAAACAAAATTTCTCAAGCTTCTTTCCACATCATTTTTATCATATGGCAAAGTTATTCCTTCTTCACTCGAAATTTTTATAGAATCTAGTAAAAGAAGTTCTGTCAATGGCTTAGAGACTGGTAAAGAAAAGACTGGGACATCATTTCTTGCTATTAAAGGTAAAGCTCCTGAATGGTCTAAATGAGAATGTGTTAATAGTAAAGCATCTATCTTTCCTTTTATTGGCAAAGGAAATACCGGTGGAATTTCTCTTACTTTTGTTCCATAATCTAAAACTATTTTTTCTGATCCAGTATCTATTAAAACTCCAGCAGCTCCTACACAATTCATTGCTCCTAGAAATTCTACTTGTATCATTAAATTATTTTAGACCTCTTAATTTATATTTTAGAGATAAAATTTTAAACTGTGAAAGAAGCAATTCTTTGGAAAAAAGTTGGGAATAAAAAAGTTCAGTGCTTACTTTGTGCAAGGAATTGTTTAATAGAAGAGGATAATACTGGGATTTGCAAAGTAAGAAAAAACATAGGCGGAAAATTATTTTCATTAAATTATGGCAAATTGATTGCTGTTAATATAGATCCAATAGAGAAAAAACCATTCTTCCATTTTTATCCTGGTAGCGTTTCTTTATCAATTGCTTCTGCTGGCTGTAATTTCTTCTGCTTTTATTGCTGTAATTATGACATTTCTCAAATTTATCATGATGGTCAAAAAGAGGTTGTGGGTGAAAATTATAAGCCAGAAGATGTTGTGAATTTCGCTTTGGTTAACAATTGCAGTTCTATAAGTTATACTTATACTGAGCCAACTATTTTCTTTGAGTTCGCAAGAGATACCGGAATTTTAGCGAGGAAGAAAGGATTGAAAAACAATTTTGTAACTAATGGCTATTTAACAGAAGAAGCGATAAAGGAGGCAAAGAAATTTTTAGATGCTGCAGTTGTTGATATAAAAGGTTGCTTAGACCCAAATTTTTATTTGAAATATGTTAAAGTGCCAAAGGTAGAGCCAATATTAGATGCTATAAAAGCTTTACATGAAAATGGTATTTGGGTAGAGATTACGAATTTAGTTGTTCCAAAAATTGGGGATAAAATTAAATATTTTAAGAATTTTGTAAAATGGTTAGTTGAAGAAGTTAGTGATGAAATACCTTTACACATCTTAAGATTTTTCCCAACCTACAAATTAAATTATTTACCCGAAACTCCAGTTGAGAAATTGGAGAAAATGTTTGATATCGCAAAAGAGCTAGGAGTGAAATATGTGTATTTAGGAAATGTTTTGGGTCATAAGTATGAAAGTACTTATTGCCCAAATTGTAATGAACTTTTAATAAAAAGACATGGATTTTACATAGATAAAATTAATTTAAAAGACAGAAAATGTCCAAATTGTGGAGAAAAAATTAACATAATCCTATAATTTTTTTTAAAAATAATACCAATTAGAGAATATGGATATAGAAAGAAAAATTGAATTAATTAAAAGATTGCCAACAGAGGAAATCGTTACTGAGCAAGAATTGAAAGAATTGTTAGAAACAAAAGATCATCCTATTGCATACAACGGCTGGGAACCTAGTGGATTAGTTCACTTAGGAACGGGCTTAATTTGCAGCTATAAAATGAAGGATTTGATAGAAGCTGGTTGTAGATTTAAAATTTATTTGGCTTGTTGGCATGCTTTTATAAACAATAAACTTGGAGGAGATATGGAAAAAATAAGAAAGGCTGCAGAACATTTTCTACATTCTTGGCTTGCGTGTGGTGTACCTCAGAATAAAATTGAAGTAATATGGCCTGAAGAAGAATATGATATAAGTTATTGGGAGAAAGTTATAAGAATTGCAAAACAATTGACTTTGCTAAGAGCAAGGAGAACTTTAGAAATTGCTGGAAGAAAGGAATGGGAAGCAAAGAATGTTGCTTATCTCATGTATACCCCTATGCAAGTAGCAGATATATTTCAGTTCGAAGTTGATATTTGCCAATTGGGAAGAGATCAAAGAGCAGCAAATATGGTTGCAAGAGAAGTTGGCCCAAAATTAGGATTTTGGAAGCCGGTTGCTGTTCATCTTCATTTATTACAGGGTTTAGCCAAGCCAAGTGTTTGGCCATTACCGAAAAATGAAAAAGAGAGAAGAGAAATTATTGCTTCTGTTAAAATGAGTAAATCAAAACCAGAAACCTGTGTATTTATTTATGATGAGCCAGAAGCAATAAGAAGAAAAATATTAAATGCATTTTGTCCAGAAAGGGAAGCTGAATTTAATCCTATTCTAGATATAGTCAAATACATAATTTTCAGAGAAAAGAAAATTTTTGAAGTTGAAAGAGAAGAGAAGTATGGTGGAACTATTCAATTTAATTCCTTTGAAGAAGTAGAAAAAACATTTAAAGAAGGTAATTTACATCCTTTGGATTTAAAAAATGCTGTTGCAAATGAGCTAATAGAAATTTTAGAGCCTGTAAGAAAATATTTTGAGAAAAATAAGAAAGCTAAAGAGTTGCTTGAGTTTATGAAAAAGGTAGTTATTACAAGATAAAGATTAAATTGGTTAAAGCTAAGAAATTTTTATGAAAGAGCAAAAGTTTAGGATATCAAGAAACCCTTTTTTAGTAAAACCATTATTTGCAAACGAAGTTTCAATAGTTTGCGAGATAAAAGGAGAAAAGGAAACGAAGAAAGTTGAGGGTTTTGTAAGATTGTTATTTACAGATAATACAGGTGCAGTAATAAGCGAAATTGTAATTTCAAGCATAACAGCAAAAGCATTAACTAAAATTTTAGCAAGAAATGTGAAGTTAATTGAAGAGAAGATGGAAGAAGTTAAGGAGAAGGGTATTACAGAAGAAAAAGTTGTATTTTCACAAAGTCCAGAATACATAGGTTAGATATAAATTATATCACTTATTTTCCTTCTTTTATTTAGAAAATTTTTTATTCTTTTTGGAACTTCTTCCATTCTATTCTCGAAAATTTTTAAGTAATCTGATAGATTGATTCTATAAAGGGATTGCGTATATGAATCATAGAATAAAGCACCCTTTTTTACTGCTAACCAAAGTGTTTCCATTTTGAAATCTTTTTCTTCAATTCTAAAATCTCCTGGTAATACCTCTATCAAAACAGAATTTTTATCGTTATCAGTATAAATGCATGTTAATTCTGCCAAATCTTTATTTAAGTTTGAAATACAACTTATATGCTTGAATCCAAGATTGTACATTATTCTTTCAAGAACCTCATAAGAAGGAATAAAGATAAAATCCTTTTGTTCATAAAAGATTATTTCATCTTTTTTAACTATTTCATCAATTGGTAATATACTTATTATTCTATTCTTTTTCATTTAATGAAGATTTGACTTTAAATATAAATTTTTTATATTTTAAAGAAACTTGGTAATTTTCTTTTGAAAATTGCATATATCATTAAGCCAGTAAAAACAATTACAAATGAAAATAAAAGTAAGTTAGCTTTGGTATTAACTATCATACCTAAGTTTAAAATTAAACCAAAAAATGCGAGCAAAGGAAAGTTGCCAATGTTTAAAGGTAGTTTGAAAACTCTTTTTACATTTGGTGCTTTGAACCTAAGTATTATTAAGCTTAAATTTACAGAAGCAAAAGTTATGAAAGTAACTAAACTTGTAAGATTTGCGGTCAAAACTATTTCTCTAGGTAAAACAAACAATATAGAAAATAAACAAGAAATTAATATTGCAACCCAAGGAGTTCTTTTTTCTTTATGAACCAAACTTAAAATTTCTGGTAAAGTTTTTTCTTTTGCCATACCATAAATCATCCTTGAAGTAACTATTAGCAAAACTAAAACTGTATTCGCAGTTGCAAACAAAGCTATTGTTGATAAAAGAAGGTATGCATTTGTTCCTAAAATTTTAGAGGCAGCAAAAGCTAAAGGAGCATCTGATAAACTCAATTCTTTCCAATTTGCAAGTGAAACTACAGAAATCGAAACAAGAATATAGAGCAGGCAGGTAAAGGAAATAGCAAATATAAAGGCTAAAGGTAAATTTTTTCTGGGATTTTTTATCTCTTCCGCTATATTTGCAATATCTTCAAATCCAATATAAGCAAAAAAGACTAGAATAGAAGCAGAAATTATTCCTTGCAAGCCATTTGGCATTTCTAGATAATTAACTTTTCCAAGAAATGGAATTGAAATTAAGATTATAAAAATTAATCCAAAAGCTTCAACTAATGTAAAAACGATATTAAATTCTGCAGATTTTTTTATACCAAGAAAGTTAAGAAAAGAAAGTGAAGAGATTAATAGAATTGCTGTAAGAATCTGAAGGAAATTTTCGTTTGAAATAAAAATGAAATTTTTTAAAAGATCTACAAAATATCTCGCAAATCCAAGAGAGACAGTTGAAACTGAAAATATTCCTGCGCATACTATTAACCAACCAAGTAAAAAAGCTAAGAATCTTGAGCCAGTTGCTTTTTGAAGATAGTAATATTCTGCAGCAGACTTTGGATACATGGTTGAAAGTTCTGCATAGCTTAAACCAGTAAAAGAAGAAATTATTGCTCCTATTAAAAAAGATAACCATAAAGAATTGCCAGCTATTCCTGCAGCTTCTCCAATTAAAGCATATATTCCAGCACCAAGAATTATGCCAATACCATAAATTGAAGTTTCAAATAAGCTTAACTCTCTTTTTAATTTCATAAAATAAATTAAAGAGATATTTTAATTTATTTTGCAAGTAATCAAGAATTTTTAAGATAAAAATTTAATTTGATAATATGTTAGACATAAACTTGATAAGAGAGAATCCAGAATTTGTAAGGAGAAATTTAGAAAGAAGGAATGACCCAGCAATTCTAAAGCTTCTTGAAGAAGTTATAAAGCTAGATGAAGAATGGAGAAATACTATTAGAGAATTGAATGAGTTGAGGAAAAGAAAGAATAGAATTAGTAGAGAAATTGCGATATTGAAAAAAGAGGGAAAAGATATAAAAGAAAAAGAGATGGAAGCTTCTACTCTAGATAAAAAGATTGAAGATCTGGAAAAGGTTGAGAAGGAGTTAAAAGAAAAGAAAAGAGTTAGATTGCTAAAAATACCAAATTTACTTCATGAAAGTGTGCCTTATGGAAAGGATGAAAATGATAATGTTGAAATAAGAAAATGGGGTTCTCCTCCAAAATTTGATTTTGAACCTAAAGACCATTTAACCATTCTTAAAAATCTTGGTTTGATTGATGATGAAAGAGCTGCAAAAGTTGCAGGTCATGGCTTCTTTTATCTTAAAGAAGAGCTTGTGCTTTTAGACCTTGCTATATTAAGATTTGCTATAGATTTTTTGAGAAAAAAAGGTTTTACTTTGATAGAACCACCTTTCATGTTAAGAAAAAAATATTATGAAGGAGTTACAAGTTTAGAGGATTTTGATTTACAAATTTACAAGATAGAAAATGAAGATTTATATTTAATAGCTACTGCCGAGCATCCATTAGCAGCTATGTTTGCAGGAGAGGTTTTTGTTAAAGATGAGTTACCTATTTGTTTGGTTGGTGTAAGTCCTTGTTTTAGAAAAGAAGTTGGTGCCCATGGTAAATACACAAAAGGATTATTTAGAATGCATCAGTTCAATAAAGTTGAACAATTCGTCTTTTGTTTACCAGAAGAAAGCTGGGAATGGCATGAAAAATTGCAGGAAAATTGCGAGAAAATGTATCAAGCTTTAGGCTTACATTATAGAGTAGTTAACGTTTGCACTGGAGATATAGGAATAATTGCAGCAAAGAAATATGATACTGAAGTTTGGATGGCAGATGGAAAATATAGAGAGGTTGGGTCTAATTCGAATTGTACGGATTATCAAGCAAGAAGATTGAATATAAGATATAGGGAAAAAGAAGGAGCTCCAATAAAAGGATTTGTTCATACTCTGAATAATACAGCTCTAGCAACAAGTAGAACAATGCTAGCAATAATTGAACAATTTCAGCAAAAAGATGGAAGTGTGAAAATACCTAGAGTTTTATGGAAGTATTGTGGGTTTAGAAAATTGGAGAAAAAATAATTCTGGAATTAGAAGAATTAAAATTAAATTATTGAAAAATAGGGTTAATAAAAGGGAAATAGGAAAGACTGGAACGAATCTAACACCTTCTTTTATCCATACAAACTTTTTACCCGATTTCTTAATTTTTTTTATTTCATCTTTTGTAATTCCAACTAATTCTCTTCTTTTTAATAACATATCTCCAACTTTTAATTTCGAAACTGGAATTTTTCTTACAAAAATCTTTTTTTCAATAAATCTTAGAATTTTATAAAGAGAAAATAAAATAATGTAAAAGGCTGAAATGGTAAGAGCAGAGAAAAATGAAAATACAAGATCTTTTAATAATAAGAAGGATAGAAGGAAAGAAGGAATAAAGGTCAAAATAGAAAATCCAAAAATCAGTTTTCTAACTTTCTTTACTTCTTTTAAAGATCTGGAAAAGTTGCCAGATTTGTAAAGAAGGATAAAGGAATAAATTATCAGGTAGAGAGAGCCAACAAAGAAAAAGTTTATTATAAAATTTATTTGAGTTGGAAAGATTTGAAATCCAAACATTTTTTCTGGAAGCAAAAATCCGAAAATTCCAAATAAAGTTGCGTCTGCACCTCCCCACTGACCAACTTTATATAATAAAAATCCAAAAAAAGAGAATAGAATTCCATAAAATAGAAATGAAAATTCGTGAAGAGCAAAGATTTTAAAAAGTAAAAAAGGTAGGGAAAGTAAAATTGTAAGATAAAAAATTTTATCTGGAACTTCAGTCGTCTTTAAGTCATAGTAAGAAGCTAGGGTAGAGCTAAAAAGGCAAATTGAGATTAACATCAAATCTATCATGTTCATTGATATTTTTTAAATCCTAATTTTGGCGCTATTTCCCTCAAGCATTTTCTACAGTAATACAAACCATATTTTCTTATAACTCCTCTATGAGAGCCGCATCTCCTACAAGCTATTGCCCCTTTTCCAAACTTTCTTTCTTTTCTCTTCATCCTCCAACCTCACCCAACCCAGCTAAAAAGTTTTCTACTGTAAATTCTTCTATTTTATTTAAATTATTAAAAAATTTGTTGTAAACATTTTTATAACCTTTAAATTCTGCCATTCTAAAAATAGCACCATTTAATTTAACAGCTAAATCCAAAAATTCTGGTAATTCAAAAATTTCAAAATTCATTCAACATCAACTCCAAAATTTTCTTTAACCCAATTTATAGCTTCTTCTCTACTTATTTTATGCTTTTTTGGTATTTTTCTTTTTTGAACTTTACGATATTTTATTCTATACCCAGGTCTTTTTAATGTTACGCATACATCCATACCTAAGATTCCTATTTCTGGAATATATTTTATACCAGGAATTTCAATATATTCTTTTATTCCAAAAGAAAAGTTTCCTTCATTATCGAATTGCGAACTTTTCAATTTATTTTCAACAGCTTCTAAAGCAAGTTTTAAAAATTCTTCAGCCTTTTTCTTCCTTAAAGTTACTCTAACCCCAATTGGTTTACCTCTTGCTACTCCAAAAGTACTTCTCTTTTTTGATAACGTAACACAAGGTTTTTGATTAGTTAAAATTTCCAGTAACTTTTTAGCTTTTTCAATTTTTTCTAAATCTCCTCCACATCCTATATTTATTGTAACTTTTTCGATTTCAATTTTTTTCATACTCATTCTATTCCACCTTTATTAATGGTCTATCTTTTCCAATAACAAATAAATGTTCTCTTAGCACTACAATTTCTTGTCCATTCGATTCGCAAACAATCTGCCATTTTTCCAACATACTACCTCTTTTTATTTCCTTTATTTTTGTAATCATTCCTCTATTCTTTCCTTTAATAACAATTCCCAAATTTTTAGGTTCCATCTTTAAATGTTCTAAAATTTTTAATGATGGTAGTTCAACTAAAATTGAATCATGAGTAGAATATTTACTATCTTCAACTAAAACATTTTTTCCGTCATGCAAATTTAATTGAATTTTACTTCCTTTAACCAAAGTCTTCCCAACAATTTTACATAATTTTTTATTTTTTTCTTTTTCCTCAATTTCTATTAGTCCTAGACCATCTTTATTAGGTATTATTCTGTAATTTTTCCCAATTTTCGGAATTGATATAATATCAAAAAGCCCAACAGGGAATTTATGATCTTTCCTTATTTTTCCATCGACTAAGACTTCTCCTCTTTTTATTATCTTCTTCCCTTCATCTGCAGTCTCAACAAGCTTTAGTATATCTCTAACTAAAACAAGCAAAGGAATGCATTCTTTTAAAGGATGAGGCCCAGGACTAGGCCTGACTACCCATTTTACTCCTTTCTTCACTATTTTCCAAAATTTTGGTGCAGCTAATCTTTTCAAATGTCTTGACATTTTTATTTCCTCTCCAATATTTTTTGTCTATATTTATCTGAAAGGTCAAGCTTAATAATCTTTACTTTTGATGGATGAATTGGAAAAAGCTTTTCTTGTCCAGAAGTTTTTTTGATCATTATCCCTTCTACATAAATTCTGTAATTTTTTGTGTCAATTCTTATAACTTTTCCAGTTTTTCCTTTAAATTTCCCTCTCATTATTTGAACTTCATCTCCCTTTCTCAAGGGTAAACTTCTTTTCTTATACTCTTTTCTCAACTCTTCTGATAAATGTGCAGAAATCATTTTTCTTCTTAAATGTAAAGGTGCTTCATATAAAAATTTCCTTTGCTTCCTTGGTTTTTTAGATTTCGTTCTTTTCATTAAACCACCATTGTAGCAATTTTTCCTATTGGGGAAAATCTTTGAACAACTTCTTTAGCAATTGGTCCTTTTATCTCATTACCTTTAGGCTCAAACTTTTCATCAACCAAAACAGCGGCATTATCTTCAAAACTTACTCTTAATCCATTAGGTCTTCTAAACTCTTTCCTTTGTCTAACTATTACAGCATTAAAAATCTGTTTTCTTATTTTTGGATCCCCTTCTATAACACTAACTTTTACAACATCACCAATACCTGCTCTAGGATGTCTTCTCTTTACTCCTTTATAACCTAAAACAGAAATAATTTTAAGTAATTTAGCTCCAGAATTATCTGCACACTTCAGTATACTACCAACTTCTAATCCCCTTGTAATGTTTGCAGCTACACCTTTCATATTTCTTAATTTTATTTGTTTAACATTTAAATACTTCAACTCCAAGCAGAAATAAAATTTTTTATAATTTTTCAATAATTACAAAGTGCTTTGTTTTACTTAATGGTCTACATTCCGCAATCCTTACCCTATCCCCTTCCTTTGCATTTATGCAAGGAGGATTATGTGCAGCAACTTTCTTCTTTCTTCTTTCATATCTCTCATATTTTGGTACGTAATGCAAATAATGTCTTTCAACAATAGCAGTTTTTAAAGATCTTGTAGATACAACAATTCCTTCTAAAATTTTCCCTCTTATCGATAATTTTCCGTGGAATGGACACTTGGGATCATCGCATTCTTCCTTTGGAGGCTTAACTTTTATCCCAATATTTCTAGCTGGCATAAAATTAAGTTAAGGAATTATTCTTTTAAATCTTTTTGGATTACCATCTTGGCAACTTCTTCTTTATTCTTTCCTCTGGTCTTCCAACTAACAACTTTCCATCAACTTCAACTTTTGTTTTATCAGGCAAAGTAAATATAAAAATGCAATTAGCTTTGGGGACAGAAATCTCCCTTTCCTTTATCTCAACTTTTAACATATGGTAAGTTTCGTCTATAACTTTGCCACTTCTTCCATTAAGAGTAGGATCTGTACTTTTCTTTATTTTAACCTTTAGTCCAATCAACTCATGTCTTATCAAATTTTTCGGTGTTATTGGCATTAATAAAAAATTAAATTTTGATAAAATTTAAATTAGTTATTCAAAATCTTTTTAAAATTTTACTTCTTCCTTTTAAATGAGAGAATGGGCATAAAAATTACTCCTCTCATAAGTACACTTTTTCCTAGAGATGATTTTAATCTAGATGAATTAGCAAATGTTATAGAAAATAATCGAGATTTCTCCACTAAAAATTTAGAAGTTAAAAAAGACGAGCTTGGCCCCCAAATCATAATAAAAGCAGAGGATGAAGATGGTATAATAAATGCAACCAAACAATTAACAAAAGTTTATAAACAAAATCCTCATCTTAAATCAAAGATTTATTCCGGCTTAAAACTTGAAGAAAATACTGATAAATTATTAACAGCTTATTTAGCTTCCGAATCAATAATACCAACTCCAGAAATAGATGGAGAAAGATCCTTTGGTCATAATTTAATTGCTGATAAAATTCTATATAAGCTTAGAGAAATAGATAGAAAAATAAATAGAGGAATAACAATTGAAATAAAAAGAAGTAATAAAGAGAAAGATAAAAATTATACTCTTCTTGACTCAATTAAAAAACATAAGAAAGCTATATTAACAGCAATTACTGCTTCAGCTTTAGGTTCTTGCATAGTTTATCCAAGCTTAATTAAAGGAAGAATAACTTTTGATCCTTATTTAACTATAAACCATCTAACTCAAACAATCCAAAATATTAATCCAATTTTATTAAATAACTTTATTTCAAATAACTTAAGATACGTCGCATATACAATACCAGCCTTTAGAGTGGGTGGTAAAGATGATGAGCAAAAATCTTCTCGTAGGAGAAGGATTCTCAAATATGGTTTGTTAAGTCTAACTGCATATGAAATCGGAGATGTTCTTTTAGGTCTGCCGGGTTTAGTTGATTTGGGGGAAGCTTCTTACATTGCTTATAATATGCATCCCTCAAATGCTATTTATCCTTGGCAATGGGATTGGGTTAGGTCATTAAATTTAGCTCTTAAAACAAACGATCTAAATTCTTTAACTGAAATGTTCACAGGAAATTCTGACCTGTTAAAGTTAGCTAACTATTATCATCAAGCAAGTTCATTAATACCAGAAGATAGAATAATTTATTATACCCCCGAAGAGCTGGATTCGATAGGTTATAATCTTGTTAATTCTTTATTTGCAGATGATAAAATTTCTAAAGAGGAAGAAGATGTTTTAAGAAATCTAATGAAATGGGATAGATGGTGGATTGTGAGAGATATAATAAATTCTGGAATGATCGACGATAAAAACTTAAAAGAGGATTGGGACAAAGATAAGTTAAACAATATAACAGAAATATTACAAGGGACAAATCCGTTGAATGATTTAGAAATTGATCCAAATAATTTGAGTGAAAGATATGGTATTATAGGTACCCCATGGGGATCTTGGTTCAATACAAAGAGAATTTTAGAGCTTTATCACACATTAAAAAAGAATGGATACGATGATGATCATATCATACTATTTCTACAAAACCTATACGAAGACCATAAACCTGATTTTACCCGAAAATGTATAGAAGATCCACTTTTCCCATGGTTGAAAGGAGATTTGTTAAACGACTTTCCTGTACATGTAGATTTAGGCTCTGAAAAAGGTGAACATATGCCAAGAGCAAAATTCTTAAGATTTTTTACCAATCTTCCCTCTGATGAAAATGATGAAGTGTTGTTTTGTTTTATAGGGCATGGTAATATTGATAGGATAACTATAGGTGACCCTTCTATACGTTACTACGAGTTGAATAAGGCTATAAATTCTATGCAATATGGAAGAATGACGTTTATAGTTAACATTAGTTATGGGGGAGGCTTCATAGCTAATCTAAATAGGCCACAACCACTTAAACAAGTATTGGCGATATCGTCGGGGTCTGAAACCGAGTCGAGTGGAACTGGCACACTTTTTCTACCACCATTCATTAGGTATTTAGAAAATGAATCCTCAAGCATAAAAAATGCTTTTAACTATGCAGCAGACGAAATCGAACTTCATCCAACTATCTATGAATATGGTATAAATGATTCATGGCCAAATTATTTTAGCTTTCTTAAATATAGAAAGAGAGATTAACATTCATAAAAAAATTAATTAAATAATCAACACAATATTTTTAATATTATGGAAAAAACTAAGATTTTCATCTTTATTCTATTAATAGGAGTTGGTGTTGCCATTGCTGTATTTTTTGGATTACAACTTTATAAGCCGAAAATCAAAACTTATTCAAATGTAACAGAACTTTATTCTTTATTTACTCCATATATGAAAAGCACTGTCAATTATCGTTTGCAGGCTATAAATTGTCAGCCAAACGAATATTATTATGAAAATTCTTCGGTTTGTTTTGTTTGCAATGATATGCATGCCTGTTTTGGTTATGGTTGGGTTATAAGGGCTGGTGGTGAAAAGATGAATCCTAAAGGTGTACCCTATTTATCAGGAAAATATAACAGAGACGCTCTAATTAATTTTTACTCGTGGGGTTTAGCAAAGGAATTAGGATGTAGTTGTGATATGAGGTGCGAATGCTCAGAAGGAATAAAAGTAAGATTAGAAGATAACATTGTAATCTTTAGTTTCCCAGAGAATTACAATATAACGAAAAGAATAGAAGAAGTAGCTCGAGACATCGGTTTTGGAAATTGCGAATTTATAATTTCAAATATTTCAAGTTTTAATTGTGGAGTCTTCGGTGGAGGTATAATATCAAACAAAGTGATTATATGAAAAAAAGTGGTATATTAATATTAGTCCTATTTCTGGTTATTTTTTTAATTAATTCTGTAAATGTTTCTGCTTACATTTGTGTGAACGATATGGGAACGTGTTGGAATGAACCTGGTGATGACTGTACTGATCCATGCAACCCAAAGTGGAATCAACATGATTGTAGCGGAGGAAGTGATTACTGTTGTTATAATTATGAGAAGTGTATATCATCAGGTGGTGTTTTTTCATGTTACTATACTAATCGGGATTCTCCGAAGCCTTCTACAGGCGATTGTTGTGATGTAACCTGTACAAGTAATGGATGGAGTCAAAGACCAAATGATGCAAAATGTGATGATGATAATGATGCAACAATAGATTGGTGTGATAATAATTGTAGATGTCATAATGTAGAACCAGCTTGTGACGATGACGACGATTGTGGCGAATGTGAAAAATGTGAAAATCCGGGAACTGTAAATGCAAAATGTGTTCCTGTAAGCGGTACATCTTGTCGTGATTGTGGTACTTGTGAGAGTGGTTCTTGTATCGGAGATACTTCCAAAAGTCAAACTTGTCCTGGTACAGAGTGTGGAATTCAATATTGTCAAAGTGATGGAACTTGGGGGAGATGCAAAAAAGATAATTCAAAATGTCCAGCTATAGATACAGATGGAGGTTATAATCTAAATGAAAAAGGTACTTGTTATTGGAGATATTGTAGTGCTGTCTCCCTCAAATGCGAAATCGGTGCCTCTATGGATGATGTCTGTGTCAGCAGTACTAGAGTTTATGAACTATATCCTGATCCAGATAGAGTTGGTTATTGTGAGGGAGGTGGCGTAGATTGTCCTTCTTCAGGATGTTGTAAACCTTCTTGCAGCAATGGTGCTTGCGGCTTATCCTACGGGCATACTCAGTCTTGTAAAAAATCTTGCTACTACAAAAGATGTTCTGCTGGCAAGTGTATAAATACTACAAAAGATGTTATCGGTACTCAAACTTGTCAGAGCGATTGCACGTGGGGGGACTGTGTTGTAACTTGCCCTTCAGATAAATGTTCTGTAGATGCTGATTGTTCTACTTGCTCTAATGAATGTTCTCCTTCAGGTAAAGTTGAATATCGATGTTCAGGCAATATAGTACAAAAAAGAACTTGTGGGGATTATGATGCAGATTCTTGCTTAGAATGGAGTTCTTGGCGAGATATAAAAAATTGTGACAACAAAGATGGATGTTATGGTGATTATTACAAAAACTATAAGTGTAG
>CAZWBF010000002.1:0-45003 GCA_964632185.1 uncultured archaeon
TTTTTCTAACATTGGCTTAATATATCTATATCCAATCCCAAATAAAGAAATAGCTAAAATTAAAATTATAACAGCAGTAATTATATCTGCTTGTCCTTTTTTCATATTATATTTTTGGTGTAGGACTAATTAATGGTTTTTTCTTTATTACTATTGGCGGTCTTTTTAACTTATCTTTAACTTCTTCCAAACTATTTAGCATTTCTTCCAAAGTTTCTGAGATTTTCTTATTACTTTCAATAAGTTCTTCTAATTTTTTATCTAAATTAGATTCTTTAGCTTGAGTAGGAGTTTCTTCAGATGCAGCAGTTTTTATGTATTCTAACAATTCATTTAGTTTAGATACTAATTCCTCAATTCTTGGAACAACTCTTGCTAATTCCATTCTTAACGCATCATTAGCTTTAACAAGCTCGCTAACTATCTCTTGATTTAATCTGATTATACTCACCATTTCTCTGAAAAATTCTTTTTCTCCTCCTTTTGTAGCTTTTTCTAACTCTTCTACTCTTTTCTCCAATCTTCTTATAGGAGAAAGTGGAACAACTTCATACTCTTCTTTGGTCTTCGGCATACTAAATATTAATTGGATAAGAAAAATAAAAAGTTAAGCATGGTTAAAAACTTAAGCTTCTGGAGGCATTGGTGGTGTTTCTTTTCCTTTTTCTAGTTTACCTGCAGCAATTACATCATCTATTCTTAATATCATTTCTGCAGCTTCTGCTGCACTCTTTATTGCTTGTGTTTTAACTTTTAATGGCTCAACAACCTTTAATTCAAAAGCATCTTCAACCTTTCCATTAAATATGTTAATTCCTGCATAAATGTTTCCCTTTTCATGTTCTGACCTTAGTTGAACCAAAACATCTATTGGGTCTAAACCTGCATTTTCAGCTAAAGCTCTTGGTATTACTTCTAATGCTTCAGCAAATGCGCGAATTGCTAATTGCTCTCTTCCTGAATATTTCTCTGCAGCTTTTCTTAATCTTTTTGCAATTTCTGCCTCTGGAGCACCTGCACCTGCCACTACTTTTCCCAATTCAATAGCTGAAGCTACCGCACCTATTGCATCTTCTATACTCCTATCAACTTCATCTACAAAATGTTCAGTTGATCCTCTTACTAAAATGCTTACAGCTTTTGGATCTTTACAATCTTTTACAAAAACCATTGATTCTCCTGCTATTTTAACTTCTTCAACAGTTTTTGCATATCCTAAATCTTCTGAAGATAAATCATCTATGTTAGTAACTATTCTTCCACCAGTTGCTTTTGCTAGTGCTTCCATATCACTTTTCTTGACTCTTCTGCATGCCAATATTTTGTTTTTGGCTAAGTAATGCTGAGCTAAATCATCTATTCCTTTTTGGCAAAATACAACGTTAGCACCACTTTCAACGATTTTATCTACCATTTTCTTTAGCATCCTTTGCTCTTGCTCTACAAATGCTTGCAATTGTTCAGGACTAGTTATTCTTATTTGAGCATCTGTTTCTGTTTCTTTAACTTCCAAAGCTGTATCTAGTAAAGCAATTTTTGCATCTTTTATTAATTTTGGCATTCCTGGATGTACAACTTCTTTATCAATTATTATTCCTCTTACTAGCTGAGTTTCTTCAGAAGACGCTCCATGTTTTTTAATTCTTTTTATATTTTCCTTATCTATTACTATCTTTCCATCTTTTTCTTCTGCAACCATTTTTATTGCATTTACTACTAAATCAGCTAGCTTATCAGAAGCTTTTTCAACACTCTTGCCAGTCATTGCAGTTAATGCTATTAGTTTTAAAGTATCAGCATCTGATAAAGTAACTGACTTAGAAATTTCTTTTAATGCTTTTAATGCTTCATCTCTTGCAATTCTAAATCCTCTTGTAATTACAGTTGGATGTATTTCTTGGTCAAGCAACTCTTCAGCTTTTTTCAATAATTCTCCAGCAATTACTACACTTGTTGTTGTTCCGTCGCCAACTTCTTCATTCTGAGTCTTTGCTATTTCAACCATCATCTTTGCAGCTGGGTGCTCAATTTCCATTTCTTCAAGAATTGTTACTCCATCGTTTGTAATTACTATATCTCCTATAGAATCAACTAGCATTTTGTCCATTCCTTTTGGTCCTAGAGTTGTTCTTACTGCATCTGCTACAGCTTTTGCTGCAGCTATGTTATTTTTTTGCGCATTTTTTCCTATTTGCCTTAAAGTTCCTTCTGGTAATATTAAAACAGGTTGTCCACCCAATTGGGCTATTTGTGGTTGTACCATTTTCATCACTAAAATAATGTATACCTACATACATATATTTAAATTTTTCTTTCAATTTTTTCTAGTAGCTCTTTTGAAGAAAAAATTTCTAAAAGCTCATTTTTTGAAATTATAGGATATTCGATTTTTTCTTTCACTTCTCTTTTCGCTACATAAAGTGTTAAAGAAGAAAAAATTGAAGATAACTTTTCAATTCTTTCTGCATCAACTTTAATTTCTTTAATTTTTTCGAAAGATTTTGTAATTATTGGAAATTTTTCTTTTCCAATCAAATTGAATGGTGCAAAAAAAACTGCAGTATTTTCAATTCCCAAATCAAAAAGTTTATTACTTATCTCTTTTTCTACTTTCTCTTTCGGCTCTATAAAAACTTTTTTTGGTTCAGAAGGATTAAATGGAACTATTAATTTCGTCTTCAAAATTTTTTCTAATCTTTTAGCAGTTTCTTCTTTTGGTAAAACTCTTCCATTTTCTATTTCATACAATGCTTTTTTCGAAATATTTGCAAGTTTAGATAGCTCATTCAAAGAATAATTTAACTCTCTTCTTCTTTCTCTTAATTTTTCACAAAAAATTTTAACAACATGTTTTCCTCTTGAAGAAAATGAAGGATAAATTTCTTCATTAACCATCTTTTTAAATGTATTTGGTGTTAAAACATCTAAATCAAAACGAGAATAGATAACTTCATCTCTCAATTTATCTCTTCCGTTTTTCAATGAAATTATAATAGGTATGGCAGAAAGAAAATAAGAAATAGCTTTTAAACTTAGTGAATGACCTCTTGAAAATGCATCAATATTTACAAGAACTTTTAATAAAAATTTTTCTTTTTTTCTTGCCGCAATATCAAAGCATCCACTACAAAATGAAATTTTGTAATCATTTTTAACTAAAGTTTTTGCAATATCCTGAACAATAAAAAATTTCTCGAACATTTACCAAATAAAAATTTATAATAAATAAATTTATATGTGGGCCGGTAGCTCAGCCAGGTTAGAGCAACGGTCTTATAAGGCCACTGAGCATAAAAACCGTAGGTCGTGGGTTCAAATCCCACCCGGCCCATTAGATAACTCTTAAAATCTAAATAGAAATTAAGTAGTATTCTAATTTTAATTATGCAACTCTTGAAAGATGAAAATGTTTTGTTGGCAGAATATTTACCAGAATTTTTACCTCATAGGGAAAATCAAATTAAGCAGTTAGCAAATAATTTATTGCCAGCCTCTAAAGGAAGAAATCCTCAAAATACTTTTATTTATGGTCCTCCTGGTATTGGTAAAACTGCTTGTGTAAAATTTGTATTTAGAGAGTTTGAAAAATATAGCGAGAAAGTAAAGACAATTTATATTAATTGTTGGGATTATAAAACTGTTTATTCAAATTTAGTAAAAGCTGCTTTAAGCTTAGGAATTTTTGTTCCTAGAAGAGGGTGGGGAAAGGATGAAATTATAGAAAAAATTGTTGAATGGCTTAATAAGACAAAAAAGAGTTTAATAGTTTGTTTAGATGAAGTTGACCAATTGGAAGAAGAAGCATTGTATGATTGGTTAAGGTTAAATCAATACGTTAAGAATCCTATTGGAATTGTTTTTATTTCAAATCATAAAGATGTATTTGTTGATAAAGAGCCGAGAATAAGAAGTAGTTTAAGAATTGAAGAAATAGAATTTAAACCTTATACTTTTAATGAAATGAAAGATATTTTATTGGAAAGGGCTAAACTAGCTTTTACAAGTTTTGAAAATGCAGCAATATTGTTAGCTGCAAGTTATGCAATAAATAAAGGTGGGGATGTAAGAGTTGGTTTAGAATGCTTGTTAAAAGCTGGAAGAATTGCAGATAGAGAAAATGCAAGTAAGTTAAAAGTTGAACATGTAAAAAAAGTTTTAGGTAAAGTAAAAGAAGTGAAACCAAAAATTATAGAAAAAAAGTTGAGTAAAGTTGAGAAAATAATAATGGACTTGTTAAAAGAAAGACCTTATACTTCCGGCGAACTATATAAAAAAGTCTCAGAAAAAATTAAGATAAGTGAAAGAAAGCTTAGAGATTATGTAAATAATTTAGCAAAAAGAAAGTTGATAAAAGTTGAGGAAAAAAGATTAAAGACAAGAGGATATACAAGAATTATATCAAAAATTTAAGACCAAAATATAAAATTAAATTGTGAGTTCTGAAATTTTAGAACTTGAGCAAAAAGTATATTCTATATCTATTATATTAGATCCAGATATTCTTGATCAATATAAAAAAATTTTGATTTTTTGTAAATCTGATGAAGAATTGAAAAAGTTAGAAAAAGTTTTATCATATGAAAAAAGTAAAGAAAATCTTGAAAATATTTATAAAAAGATTTTATCCATTTACAATTCTCATAAACGCATTCTTCTTCACTTTGAAAACAACATTTTAAAAATAGAAGGAATTTATCAAAACTTGCTTAAAGAGTTTTCCAATGAAAATATTGAAAATTTTTATAGATATGCATCTGATTTTCATTTAAGCGTTAAAAAAATTTTTGATGTTAGAAGAAATTTCTATTATTCAAAATTTAATGAGTTAAAAAATAATTTGAAAGAAAAAGTTGAGAGAGTTGAAAATTCTCCCTTTGTTAATTTAATTAAAACTGCTTCAGAAATTGAAAATAATATAAATGAGCTTAAAATAATGAGCTTAAGTGAAGATTTTGTCAATAAAAAAATTAAAAGCCTTTCTCCACTTCTTGAAAATATTGAAGAATTTGCTAGGAATGAAAATGATAAAGAGTTGTTAGTTGAAACTAGAAATTTAAGAAGGCGTCTAATTTCTATTAAAAATATAAATAAAGAGAATTTGGAAGATCTTGAAAATTATGGAAAATTTCTGAGAAAGATTGCTAGCGAGTATTTAAATAGCAAAAGAAAGGTAGAAGAAAATTTATTTGAAATTTCTATAGAAAGTGATGTTGAAACACTTGAAAGGCTAATAGATGAAATTCAACTCATTGACAAACCTTATGGCACTTGGGGATTGGTAAAGGACTTTCTCGAGAATTCAATAAAAGATTTGGATAGAATAGGTGAAAAAGATTTAGCTGAAGAAATGAGTGAACTTTACAAACTTTTACAAAAAATAAATGAAAAGACTTATCTACCAGATTCTTCAACAGAAAAAATTAAAAGCTTTTTTGATAAAATAATTTCAAAAATAGTAAAAAAATATATGGAATTAAAAAGTTTAGATTAGATGAGCTTCTAAAAAATTTCTTTTAATACATTTTCTAATTTCTTCTATTTCCATATCAAAATATTTTGCTTGGATTATGCTAGTATAAAATTCATTTATATTAAAATTTTTTCTCTTCAAATTGTAAAGTTTTAGGGCAAAATCAATTACTTCCTCTTTTTTATCAGATTTAAAAATTTTTCTGCAAATCTCTTTTACATTTTCTATTTTTTCATATGGCTGTAAAGATGTAATTATAATAGTTTCAAATATTCTTGCTAATCTAAACAATTCGTAGGCATTTTCCCTAATAAACTTTGCCTTGATTAATAATGGTTCTTTAGTTAAAGAAACTTCTTTTTTCTCTCCGATAAGCAAAGTTGGAAAATTATATTTCATCCCTAATTCGATTAGCTCTTTATCTAGAATTATATCGTCCGTTACAAAAACACAAAAATCTGCTTTATCAGAACTTAAAATTTTTTCAACATAATTAGCTTTATTTTTTCCAATCATCACATCAATATCTGCAAGCATATTGTTATCAAAATAAAGAGTTGAACCTTTAACTTCTATCTCCAAATTTTTTGGAAATCTTTGAGCTAAAAATCTTACTGCTGGATCAAAGCTTCCTGAAATTAAATATAAATCATAACCTAATTTTTTAATATCAATTATAGCTGGGTAAAAATTTTTTACAAACCTAAAATTTTCTGCTGCTTTTCTACATGCAAATTCAATTAATTTTTTGTCTAAGCTGCAACTCAAAATTTTTTCTTTTGCTTTTTCCACATACTCTTTTTTCCCATCTTGTGCTTTTCTAATAAATTTTGAAATTTCAGAAAGATTTTCTCTGAATTTTTTGTTGTAAGAAGAAAGGGTTGAAAAAATGTTTGAAAGTAAACTTGGAGAATTGACAGAATTTAAAGTATCGTCAATATCTAATATACAATATTTTTTCTGGTCAAGTATTCTTTTGGGATAAGGGTCAAAGTCTTCATCAAAAGCGTATTTGAATAAGTCTTCAATCTTATTTTCCATAAAAATTTATTCTATTGTTTGTTCTTTAAGAATCACTATTTCTTTTTCTCTTTCCTTTATACATCTTTTAAGTAAGGAATATAATCATTAAAAATAATTACACCTTGAGCTATCAATTCTCGTGAACCTTTTTGTTGTATTTTCAATTTTTTCTTTAATTCCCTATATTCATTTATATATTCATCTAATTTTGCTTGGTAAAGCATAATTATTACTACTATTTAGTAGTATTTAAATATTTAGAATTAGTTTAACCACAACTTCCACTAGAGCTAGAGCTAACTTCCTCCAAGCTACCAAAGCCAGGAGATGGTGTGTTTTCAGATAATTTTTGATTACATTCTTCTGGTGGATTATTAAATGCATTACAAATTGTTTGTTTTAATATTTCTGGTGTTCTACTAACACTTACTACTTTATCATTAATTACTAAAGTTGGAGAACCTCTGACACCATATTTCTGGTTTAATTCAAGCTCAACATCCCATTTTGGAAATCTTCCATTATACCATGTACTTGTGTCATTGTAATTTTCATATACTTTGTATTGTTCATCAACTTCATTTATGCAATTTTCCATTTTTTGCACATCTATTCCTACTTTGCTTGCACATTTATCAAAATCTCCTTCTTGAACAAAGCAAGTTAGATAATCAAAATATTTATTATTCTGTTCTTTCTGAATGCAATACTGTCTTAAACTTTCATCCAACTCTTTCTTTCCATGCATTATGTAATAAACAAAATGAACTTTAAAGTTTGCTTTATCTTTCAACAAATCAATTACTGGTAATAAAGCTTTTTCCATTTGTAGACCAAATGGACAATATGTCATAACAAATAATTTAACTTCTGGCTTATCACTCTTTGGAATTTCTGGAGTTTGTTGCTGAGGTTGTTGCTGTGGCTGTGTCTCTTCTGTTCTTAATTTCTGTGAAGTATCTAGAGGAGAAGAAACAAACAAATATTTTCCATCTTTTGTTATATAAACTGGAATTTCATTACCTTGATATTTTGTTAAAACTTTATAAACTCCACTTATTTCTTCAACAGAAACTAATTCAGCTTTTGTTCCTCCTTGAACTAAATTTTCATTAATAAAATCTATTGCTTTTTTTGCTGCCTGATCTTTTGATAATATAAAAAATCCAACTTTAGGAATAGGTTTTATTAAAGAATAAACTATATAGAGAGAAAGGATAACTATTATAGATATTAGTGCTAGATTAAGTTTCGAGAGTTTGCCATTTAATTTCATAATCTTATAAATAGAGAGTAATGCTTATATTTCTTTCATTACAAAAAATTAATTTTATTTCGCTTTAACAACATCTAAACAAATTCCTGCTGCAACTGTCATTCCCATATCTCTTATTGCAAATCTTGCCAATTCTGGAAATTCAGAATACTTTTCTATTGCTAATGGTTTCAAAGGAACAACTCTTATCTTTGCTGCATCTCCAGCTTTTATAAACTCTGGTTTTTCTTGAATCACTTGCCCAGTTTTTGGATCAATCTTTGCAATTATTTCCTCAATTCTACCTGCAACACTTGCAGTATGAATATGAAAAACTGGAGTATAACCAGGAGCTATAACAGATGGATGCTGCAAAACAACAATTTGAGCAGTAAATTCTTTTGCAACTGTTGGAGGATTGTCTGGATGACCAGCTACATCCCCTCTCTTAATATCTGCTTTGCTAACTCCTCTAACATTAAATCCAATATTATCTCCGGGTTCAGCCTTATCTATTTGCTGATGATGTATTTCTATACTTTTAACTTCTCCCTTTACTCCAGATGGTTCAAAAACTAAAACATCGTTAACTTTTAGAACTCCAGTCTCAACTCTTCCTACTGGTACAGTTCCTACACCAGTTATGGAATAAACATCTTGAATTGGAATTCTTAATGGCTTGTCAATTGGCTTTGGAGGAAGAGTTATATATTGGTCTAAAGCTTCAACCAAAGTTGGCCCAGTATACCAAGCCATCTTATCGCTTTTCTTAACAACATTATCTCCGACATAAGCTGAAACTGGTACAAATGGTATATTCTCAACTTTGTAACCTACTCCTTTTAATAACTTTGTAACTTCTTCTTTTACTTCATTAAATCTCTTTTCATCATAATTTATTGTATCCATCTTATTCATTGCAACTATTATTTGATTAATTCCAAGAACTTTCATTAGCCAAACATGTTCTTTTGTTTGCTCTTGAACTCCTTCTCCAGTTTTACAAGAAACAACAAGAATTGCAGCATCTGCTTGCGAAGCTCCAGTAATCATGTTTTTAACAAAATCTCTATGTCCAGGACAATCAATTACGGTAAAGAAATATTTTTGAGTTTCAAATGGTCTATGCATTATATCAATAGTTAGTCCTCTTGCCCTCTCTTCCTTTAATCTATCCATAACAAAAGCAAATTCAAATGTTTCCTTTTTCAATTCAGTTGCCAATTCCTTCAACTTTCTTAGTTCTTCTTCTCTAATTGCACCAGAATCAAAAAGTAATCTTCCCACTAAAGTCGATTTTCCACTATCTACATGTCCAGCGGTTATCAAGTTTATATGTGGTTTGGCTGGCATAGTATTAATTTATTGTATATCATATTTAAATATTTTACTCAGGTTTTGGAATTTTTTCTGGCATACCTTTCCTTTTTCTTATTCCTAAAACTGTACTTTCTCTTAATTCTTTTGGCAATTTTTCAAATACAATTTCAACTAAACTATAAAATCCTCTTCCAGAAGTTATAGATTTTAGAGTTGCGTCAAAACCAAACATTTCAGCTACAGGAAGTTTTGCCATTATTATGCTTGCTCCTCTTTCTTCTCTCATATTCAAAATTTGTCCTCTCCTATTTTCAATTTCTCTTGTTACATTACCGATTAATTCAACTGGAACATCAATCCTTATTATTTGTTTTGGTTCAAGCAAAGTTGGGTCTGCTCTTAACATAGCGTTCATTATTCCATATTTAACAGCTGGTATTATTTGTCCAGGACCTCTATGAACAGGATCTTCGTGTAAATCAGCATCAACAAGTTTAACTTTAATTTTAGTACAAGGCTCTTTAGCTAATGGACCTTCATCCATCATTTCAGTAAAAGCTTCAATTATCATTTCAATAACTTCATTCAAGAATTGAACTCCTTTTGTTAGGTCAATTAAAACATTTTTATTATGAATACAAATAATGTTTCTTGCTTCATCATAATTCATACCATATTCACTAATAGTTTTCGCAAGCTTAACATTTTTCTTCTTCAAATTCATATCACTTGGAATAATTCCCTCCTTCATCTTTTCATAGATCGAATCTTCTAAAGGCTCAACACATATGTAAAGTTTGTTATGCTTATTCGGAGATTTTCCTTCAATTGTTGGAGAAGAAGAAAAAATTGTTTCTCTGTAAACAACTATTGGTTGAGAAGTTATAACATCTATACCACTCTCTTTAAGTTTATTTTCAACCTTTGCTTCTAAATGTAGTTCTCCTAATCCAGAAACCAAATATTCTCCAGTTTCTTGATTAATCTTTACTTTTAAAGTTGGGTCTTCTTTTCCAATTCTTATCAAAGCATTTACAAGTTTTGGTAATTCCATAGGATTCTTTGGTTCAATTGCTTTTGTAACAACTGGCTCAAACAAATGTTTTATTTCTGTGAATGGCTCAATTGGGTTATCAACTTCACAAATTGTTTCACCGGTAAAAGCTTCTGGTATACCTACTATTGCAGCTATATTACCTGCTGTAATTTCATCAACAGGTATTCTCTGTATTCCTTTGAAAATCGCAATATTTTGAAGTCTTTCTTTTTTTCTAGAACTAATTAAATAAACTTCTTTTCCTTTGAAAACTTTCCCAGAGAAAATTCTTGCAGTAGCAACAAAACCTACATGTGGATCTGGAATCATTTTCGTAACTATAGCTGCTAATTTTCCATTTGAATTACAATTAAGCATATCTTTTCCAATTTCACTATTTAAATCTCCTTTCCAAATTTTTGGAATTCTGTATTTTTGAGCTTCGACTGGAGAAGGTAAGTGCCTAATTATCATATCAAGTACAACTTGATGTAAAGGTGCAATTCTTGCTAATTCATCTTCTTTTCCTTCTAGAGTTAGTTTTATTATATCGTTAAAAGTAATTCCAGTTTTTTTCATGAATGGAATAGAAATTGCCCATCTTTTATATGCAGAACCTATTGCAACACTTCCATCAGAAATTTTAACTAACCATTTATTTTTGTATTCTTCTGGAGCATATTTCTGAATTAAAATATTCACTTCTTTAATTAGATTTTCAAATCTTTTCATCATATCTTCTGGGCTAAGCTTTAACTCTTTTATTAAGCGGTCAGTTTTATTTATAAATAAAATTGGTTTTACATATTCTCTCAAAGCTTGCCTAAAAACAGTTTCTGTCTGGGGCATTATTCCTTCAACAGCACATATCAAAACTATAGTACCATCTGCTGCTCTCATTGCTCTAGTAACATCTCCACCAAAATCTACGTGACCAGGAGTATCAAGCAAATTAATTAAATAATCTTTTCCTTCATATTCATGAACCATTGAAACGTTAGCACCATAAATAGTTAATTCTCTTCTTCTTTCTTGCTCGTCAAACCAAGTATACATTACTTTCCCTGCCATTTCTTCAGCAAGCATTCCTGCACCAGCCATTAAATTGTCAGTTAAAGTTGTTTTTCCATGGTGTACATGAGAAGAAGTTGCTACATTCCTTACTCTATTTGGATCTTTCATACACTCTTTTATTCTTTCGCTCATCTCTTTTTTAGGCAAATTTTCTCACCTCGTAATTTAATGAATTAGTAGATTTATTCTATTAAAAGTTTGCATTATCTTGCTCCTTCAGCTTCTTTTTCTATTCTTTCTTTTTCTCTTATTGCTATTGATTTACTTGCATCATTATTATAAGCTGCAATTATTTCTTCGGCCAAAGCATCAACTATATTTAGCTTTTTTCCAAATGCTTTTTTATAAGCAGCTTGTGCAATATTTTTTAATGCTAAATCAACTCTTCTTTGCGGACTCGTAACAACAGCCCTTCTAACTATTATTCCTCCAACTTGATAACCAGCAATTTCCTCTCTTAACGCAGCGTTTTCTATTGCTCTAATAAAAACCTCTATCGGATTTTTATTTAATTCCTTCTCAATCTTTTCCATCGCTTTTATAAATATCTTATAATTTTTTTCCTTCTTTCCTATAATTATTCCGCTTGTTCTCTTATGTTTTTTACCTTCATGTCCTGGTACCATCATTTTGTTTATAAACCTTTCAACTATGTTTATCTTTGATTTTGCTTGCCTTTTCGCATATCTTCCATAAGAATGAGGTATCAGTTTAGAAGATAAATTTATATAATCTTTTAGACCCGGATCTTTTACTTCTATTTTATCAATTTCCCATTTATCAAAAATTTTAAAACTCATCTTAAGTCTCCTCTTGTGTTATTGGTTTCATTCCAATTTTATATCCGGTTATTCTGCTTCCAAACTTTGGATGTGTGATTATACTCCATTTCAGGTACCCATAATAGCAAAGTATTCTTAAATCTTCTAATAATAGTAGTGAGGTATATCTAAGAGACCCTTCTCCAAAATCATCATAAAGAGATGGAGCATAATTTTTGACTGCATCAACAATTATGCCATAAGAGACAAACATATCTTTTGGTAGGTGTTCATTTAAAATTTCCCATAACTTAATTTGTCTTTCATTTAACTCGGCAGATAAAATTTTCAAAGCAATTTTTTCGACTAAATTCAAAACTATCACCTCGCCGGCTTTTGTTTTTTACCTTTTAATATTTCGCTTAAGGCAACACCATTTACTGCCACAACTTTATACTTTATTCCCCACATTGTTCCCTTTGGACCTTTCTGCTTTCCCCCTATACCTTCTATAATAACTTCATCATGCTCATCTATTATATCAATAGCTCCAGTTTTTGGAACATGAGCAGTAACTTGAACATTATTTTTAAGAAGTTGTACTCTAACAGCTTTAATCATTCCAGAAGAAGGTTTTCTTTGCTCAACCATTCTTTTTGCTATAACAATTCCTTTTGCTCTTGGTGCACCTTCTAAAGGATCCAGTTTCCAAAGTTTTAACTTTTTAGATTTAAACTTATAGCTACTCCATCTAAACTTTTTTCTTTTTTTCTTCAAATTTCTTGCAGCGAATTCACCTGGCACTTTATCACCTTATTATCAAATTCTTTATATTATGATTCCTCTCAAGTAATTTTTTTATTATTTTTAAATTTTTTTCATCTCTTCCTATTACAATTGGTCTATCTTTTTTATCAACTTTTACTTCAACCGTATCTTCTTTTATAATAACTTCTTTAGCCATTGGTATTAAATTTCTTACAAATTCCTCTAAATCATCGGAAAACTCAAAAACCTTTATATTTCTTCTTATCGCTTTTTCAGCTCTTTTAATTAATATTCCATTTTTTCCGATCGCATAACCTACTTTTCCTTTTTCCACACCAATATAAACTGTATCTCCTTCAATAATACAATCTTTAACCTCAGTTCCAGTCAAATTTTCAAAGATGTTTATTATATGAATTGTTTCTGTGTCAAATTCTTTTGGCATCTTTAACCCTTTATAACTATTGTTGATATTGGATATGGTTTTCCACAGACTACACCTAATTCTCTACTTGTACCTTCAAATACTCTAATTTTTGTCTTTGAGAGTTTGCACAAATGATTTATATCCTTTTTCATTTTCTCGGGCATATTTTCAGCTATTATTACTAATTTTGCTTTATTTATCTTTAAAAATTTTATTGATTCCTTAAATCCCAAAATAGCACTTCCTTTTTTTAAAGCATTCTTCACTATTCTTTCTACCATATAATGAATAATAAGAACAAAAAAGATAAATAAAGATTTTTATTCCTCTTCAAATTTCATTATCAAATCAAACATTCCAGTACCACTAGGAACGACTTGACCTATCATCACATTTTCAAATATTCCATTAAAGTTATCAACTTCATTTTTTAATGATGCTCTAACCAAATGCTTTATAGTTTCTTCAAAACCAGCTCTTGCCAAAACAGAAACTTTGGAACCAGCAACACCATATCTACCTATAGGGCTAATCTTCCCTCTAAATGTCATTATATCTGCAACTAAAATTATATGCCTTAGATCAACATCTATTGCTTGTTGTTGAATTGTATTTAAAACTTCTTCTATTATTAAATTCCTTGCAGCTTCTATTCCAAAAATCTTTTCTATTTCATAAATGTTGTTTGATAAAACTTTATTTTCATCCACTTCCTTCAATTTCATAATTTCTTCTAAGTTGCTTCCAATTGTTTCAACTACCCATTCGTTATTCTCTTTCTTAACTAAAGCATTCTCTATTCCTTTAATTCCACTAATACTCAAATCCAAAACTTTTCTTTTCAATTTTTGAAGTTCAGTTATGCTAACCTCTTCTTTTGGTAAAATAACTATCAAATCTTTTCTACTTCTTACTTTCACGTCTTTTATTTCTTTTTTTATTTTTTCAATCACTGAGCTAGTTTTTCTTTTGTCAATTAATTCAACTTCTAAACAACCTTCACTCAAATTAATTGAAATTCCTGAAATTAAATGAATTAACTTTCTTTCAATTATTTTTTCAGCAAATCGGGTTGCTTCTTTTTCAGTATTATACTCCTTTTTCAAAAATATAGTCATTGTTGAAATATTTGGCTCTTTTCTTGCGTCAAACAATTCAATTAATCTTGGTAATCCTTGGGTTACTTTTACACCAACTGTTCCTGCAACATGGTAAGTACGCATAGTCATTTGAGTACTTGGTTCAGAAATGCTTTGGGCTGCTATTATTCCAATCGCTTCTCCAGGCTCAAAAGAACTCTTCAAATATTCTTTTTTTACCTCAGCTTCTAACTTTGATATTTCTTCCTTTTTTAATCTAAATTTTTCCGCAACTTTCAATATTTCTTTTCTAATATTTTCTGGAAGTTCAACTTCCAATTTTGAATATTCTTTTTGCAATATTTTCGACATCTATACCCTCCTTTTTAATTTTGCTTGGGTCCAAATTATCTTCTCCAGCAGTAAATTGAATTATATTTTTACCAGAGTCCCTTACAGTTCCATCATACTCAACTTTTAAATCTTGGAGAGCTCCGATCAATCTTCTTTCCATATATCCAGAATGCCTAGTTCTTAAACTTTTATCCATTAAATTCTCTCTTGAATTCATAGCATCGAAGAAAAATTCAAAAGGAGATAATCCTTGTCTGAAACCTTTTGGAACAAAACCTTTTGCCTCTAAACTTATATCACCAACTTTAAAATGAGGGAATGTTCTTCTATAATAACCTCTTTTTATTCTTTCTTCCATTATCATTTCTTGTCCAATTAAAGTTGAAATTTGCATAAAGTTTACTATTCCTCCTCTTGCACCACTTAGCATCATAGCTAAAACGTTATTAAACCTTATATTTTCAGAAAGTAATTCACCAACCCTAGTAACTAATGAGCTTATTTTCCTTTTAATTAAAGTTTCTAAAGTTTCTTCTAAAGTTCTACCAACCATAATTTTTAATTTTCCACTTTCATACTCGTTTATTAGTTCGTAAACCTCTTTTCTCGTTTTCTCTATTAAGCTATTAATTTCTTTTTTCAGATCCTCTGGTAAATCTTGATCAGCAATACTTATGCTAAATCCATAAAGAGTCAAAAATTCTATTCCTAATTTTGTTATTTTTTGTAGAAAATCTTTAACAAATTCGCTACCATATAGCTTTTCCATTTCATCTATTATCTTACCACCCTCAGCACCAACTGCATTTTTATCAATTGCACCATATAACAATTTTCCATCTTTTATTACAACATAAGTGTCAGATTCTAAAACATGTTTACATTTTTCTTTCTTGCATTTTCTACAACCAACATATGCTTTTGTTTTAAATTCTATGTTAAAATCTTTTGGTAAAAACAGGCTAAATATTTCTTTCCCAGTCATAAATGCTTTTTTTGGTATTTCCATATCTTTATCAACACTTCTTATCAAATGAACAAACTCTTTTCTTGAAAATTTCTTTTGACCCAAAGTTAAAAGATATAGACCAGTTATATGGTCACGCATCGCACCAACTATTGGCCCTGAAAACCTAGGACTTCTCAAATGTTTGATTACATTCATTAAAATTTTTGCTTCTGCTTGTGCCTCTTCAGTTTGCGGTATATGCAAATTCATTTCGTCTCCATCAAAATCTGCATTATAAGGAATGCAACTGCATAAATTCAATCTAAATGTTTTGAATGGCATTACTCTAACTTTATGTGCCATCATACTCATTCTATGCAGACTTGGTTGCCTATTGAATAAAGCTACATCTCCATTTATCAAATGCCTTTCAACTATATATCCAACTGTTATCTCTTTTGCTATCTCTTCCTTATTTTCTTCTGTTATCTTTTTTCTTCTTCCATCAGGCCTTATAACATAATTCGCACCAGGCCAAGTTTTTGGCCCATTTAATATTAAACTTTTTAAGAAATCTATATTGTTTTCATTTACTCTTACAGGAATAGTTAATTCCATTGCAATTCTTTCTGGCACACCTACTTCATCTATATCGATTAAAGGGTCTGGCGAAATAACTGTTCTGGCTGAAAAATTCACTCTTTTTCCAGCCAAGTTACCTCTAAATCTTCCTTCTTTTGTTTTTAATCTTTGAGATAAAGTTTTTAAAGCTCTTCCAGACCTATGCCTAGCTGGAGGTACTCCTGTAAGTTCGTTATCAAAATAAGTTGCCACATGATATTGTAAAAGTTCCCAAAGGTCTTCTATTATGAAATCTGGTGCACCCAACTCAATATTTTCCCTTAATCTATCGTTAATTCTAACAATATCAACTAACTTATGAGTTAAATCATCTTCTGACCTTTCTCCTGTTTCTAAAGTAATTGAAGGCCTAACAGTTACAGGAGGAATTGGAAGTAAAGTTATTACAAGCCACTCAGGCCTAAATCCTTTAAGACCTAAAAGATTCAATTCTTCATCCTCAATTTTTTCTAATCTTTCTCTTATCTGTATTTGGTTTAATATTTTATTTCCTTCTATTATTGTGTATGGCTTCAAAAATTTCAAGTTCTTTTGCTCAGCTTTACAGTACGGACACTTCTTTAAAACTTTTCTTATAGCTTCTTTAACCGAAATTTTTCCTTCTTTAAGTTTTTCAACAGTTTTTTCATCAAGTAACAATCTACTACATTTCCTACAAAAACATTTTAAAAGAGTAAATATTGTTTTTGCATAATGAACATGAATTACTGGTTTTGTTAATTCTAAATAACCAAAATGGCCATAACATTCACCAACTCCTCCTCCACAAGTTCTACATTTTATACCAGGATCGACAACCCCTAATCTAGGATCCATTAATCCTCCTTCGATTGGATAACCCTCTTGATCATATAAATCTATCTTTGTAATTTTTGCAGAGCTCATTTTCTTTACCATTTCTGGACTTAAAACAGTAAAAACAATTCTTTCAACTTTTGGCATTTCTTCAGAAATAACTATTTTTGGATAAATTAGCATACTCTTTAATTCCTCAATCATTAGTTTGAAAGCGTAACTCATTTCAATAATCGAAATTTTTGATTCACCACAAACTGGACAATAATATTTCTTTTTAATTTTATCATAAATTGCAAATAATCCACACTCATTACATATAGGAATAGCAGCTTTATCAGAACTAAACCTTTCTTTCAAAACTAGAGAAGCGCCATGAGCAATTAAGCAATCTTTTTCCATTTCCCCTAATCTTAATCCTCCTTCTTTACTTCTTCCTTCTGTTGGTTGTTTAGTTAGTAAAGTTACTGGTCCTCTAGACCTCGCATGGATTTTATTCGAAACCAAATGATCAAGTTTTTGATAAAAGCAAATTCCTATGAAAGTAGTTTGGGGCATTCCTGTTCTTCCCTCATACATTGTTTCTGTTCCATCTTCACTATATCCAAATTCTTTCAATCTCTTTCTTAATTCATCTTCTTTTACAGGGTCAAATGGCTGTGAATAAATTATTTCCCCAGAAAGAGCTGCAACCTTTCCAGCCATAATTTCTAGTAATTGACCTACGGTCATTCGGGTTGGTAAGGAATGTGGATTAAATAGTAAATCTGGTACAGTTCCCTCTTCAGTAAATGGTAAATCTTCTGCTGGGGCAATTAAACCTATTACTCCTTTTTGTCCATGTCTAGAAGCAAATTTATCCCCAATTTCTGGTATTTTCAAATCTCTTACAACAACTTTAACTAATTTTGTTCCATCAACTGTTTGCGTTATAAAAACTCTATCAACAATTCCTTTATCACCATGTCTTAAAGTTACGGAAGTTTCTCTTATATTTTCAATTCCAGTAATAAATTGATCCATCGCACCAAGGAAGCGTAAAGGTGAAATTCTTCCTATCAAAACATCATCAGAATTTACTTTCGTCTCTGGATTTACAATTCCGTCTTCAGGTAAATGTTTATATGCATCTTCGCCAGCATAACCCCTTACTCCAGGCTTAGGAATACCGATTATGTCTTCTTGCCCGCCCATATACCTCTTTTCTTCAGCTTCGTAAGTTCTATACATTATGCTCCAGAATAAACCTCTTTCTATTGAAGCCTTATTAAATACTAAAGCATCTTCCATATTATATCCTAAATAACTACCAAGTGCGATTACAACATTTGAACCTGCAGGATGTTCTTCTACCTTCAAAATTTTATGAGAAAATGTTTGTACGAGAGGGACTTGAGAATAAACTAAAATATTAGATTTTGTATCTACTCTTAGTAAAAAGTTAGAAGAAAAAACACCTATAGCTTGCCCATGCATTTTTGCACCATAATTTACTCTATCTCCTCTATCAAATTCTGCATAAGGAATATGACTACTAGAAAGACCTAAAATTAAAGAAGGATGAATTTCAAGATGAGTATGCTCATTTGTCAAATCTTCTTCTCTTAAAGCAATATATGCATTTTCCTCTTCTTCTGCATCTAAATATTCAATTATTCCATTTTTTATTAAATCGTCCCATTTCCATTCTCCTCTCTTCAATTTTTCTATATGTTCCTCTTTTAATTTTGGCTTTCCATTTTCAACTATTATTAAAGGTCTCCTAACTCTTCCAGATTCTGTTGAAATATTTATTATATCTAGATGCTTATGCCAAGCTATATTTACTTGGTCTGAGATTAAGCCTAACCTTCTTCTTTCCCTTATAGTTTTAACTATTTTTTCTGGATTTTCCGTTTTTCCAATATATCTACCGTCTAAAAATATTGAAGTCATTTCAATACCTCCATTATATTTTTCAAACTTTTTTCATCTGCACCCTTCGTAACTTCAGCCATTAAAGCTAAATATTTTCTTAATCCAATAGTTGCACCTTCTGGAGTTTCACTTGGACATAATTTACCCCAATGCGTAGGATGTAATTCCCTAGCTTCAAAATGTTCTTGCGTAGAAGTTAATGGTGATAAAACATTTCTCATATGAGTTAATGTTTTTAAATAATTTGCTCTTTCCAATCTTTGACTTACACCAGTTCTTCCTCCAACCCATGTTCCTATGGCTAAAGCTGAAACAATTTGATTTGTTAAAACGTTTGATTCAACTATTGCTTGTAAAGGTGGTAATCTTCCCCTTTTTGTTAGCTTTTGATAATTGTAAGTTATTCTAGTTATCAAACCCCATTTCCCAAGTAAAATTGATCTTAATAGAATTTCTAAAAGATCTCCAGCCAATCTTAATCTTTTATTAGAGTAATGGTCTAAATCATCTTCTTCAATCTTTCCCAAATGCAATTTAATTATTTTCTCTATTGCTTTACATAAAAATAATGCTTTTTCTAATCTGTTTGTTGAATCTTGGCCTAAATGAGGTAACAAATATCTATCTATTAAGCGGGTTGCTCTTTCGATTTGATATTCTTTTTGTGGAATTTTTATATGTCTACCAATAGCTTCTAAAGCTTCTTCTTGAGTTGTGACTTCGCATTCGTATATATTCGAATAAAATTCTTCCAAAATTTCTTCATCTGTTGAAATTGCAGCAATTATTTCATTATCTTTTATCAATCCCAAAGCTTTGATTAATATTATAATTGGTAATCTTGTAACATTTGCAAAACTTATAAAAATCATTCCATCATTCCTTCTTTCAATTAAATGTCTTTGAATATATCCTTCCTTTTCAGAATGAATTCTTGCAATTTCGGTAATGCTACCAGTATCTTCTTTTGTGACAATTATTTTGTTTTGGGCAATTTCCTCAACCATTACCAAAATCCTTTCAGTTCCATTTACTATGAAATATCCACCTGGGTCATCCGGGTCTTCACCCGCTTCAATTAGCTCATTCCTATCCATTTTGGATAGAGGACAAATCTTTGATTTAACCATAACTGGCAAATCACCAAAATTAACCATAACACTCTCGCTTTCAATATTGTTAAGAATTGGTGTCATTTCAACAAACATTGGAGCAGCATAAGTTAAATTTCTTAATCTTGCTTCCATAGGTAAAATTTCTCTTACACTTCCATCAGCTTCTTTAATAGAAGGTCCACCTATCATAAACTTTCCAAGCTTTATTCTTAACTCTCCTATATCTGGCACTTCTGGTTTTATCTCTCCAATTTCCTTAAAAATTTTAGGAATCCTTCGAGTGATGAAATCATTGTAAGACTCTATTTGAAATCTAACTAATCCTTTTTCTTTAACAAAAGTGTTAAGTAACTCTAAAAATATTTTATTATTCATCCAACACCTTTTTTAAATTTTTTACCGAGCCGCCTATAGTGTAAATATTTTACTTTTTATTGTTTTTAAACTTTTCGTTTATCACTAAAAAACGCCCCGAGCGGGATTCGAACCCGCGTCATTCGCCGGTTTAAACCTCAGGCGTGACAGGCCTGTATCCTAGGCCGCTAGACGATCGGGGCTTAATTAAGATTAATAGAGAATTTTATATTTAAAGTTTTTACCGGACCTCTACTTTGAAAAAAGTTATTATTTCTTATTAGGAACTAGATTGTATGAAAGATGAAAAATTAGCCTATTGGATAGGAGTTGTACATGCTGATGGATCCATCGTAAAGCGCAGATTTAAGAATAGAATATGTTTACAAACACTGGTCTCTCTGCAAGTTTCACCAAAATCAAAAGAAATGCTTCTTAAGTTTAAAGAAATAAGTGAAGAAAAATTGGGAAGAAAAGTTAAAATTGTAAAATTAAAAACCAGGAACATTTTAATGTATCAGATAGGTATATCAGAATTCAGAGATAAGTTTGATGAATTAGGTTTAAAAGAGAAATATGTTATACCTAACTGGATTTTGAATAAAGATTCTCTGCTTGGCAGTTATTTAGCTGGAATAATAGATGGAGATGGAAATATCCGCATAAAAAGAAAAAAGTATCCACAATGTGTAATCAGAATAACTGGAAGTTTTTCGCTCTCTAAACTTTACAAATTAATCAAAAGGAGGTTAAAATGGAGTATGCAATTTGTAAAAAGGCAAAGAGAAAGTAAACTTTGTGGGAGAAAAATTAAAGGAAAGTAGTATGAACTCGAATTTTATGTGTCAAATAAAAATCGTTTATTTATAGAAAAGTATGTCTTACCTCATTTAGCTATAACATATAAAAGAGTTGCATTAACAAACTTCATAAATAAGAGATTTGCTCAATGATAACACCTTTTGGATACTTCTTGTGCTACTGGTTCAGCTATTGGGAAAAAAGTAAGTAAGCTTCTCAGAGTTTTAGTAAATAGTTAAAAGTAGATTGAAGTGTTTCAAAGAAACTTTCCGAACGAAAGTAAAATAGTTGGCAGCGTCGTGAATTTCCCGTGGCATGCACCACAGTACTCTTCACATCGCGGGAAGGCTTAACTTCCGGGTTCGGAATGGGACCGGGTGTTTCCCCTCCGCTTTGGCCGCCAACCAAATTTTAATAAGTAAAGTTATTATTTAAAGGTTTTGTTTGTTGAAACGTTTTCAGAAAAAGTTAAAAAGTCCCCGCCGGGAGATTTGAACTCCCAACCTTCCGGTATTAACCGAGCATCGGCTCCGAGCAAGTGCCAATGCACTCGCCTTTGGCCTCTCAATACCGATACAGCCGGACGCTCTACCAGTTGAGCTAGGCGGGGTTAAATAAAATAATAAATAAAGAAAATAAAAATTTTATCTGCCTATTACTACACTTTTTGACATTATAGTTTTCTTAATTCTTTTTTCTTTATACCTTAATTTTACTCTTGGTAATCTAATGCTTCCAATAATTTTGACAACTGGTTTTATTTTATAGGTTAATATTCTTTCTTCATATGGATGTAATACCGGAATTTTCCAAGTTAAAATTGTTCCTTCACTTGTTCTTTTTATACTTGGTTTTAGAGTTGCAAATTCTGGTACAACCTTAACAATTCCTGGAACAAAATCCTCAATCACTAAATTGTTTATTTCATATCTTTTTCTATTCTTAACTTCTATCGAAACTGTTATTTCTTTCTTAGGAGTTAAAGTCCCTCTATATGTACTTATTTTTCTTATACTTACTGTAAATGTTAGTATATAACCGATATATCCTAATATTACAACAACTATTGTTAGCAAGACTATTGGATAGAAATGTAGAGAATAAGAAATTGATTTTTCTTCTTGAGGTTCTAAACTCACTTTCCAAATTAAAACAGCTTTTTCCTTTTCCACCAAACTCGAATTTGGTTGTACTTCATATCTCAAAAATGGTTGTAAATATCTTTGTATTTCCTCTTTAACATCAACTGTAATTGGCGAATTCCCTGTATTTTTAATATGAAATTCAACCGTTTTTCCAAGGAAAAATGGTGTCTCAACTTTTTGTATCACATATGTTTCAACCTTTTCTATGTAAAAAGGTTTTGAAATAGTTCCCATCTCTTTACCATCTTTTGTTAAAAGCGTAACTTTAACTTCATATTCCCCTGGTTCATGGGTTGTCAAAATATCAAAAGAGAAGTTCAGGTTTTTTACTTCCCATGCACCAAGTCTAACCTCTTTCTCATCCTCAAACTGCTTTTCATTATTTTTCCAAATTGAAAATTTTAAGTATCCTTCCTCGCTATACCCTCCTTTATTTTCTACTTTTACAATTGCTTCTAATGTTTCATTTGGTTTATAGCTTTCTTTATTTAAAGTTATATTTTCGATATTTAATGCAAATTTTCTTTTTACCGAAATTATTAGAACGTCTGATGAAATTTCTCCGGTATTTAATGATTGTACAAAAACTTTGATCACAGAATGCATGACTCTTGCAGTTTCAGGAGCTGTTATAGTAAAATATGTTGTTTCACTTTCTCTAGCTTTAACATCAACTCTATAATCTTTTTGCATTAAAGTTACATCATCAAATTTGTTTGGCCAGATTGAAATGATATAAACATCATCTCTTACTCCCTTATTCTCTATGGTTATATAAACTCTTTTTGATTCTCCTGTAAGCAACGATACTTCCTTTTCACTTAGTGAAAAAGAAATTTCTGCCTTAACACACTGCATTAAAAGCAATGCTATTAAAAATAAAAATACTGTGGTTTTTCTCATAAGCTCACTAAAAATATTTTTGTTTACGAATATTAATTTAACTTTTATTCTTAATTTTTTCAAGCGCTGAATTTATTGCTTCTTTAAAAATCTCTGAAATTCCTTTCTCAAATTTTCCACTATATTTTTCTTTGTGTGAAATATTTTCAAAAGGCAATTCTCCTTCGAACTGAAAATCTCTTGCTTTTCCAAGCAATATAATTGCGTATGGAATTACATTTCCCTTAAGTTCAAGCAATCTTGAAATCTTTTCTTTATCAAAAACTCTTACCCAATCGCTATCTAAGCCTAAGCCTTTTGCAGCTAGCATTATATAAGTAGAAACACTTCCAACATCTTGCAAAATATATTCATCCTTTTTTTCCGGATACTTTAATTCGACTTTATTCTCATCAATGCAAACAACAATTAATATCGATGCTTGAACTATCTTTTCCTCATTTAAAGAAAATTTTGCAATTTTTCTTTTTACCTCTTCATTTTCAACTATAACAAATTCCCACGGTTTTAAGTTCCCAGCAGATGGAGCATAGGTTGCTGCATGTAATATTAATCCTAGATACTTTTCATCTATTTTATATTTCTCAAAGCTATTTGCCCTCTTCCTTTCTATCAAAGCTTGAATTATGTCCATGATTAATTTTAAACAGAAAAAAATTAATCTTTTAAATATGAAGTATTCGTTTCTCGTTGACTATTATGAAAAATTAGAAAGCACAACTTCGAAATTAGAAAAAACAAAAATTTTAGCTGAATTATTTAGAAAAGTTTCTACTCAAGACTTAGAAAAAGTTGTTTTGCTTATCCAAGGAAAAGTTTATCCAAAATATACACAACTTGAACTTGGAATTGCAACTCAAATGATGATGAAAGCCATAAATAGAGCTACAGGATATTCAGAAAAAGAAATCGAAGAGATTTTTAAAAAAACTGGAGATTTAGGATTAACAGCAAAAGAATGTTTAGAAAAAAGAAAGCAAGTTACACTGTTTAGAAAAAAATTAGAATTAAATGACGTTTTTGAAAAAATAAGAAAGCTTGCATTAATAACTGGAGAAAAATCGCAAGAAAAAAAGTTAAGTGTAATTGCTGAACTTTTAACTTCGGCAGAGCCAAGAGAAGCTATATATATAGTAAGAACTATTCTCGAAGAATTGAGAACAGGAGCTGCTGAAGGAATAATTAGAGATGCGATTGCAAAAGCCTTTTTAATTTCAGAAAAGAGTACAAAAGAGGAAAAGGAAGAAGCTATTAAAGCTGTTGAATATGCATGGAATATTTTATCAGATTTTGGAGAAGTTGCAAAAATTGCAAAAGAAAAAGGAATTAAAGGATTAAAAAAAGTTAAACCAATTTTAGGCAAACCAATACAAGTAATGCTTGGCTTAGCTGCAAAAAATATTGAAAGTGTAATTAAAGAATTTGGAAAAGTTGCTGCAGAATGGAAATTTGATGGTGTTAGAGTACAAATACATAAAAAAGGAAATAAAGTCTGGATATTTACAAGAAGATTAGAAAATATTACGAAACAATTTCCAGATATAGTTGAATTGACTAGAAAGGGATTAAAAGCAGAGGAATGTATTGTTGAGGGTGAAGCATTAGCAGTCGATCCAAAAACAAATATACCAATGCCATTTCAGGTTTTAAGCCAAAGAATTCATAGAAAATATGAAATTGAAAAAATGATGAAGCAAATTCCAATTCAGGTTAATTTATTTGATGTTGTTTATGTAGATAGAAAAATTTTAATTTCAAAACCTTTTGTAGAAAGAAGAAAAATGTTGGAAAAAATAGTTAATATTATTCCGAAAAAGTTTCAACTAGCAAAGCAAATAATAAGTGACAATTTAAAAGATCTGGAAAAATTTTATCATGAAGCATTAAATGCGAAGCAAGAAGGAATATTTTTAAAAGTTCTTAATTCTCCTTACGTCTTTGGAAGACATGTTGGTGGATGGTATAAGATTAAGCCGATAATGGAAACTTTAGATTTAGTTATAGTAGGGGCTGAATGGGGAACTGGAACAAGAGCAAAATGGTTAAGCTCATATGTTTTAGCTTGTAGAGATCCTGACACCGGAGATTTCTTGCGCTGTGGTATGATGGGAACTGGCTTAACAGAAGACCAATTCAAACTTATGACAGAAACTTTAAAGCCATTAATATTAAAAGAAAGGGGAAGAGAAGTTTATCTTAAACCTAAAGTTGTTGTTGAAGTAGCATATCAAGAAATTCAAAAATCACCGAATTATGAATCTGGATTTGCTTTAAGATTTCCAAGATTAGTTAGAGTAAGAGAAGATAAAAGTCCAGAAGAAGCTGATACTATAGATAGAATTAAAGAATTGTTTAAATCTCAAGGAAGAGCTGGATAATTTTTATAATTTATTTGAAAATATTTTTAAAATTTTTGTAAAAGAATATAAAAACTTTCTCATAAAAAATTCATTAGGAAACATTTATAATCTTTTAGTGGTGAATTTAAATTATGGTAGTAAGCGAAAAGACGATGGATGCATTAAAAGGAATTGGATTAAATCTTTATGAAAGGAAAATCTGGGTTTCTTTACTTGCAAAAGGAACAGCTACTGCTGGAGAATTAGCAGAAATGTCAAATGTACCAAGGTCTAGATGTTATGATACACTTGAAAGTTTGGCAGAAAAAGGTTTGGTAATAATCCAACCAGGAAAACCAATTAAATTTGTAGCTGTAGCTCCGGAACAAGCTTTAGAAAATGTTAAAAAGAAAATTGAAGAGAGACTTAGAAGTTTACAGGCAAAAGTTGATGAGCTTAAGAGTTCAGAAGTTCTTAAAGAGTTAAACCAAGTTTATCAAAAAAGTGTAGAAATTATTCAACCAGAAGATGTTACTGGAACCCTAAAAGGAAAATTCATGTTTTATAGGCAGTTTGAAAATATGATAAGAAATGCGAAGAAAAAGATAAACATATTAGCATCTCCAAAAATTTTGAACGAAATTTTCACAAATTATTTAGAACTTTTAAAAGAAGCTAAAGAAAAAGGTATTGATATAAATATTGCTGTAACAACTGCTCAATCTCTAGATATTTTGCAACCTCTTTCCCAAATAGCAAAAGTAAAAGTTTTAAATCCAAAAACTTTACCTGTTTATGGTAATTTAGTTCTTGTTGATGAAAAAGAACTTTTATTTGATTTAACAAATCCAAAAGTAAATGTTGCACAAGGAATGGCATTGTGGACAAAAAGTGAGCATGCAACTAGCAATTTAATGGAACCATTCTTTAAATTAATTTGGGATAAAGCAAAAACCTTTAAATAATCTATTTACCCCAAGGAACAAAGATAGGCCTTTTAGACAAGTATTTTGGCAATGGAAGTTTTTTGAAAGGTTTACTTTCAACTTTACCCTTAATTTCCTTGATCAAACTATTAAGATCCATTTTTACAATTCCTCCCCTTTCCCTTATTCTAACTGACAACTTATTTGACTTAACTTCCTCTTCTCCAACAACTATAATGTAAGGACACCACGAAATTTCTGCATCTCTTACTTTCCTCTTCACACTTTCATTCCTATCATCAATGTCAACTCTTATATTTTCTTTTTCAATTCTATCAGCAATTTCCTCGCAGGCTTTAATATATTTCTCAGAAACAGGGATTAACCTTACTTGAGTTGGAGAAAGCCATAAAGGTAAAGAGGGTACTTTTCCACTTTTTTCCTTCATATAAGCTTTTTCAAGTAAAGCATACATTACTCTTTCAATTGCTCCGCTTGGTGAACAATGCAAAATAAACGGATATTTCTTTTTCCCATCTTCATCAATATAAGTTATTCCATATCTTTCAGCATTTTCATGATCAATCTGAACTGTTGATAAGGCAGAAGCCTTGTCCAAGGCATCAACAAAATTAAACTCAAACTTAGGATCAAAATAGGCATATCTAAAATTCCACATTTCGATTAATACCGGTTTATTAATTATTTTCACAAGCGAAATGATAAACTCTTTATTTTCTTTCCAAAAATCTTCGGTAAATCTTATTGCTGTTTCTATGTCCTTTTCATCAAATCCAATTTCCTTTAAAACTTGCAAAGAAAACTTAAATTGATTTTTAAACTCGTTTTTTGCTTCATCCAAAGTTTTGCATAAAGTATGCATGTCCGGCATCGTAAATGTCCTTAATCTTTTTAGTCCAACCAACTCCCCACTTTTCTCCCTTCTAAAACTATACCTTGTCAACTCATACATTCTTAGTGGTAAATTTTTGTAAGAAATTTGCATATCTTTTTTAATTAAAAATTGGCCAAAACAAGCACTGAACCTCATAAAGTAATCTTTTTTACCACTTCTCAAAACATAATGCCTAGCTGGAAATCTATTTAAATAACTCACAAATGCTGGATGATTATAATCAAACATTATTGGAGTTTCAACTTCCATTGCACCAAATCCTATAACTTTCCTCGTTACAAACTCTTCAAGCAAAGATTTAATTAATCTTCCTGCAGGATAATACCTCAAATTACCAGGATCACTACCGCTCTCATAATCAGCAATTTCCAACTTTCTCATCAAAATTACATGCGGGGGTATTTTCTTAACAACTCTCGACTTTTCAATTTCATACTTCGCAAATTTTTCCAGGTTTTTATGTTTTGTGAAATCAAATTCTTTTACCGAAACTAAATTACCGTTTGGCTCTAAAATGTACCATTTTGATTTTACTTTTTTTTCTTCAATTTTTAAAGCCTTTGATACCTCTTCCCTTTCTTTTTCTTTAACTTCATATATCCTCAATTGCTCAGCCAAAGGATGACCTTTTAATTTTAAATGAAAAGATTTTGTCCAGCCAAAAGGTGCTCTGTAAGTTTCTATTCCATTTTTCTTTGCAAATTCTTCCATCTTTTTCAAAATTTTTAGTGCAGTATTTGGTTTAGCAAGCTGATTACTTAAATGCGCAAATGGATAAATTAAAATTTTATTTATTTTCAAAATTTTCAAAAAGTCTTTTATCTCTTTGATTGCTTTTTCTGCAACTTTCTCATCATCGTTTTTTTCAATAGAAACAAAAAGAACTAATATTTCTTCAAACCTAAATTTCTTTTTCTCTGTTTCTTCTGCAATCTCAATTTCTTTTTCCACTGGCTCAAATTCTATGAAGTCAACATGTTGCTGCAATATTCTCATCTAATCACCCAATTACAATAATTAAAATTATTAAAAGAAAAAGTATTAGTGTGTTTGGCACCCACCTTTCATCCTTATCAAAAATTAATTCTATTTTAGAGTTTAAAAAGATAATGCAAATAATTATATAGATAGCCCCGTCGTCTAGCGGTCAAGGACGCCGGCCTCTGGAGCCGGAAACCCCGGTTCGAATCCGGGCGGGGCTATTAAACTTTAAACCATTTCCTTATTTCCTTTGGAATTATTAGCAAATTAAAATTTGCCAATGTGTCAAGAATTCCCCAAATGTAATTTTCAAGTTCAAAGACTTTCACATATTCCCCTTTATCAAAAAAATATTTCATATCTTTAAAATAAGATTTAGCTAACTCAAAAACTTCCTTACCTTCTTTTTTAACTTTTACTTTTTCAAAAACAATTTCCAGCTTTTTCTTTTCCCTGCTCAAATAATAGAAAAATTCTTCCTTCATTTTTTTAGTAATTCTTTTCTTCATTTCAAAAAGAAATTGAAAAATGTGAAAGAAATTTTTATTGCAAATTTAATCTATATTTGGATGACCTATCAAAAATTTTTCAAAGGCTTGGAAAAGGCTGTAGATTTTGTTAAAAATGTGTATAAATCTGGGAATAAAGCTCTTTTAGTTCATCATAATGAGGCTGATGGCATATGCTCAGCAGCTTTAGCAATTAAAGGATTGGAAAAATTAAATTTTGAAGTAAAGGCAGTAAGTTTAGAAAAGGCTTATCCCGAGGTACTAAAGGAAATTTATAATAGCAATTATAACCTTATAACATTTACAGATTTAGCCGGATCTCATGCAGATCTAATTTGCGAGCTAAATAAATTTAACATACCAACCCTCATTCTTGACCATCATGAACCAAAAAAATCTACAAAATCTTGCGTATTAAATCTTTCCCCCGATTTTTATGGCTTAAGTGGGGATGAAGTATCTGCATCAACTATTTCATACTTTTTTGCAAAAACCATTTCTCAAGAAATAGAAGAATATGCTCATCTAGCATTAATTGGTTCTGCAGAAATTCCAGAATTGAAAGGGTTAAATTTAGAACCTGTAAAAGATGGTATTAGAAGAAAAGTAATTGAAAAATCAAAAAATGATTATAAAGTTAAAATTTTAAAAAATCTTTCTTATAAAAGATTATCAACACTTTTATCTGTTCTAGGCTCTGTTGGTTATTATCAAGATGGGCCTAAAGAAGGGTTAAAGTTATGTTTAGAAGGTTTTGATCAAGAAATTGAAAGAAAAGCAATTGAATTAGAAAATAAAAGAAGAAATGCGAATCGAAAGCTCTTAGCAGAACTAAAAAATAAAGGATTAAACATAGATAGACAAGTACAATGGTTTCATGCAAAAAATAATTATAAAGGAATGGGTGTAAAGGTTATAGGAAGTTTTTGTTCTTATTTGCGCTACCAAACAAAAATAGTTAAACCAAATCTTTATTTACTTGGCTTTATGTACATGTCAAGAGAAATACCAAGTTTTAAACCGTTAAAAAAAGATTATACAAAAGTTTCTGGCAGAGTTCCAATTTTCTTGGAAAAGAAAATAAAAAATGGTAAAAAATTACCTTTGTCAAAAGTTTTACCAGAAGCTTGCAAACAGAATGGTGGTTTTGGAGATGGACATTCGTTAGCTGCATCTGGAATAATTATTAGAGGTAAAGAAAAAGAATTTATAAATTCGTTCAACAATTTGCTTTAAGACATGCTTTTTATCATTTGCTGCAAATATTTCAGCTTTCTTTGTAAAAACTTTACTCTTTTAACACTTCTTGCATTAAATAGTTCTTGCTGTGTTTGGTAGAGTTGTTGAAATAAAAGCTGCTCTTTTTCTTCCTTTCCCATGATTACTAAATAGTAGTTACAATATATAAATTTTACTATTCTTTAGTAGCAAAATATTTAAATCTCTCTGTAAAAAATTTTACACTTGCTACCAAATAATTAAATATGAAAAAATATTCGCTGATTTTTAGAGAAGTTTTAAAAGAAATTAAGCCGTCAAAAGAGCAAGAAGTGCATCTTAAAAGAGTTGCAAACAAGGCTTTAAAACTTGTTAAGGCTGAAGCGAAAAAATATAAAGCAAAGGCTATTTTAGCTGGCTCTATAACAAGAAATACTTGGCTTCCTGACAAGCTAGAATTTGATATTTTTATTATGTTTCCAGAGGAAATGAAAGAAAAGAGAATGGAAAATTTGGGTTTAAGAATAGGTAAAAAGGTTGTGAGAAAATTGAAAGGTACTTTTAAAATCGAATATGCAGAACATCCTTATGTTTCTGGTAATGTAGATGGAATAGATATTGATATTGTACCTTGCTATGAGCTAAAAAGTTTGGAGAAAATAAAGTCTGCAGTGGATAGAACCCCTTTCCATGTTCGATATCTAGAAAAAAATTTTAAAAAAGCTATGAGTAACGAGGTTAGATTATTAAAGCAGTTTTTAAAAGCAAATGAAATTTATGGTGCTGACGCTAAAACTCAAGGATTTTCTGGTTATAGCTGTGAACTTTTAATAATAAAGTATAAAAAATTCTTAAATCTTTTAAAAGAAGCTGTAAAGTGGAATCCTGGAGAAATAATCGATATAGAAAAATATTATACAAAAAAAGATTTTGAAAAATTAAAAATGATGTTTAAAAACCAGCCTCTCATTTTAATAGATCCTGTTGATAAAAATAGAAATACAGCTGCTGCTCTTTCACCCAGAAACTTCTTTCTATTTAAAAAATTAGCAAAGGCATTTCTTAAAAATCCTAGCAATAAATTCTTCTTTCCGAAAGAAATTAAGCCTATGAGAGAGGAAGATTATATTAAAAAGTTAAGAAAGAGAGAAACAGAAATTATAGTTTTAAAATTTGAAAAGCCTGATGTTATTGAAGATATTCTCTGGCCTCAACTAACAAAATTTGCAGATAGAGTTTGCTCCATTTTGAAAGAATATGATTTTAAGGTAATGAAAAAAGCAGTTTTTGCAGATGAAGAATTTTGCTATGTTTTGTTTGAATTTGAAATTTGGAAATTGCCAGAAGTGGAAAAAAGAGTTGGACCAATAATTTTTGATTTAAAAGATTCAAAGAATTTTTTGGAAAAGTATAAAGAGGATACAATTAATGGTCCATATGTTGAGGGAATAAGATGGGTTGTTGAAACAAAAAGAAGATTTTTAACTGCAAAAGAAAAGCTTATTGATAGTTTAAGTAAATCATTTGAAATTTTAGTGGCTAAAGGTATTCCAAATTATATAGCTGAAAAATTAGCTAAAGGCTTTGATATATTTGCTGGTAGTGAAGTTATTTTACTTTTGAAAAATAGAAAATTTGCTATCTTCTTAAAAAAATATTTCACAAAAGAAAAATTAATATAGAATATAATGATAGTAATAACATTTCTTGGCACAGTTGCTGGAATTCCTACTAAAGATAGAAATCATCCAGCTATTGCATTAGAATATTTTGGTAAAGGGAAAGAAACTTTTCTTTTTGATTGTGGTGAGGGAACACAAAAAAATTTAATGATAGCTGGAATTAGCTATATGCAAATAGATAAAATTTTTATTACACATTGGCATGCTGATCATTTCGCTGGCTTAATTCCTTTGCTAGCTACTATGAACTTAGAAAAAAGGAAAAGGGAATTGCAAATTTTTGCTCCAGAAGCTGAAAAGTTCGTAAGCAATATTTTAAGTTTAGGTTATTACGGATCAAGATTTCCAGTAAAAGCAATAAATGTACCTTTTCATGGAAATAAAATAACTAAAGTGGATGAAAACGAAGAATATGAGATTTATTCTATTCCTGTTTTGCATACTGTGCCAGCAGTAGCATTTTGCTTTAAGGAAAAAGATAAGTGGAGCATAAATTTAAACAGGCTTAAAAAACTTGGATTGAAAAGAGGTAGGTGGTTGAAGAAGTTAAAGAAAGAAGGTGTGGCAACTTATAGAGGAAAGAAGATTAGCATAGAAGAAGTTGCTGACATAAAAAAAGGAAAAAAGATTGTTTATAGTGGAGATACAAAACCTTGTGAAAATATGGTAAAAATTTCAGAAAATGCAGATTTGCTAATTCACGATGGAACATTTTTAGAGCCAGATGAAATGAAAGGAAAGGCTCATACAAATGTTAAACAAGCTGCAAGAATAGCTAAAAAGGCAAAAGTCAAGCAACTAATTTTAACTAATATTAGCAGAAGATATACAAATATTAAAGAATTGGAAGAAGAGGCAAAGAAAGTTTTTCCAAATACAAAAGTTGCTTTTGATTTTATGAAAGTTAAAATTAAATAATTTTTCAAATTTTTAAATTATTAAAAAATTCTTTTAACGCTATTTTCTTAATATACTTCACTACCCTTTCATCAACCCATTTTTCCCATTCTTCTCCTTCTTTCATCATCTTTCTTATGTTAGTTCCACTCAATATCTTAGCTTCTATTTCTTCAATTTTTTCTATTTGCTTTCTATTCTCAAAACATTTCTCTACCCAATCGCTACCAGTTATAATAACATCAAAATTAATTTTATTAATTATTTCATTCGTCCATTCTTCATCACTTTCTCTATCTTCAATTCCAAAAATTTCTATTTTATTTTCTTTTATTTCTTTTGAAAAAACTAGCTCAAGCATATTTTTCCTTTCCTCATAACTAAATGGGTTCCTTTCTTCTCTACTTTTTTTACAACTCCCTATTCCAATCAAAACTTTTTCATATTTTTTCAACGCATCTTCTATTACCTTAATATGACCTTTATGTAAAGGTTGAAATCTTCCAATGAAAAGTGCTATTGGCATAATTAATTCTTTTTTTTTTGAAAATATTTCAATTTATAATACAATTTTTAATCAATGGAAATTCATTTGGCATTAAAAGCAATTATTGAAAAAGATGAAAAGATATTGATCATTAAGAGAAGTGAGAAAGAAGATTACTTTAAAGGAGTATGGGATTTACCTGGTGGAAAAATAAGTTTCGGTGAAGAGCCATATGAATCTTTAAAAAGAGAGGTTAAAGAAGAAACAAATTTAGAAATAGAAATTATTAAACCAATAAGAGTTTGGTCAGTTTTTAAAAATACTAATATACAACTTCTTGGCGTAACAATACTTTGCAAATATAAAAGTGGAGAAGTAAAATTAAGTTCAGAACATACAGATTATGAATGGATCAAACCAGAAAAAATTGAGAATTATAATACTCCAGAAGGAATAAAAAGAGATGTAAAAGAAGCTTTTAAAGTCTAATTACTTCATAAAATTTTAATCAAAGAATTTTATTGTAATTATGAGAAGGTCAGCTAAAAAAGTTTGGAATAAGATTTTCAGAGAAAAGGGTGAAAACTTTACCAGAATACAGGAAGATATACCAAAAATTACTAAATTATTTAAGAAAAATAAAGTTAAGAGAGTTCTTGATCTTGGTTGTGGTGCTGGTAGACATACTGTTTATTTAGCAAAATGTGGTTTTGATGTTTATGGTATTGACATTTCTAATGAAGGAATAAAAATTACAAAAAGAAGACTTAAAAAACAGGGGCTTAAAACTCATTTAAAGATTGGAGATATTCATAAGAAGCTTCCGTATAAAGACAATTTTTTCGATGCAATAATAAGTGTAAGAGTTTTAAATCATGGAAGAATAAGAGATATAAGAAGAGCTATAAAGGAAATTAAACGTGTATTAAAACCAAATGGTTTAATTTTTATAACTGTAAGGAAGGAGCTCCCTAAAAAGTATATTCCTAGAGAAAAGTTATATGGAATAAAATTCATAGCTCCCAGAACTTACATAATTCTTGGCGGTGATGAAAAAGGTCTAATTCATTATAAATTCAATAAAGAAATCTTGAGAAGAGAGTTTAAAGATTTTAAAACCAAAATATGGGTTGATTCTAGAAGTTATTATTGTTTATTTGGCGTTTTAAAATAATTTAGTTAATAAAGTTATGTTCTATCTCAATAAATACGAAGAAATTTTTTGAAAGTAGGGAAATTTTTTCTAGATCTTATGATATATGCGAATGGTGTAAAATTTTAGATTCTTATAAAAAATGTTTTTTGATAGGAATCTAAAATACCTGTACTTCCATATGGAATGGTTATTATTGGATCGGTATGACCAAAATTGACATTAGCTAAAATTGGAAAATCAAAATCTTTCAATCTCTTCAAAATTAATTGATAAAATTCTTTTTTCATTTTTTCTGTATATTGGTAGGGAACTCCTAAAATCAAACCTTTTGCTTTATCAAATATTCCAATTTCTATTAATTGACTTAAATTTGCATCAACCTTTTCTATTGGATAAAATTTTCCAGGTTTTTCTCCTTCAGGAGTTTCTAAGAAAATCATTGAATTTTTAAAAGAAGGAAAATGTCTAGTTCCAGCAACTCTCAAAATGCTTGGTAAACAACCTCCTATAAGCTTACCTTTTGCTCTTCCTTCTCTAAGCCATAAAAATTCATTTTTTTTGAATCTAGTTCTTGCAACATTTTTATACTTAGCCCAATCTAAAAATTGGTCAGTATAATTAGTTGGTTTTACTTCTATTACTTTTTCTCTTTTCATTACAATCTTGAAGAAATACTCAATCGTATAATCAAATGGTTTTGGATATTCTCCAAATTGTGTTAAGGCCATTGGCCCATAAAAGGTTTGAACTCCAGAAGTTTTATAGAACGATAAGTGCAAAACACTGATATCAGAAAAACCAACAAATATCTTTGGATTTTTCCTAAACGTTTTAAAATCAATGTATTTTAACAATTGAATTGAATTCTCTCCTCCAATAGCACAAATTATTGCTTTAACCTCTTTGTCATAAATCATTTCATTCAAATCTCTAGCTCTTTCCTCTGGTTCGCCGGCAATATAGCCAGTTTTCCAAAAATTTTTGCTTAATTTTACCTTTAAATCTTGTTTTTTGAACCATTTTATTGCTCTTTTAACTCTATATTTAAAAATTCCTGCCAAACCAGCAGAAGGTGACACAAAACCTATCACATCATTCTTTTTTAAAGATGGTGGAATTAGAAGCTTCATAATTTATAATTTAAAGTTTAAGGCAATTTATGTTTAACAATAAAGGGAAAGGAATTAGAGTTCCATGCCCCCGCTGGGATTTGAACCCAGGTCTCAGGCTCCGCAAGCCTGCGTTCTATCCAAGCTAAACTACGGGGGCAATCTATAAAAAAGTAGATTTTCAATTTAATTAATTATGAATTGCATAAGTTGTGGAATGCATATAGGAGCAGAAGAGACTTTTGTTAAGTTCGAATGTCCAAGTTGCTTAGAAGCAATTATTATTAGATGTAGGAAATGCAAAGCATTGGGAAATAAATATACTTGCCCAAAATGCGGATTTGTGGGACCATGAGAGTTGAAGTTATATTTAGAATTTTGCCAAAAAGCGCTGAAGTTGATATTGAGAGATTAAAGGAAAGAATTGAAAAAGAAATTATGCCAGAAAAAATTGAGGTTGAGCCAATAGCATTTGGCTTAAATGCAATAAAAATTTCTAAAATTATTGAAGAGAGAGAGGGAGAATTAGAAAATCTGGAAAGTAAAGTAAAAAGTATAGAAGATATTGGGGAATATGATATAGTTTCTATAACTCGTCTATTAGCTTAAATTATAATTTTTTACATTTTTTAAAATCTGAAATTAAATTTAGCTTAGAATCAATTTCCTTGAATCCGATTTTAAGTTCTACTTCCAATCTAATCAACCAACCTAGTATGAAAATTATTAGATTTTCAAGCAAGTTTGGCGAAGCTATTATTCTAAATTGTTTAAGTAGAAAGAATAGAAGGATAAACAAGATACCACCCCAAATTAAAATTCTTGACAGTAAATCAAAATATTCTTTCATTTTTACCACTTATAGGAAACTAAACCAATTATACAAGCTATTATAGCTGAGACTATAAGTGTAGGATACCAATTTAATTTAACTACAAAATATGAAACTAAACCAACTGCAAGAAAGGCTGTTATTCCGACAATTGTTGCTCTATCTTCTTTTGACAATCTCATAAATCAAATTGAATTAGAAATAAATATAAAATTTTATAACTTTTTTGAGTTGTTATAAATTTGAATTTTATTATCTAATTAATATTATGAAGAAAAATCTAAAAGCTGCGATTTTTTGGTTAATTGGAAGCTTATTAATTTTTCTTGGTGCAGTCTTTGCAGGAAAAATAGAAATGAAAATTGGTGTTGATTATATTTCTCTTTTAATAGCAATTCTAGTTTCATTATTTCTTATAATGCTTGGCGGCCTATTCTGGATTTGCGTTGCAGGATCAAGAAAATCTATCTTGCGATAAATAATCTATGTCTATCTCTATTTTGCAACTCTTCAATTATTCTTCTTACTATCATTTTCTTAGGATTTGGCAACATAGGAACTCTTTTTTGGAGATCATCAAAATTCTCAAAAGGTTTTTTCTTCCTTTCTTGTATTATTTCCCACATATGTTTTTTTCCTATTCCGGGCAAGAGTTCTAAGCTGTGCAAACGAGTTGTTAGTGGACCAGCTCTATTAAAAAATTCTACAAATCTTTTTTCATTTTTATCAATTATTTCTTCCACAACTTTTTCTAGCAAATCTTTTGCATAGGTTGTTAATTCTTCATACCTTATTCTTCCTCTTATATATTTTACTTCATCTCTCTTCTCTTCCCCAATATAAACTTTATCTAAGGGCTTAACACTTATTCCCTCTTTTATCACAACCTCTAAAAGATTAAAGAAATCTTGGCCTATTCCTTGGGCTAATGGCTCTGCTCTTTTATCCCCAGGCTTACCATGGGGAAAAAAATCAAGAATAATTAAATATTCGTCTTTTGCCGGCATAGAATCACCTTAAATATTCTTAATAATTTCCAAGATTTGATTAACCTCTTCTTCTTTCAACAAATTAAAATCTTTATGCAAAACAATTTTTAACTCTTCTTTATCTTCTGGTAAAAAGTTTATAATAGCAGCGATATGCCTATCTCTCAAACTTTTTATTTTTTCCAATTCTTTCATCAACTTTTCAGCTTGTTTGCTATCTATCTTCACAAATTTTTTCAAATGGTCTAAAGCATTTTTTTGTTCGTACTTAAGCTCTTCTTTCTCCTTTTCTTCTAAATATTTCAAAGCCATTGCATCCGGTATATATCTTTCTTTCAAAACTCTCATTAAACCACCTTTAAATGCTCTGGTCTTGCAATTATTTTTTTAACAGTACCACCATCTTCTATTTTAATTATAAAACTTTTACCTCTTTTGCCTATTATTTCTCCAACTTTTCCAACATATCTTGGATGAGGCACACCTTTTTGACTACTTGCCTCTATATCAATAACTACTTTTTGTCCTATATCAAATTCTTGCAAAAATTTAGTAATTGGAGGTCTATATCCAGCTATTTGTTTCAATTTTTTTCTTGTTCTTGAGCGAAAACCTCTAGATCTTTTGACCATAATTTATTTTAGTAGTTATGTTTATAAAAGAATTTTAACCGTGGATTTTAATTACATCCAACAAAATCTTTTTAGGTTTATTTTCCAAAATTTCAGCTAGATTTGGTTTTGTTCTGCCATTATCTCCAGTTATTAGCTCTTTTATATAAAGTCCAGCCTGTGCTCTTATTTTCAACTCTAATTTTTTAGCTGATATTAACTTCCATCTAATACTCTTCACTAATCTTTTTCTAGTTTTTGCTGCTCTTCTATGCAAAACCCTAAGAGGTGTTTTTTGCTCTATAACAGTTTTTAATTTTTTAATTTCCTTCAGCTTCTTTTCATCAATTTTTTTAGAAAAAGTTACAACAACTAAATAAGTTTTATCATTTCTTTGACTTTTTATTTGCTTTACAAGAGAATGATCTACAAATTTAAAAGATGAAACCTTTATCTTTTTTGATTTATTTATTTCTCTTCTTATTTTTGCTAAATTAATTTTTCTTTTTAAAGGTTTAACTAACTCTATTACAAATGGTCTATAATCCAAGCAACGAGCATCTATATCCTCCCTACCACTTGCATGAAACTTTGATTTTTTTGCTTTTGTTTCTTTCAACAAAGGTTTTTCAATTATTTCCTGCACAGAAGTTGGATAGAGCTTACCTTTACCTTTACATTTTAAACAACCTTTCCCTTTACAATATCGACAAATCCATTTTGATTGTGGAATATTTCTTACTAGCTTTTTATATTTTCCGAAAATGAACAAGCTTTTAATTTGAACTGAAATCCTATCATTTTCTAAATCAAGCAAAATCGTTATATCTGGATTTTGAGGGTCAAACTTTTTCTTCAATTTTTTTTCAATAATTTTTCCAACTTCCCTATTAATTTCTTCTTTTATTCTTTCAACAAACTCTATCCCAATTTTTTCAAAAATTTCCTCTTCAGCTTTTATCATCTCTTCCTTAGGTCTACAACCAACTAAAAAAGAATCAAACTCAAATTTTTCTATTCTAGAAATTATCTTTTTAGCATATTTTTCTAAATCTTTTTCGAAAAAGTTTTTGCAAACAAAACATTTCTTTTTGTTAGCACTAAATTTAAAATTTCGGAATTCAATTTCATAAAAATTGGAATAATCTACATCAAACTTTTCTCCGCTATCAATCAGAAAAGCTATCATATAACGAAAGATTTTCCCCCTTTCCTTATTGTTTAAACCATGTAAAAGCTGACCTCCAATAATTCTTCCTAAGCAATTATCACAAATTGGGTATTTAAGAATTTCCATTAAATTTTTTACCAATCTCATAACTAATCCTAAATAAAAAATAAGAATTTCAAAATATATTTTAAATCTGAGAAAAAGTTTTTAATATTTAACTTTAAAAATAAAAATAGCTATGGTAGCATCGAGCCGCCTATATTGTCTTGTTCTTGTAAAGAGCTACCTAGCTAAGCCTTTAACATTTATCAGATACTAATTTGGGATGATCCCGTTATAAAAGGTTTGTTTTGTGGGGGACCTGTGGTTTTTCTTTTTGCCAAGATAAAAGGGAATGAGTCAAGGTCTAACCCCACGGAGGTATTCCGATTTTAATAAGATTTGGACCCTCTGACTCACCTAGATTAAAGCTTAAATCCAAATTGTTTAGCTAAATCCATAATTTTTCCTCTTTTCAAATTAGAAAGATTAAATCTTTTTAAAAGCTTTTTCATTTGATTATATTGAGTTAAAAGTTCTCTAACATCTTTTTCACTTCTTCCACTTCCCTTTGCAATTCTTCTTATTCTACTTGCATTTATTATTTCTGGATTTCTTCTCTCTTCCTTTGTCATGCTTTGAATTATCGATTTAAAAACTTTTATTTTTCTTTCCTGTTCTTCTAAAACTTCTTTTGGAATTCTTGTCGATAATCCTGGAATTAAACTAACAATTTTGTCTAAAGAACCAACTTTGCTTAAATTCTCAAACTGCTCAATAAAATCTTCTAAGGTAAATTCACCCTCAACTATTTTTTCAGCCTTTTCCTTAGTTATTCCAGCCTCTCTAACTTTTTCCAGTAAAGTTTCTAAATCGCCTAGTCCAAGCAAGCGAGAAACAAATCTTTTAGGGTCATAAAATTCAAAATCTTCCAATTTTTCTCCAGTCCCAATAAATTTTACTTTTGAGCCAGTAGCATAACAAGCTGCTAAAGCAGCCCCTCCTTTAGCTGTTCCATCCATCCTTGTAATTATTACTCCAGTAATTCCAACAAGCTTATTAAATTCTTTTGCTTGCTTCCCAGCAATCTTTCCTATATCAGCTGGTATAACTAACAAAACTTCATCTGGTTTTATAATTTTTCCAAGTTCTTTAAGCTCTTTACTTAACTCTTTGTCCAAAGCATCTCTTCCTGCTGTGTCAAAGATTAGAGAATCATATTTCTCTTCTTTCAAAACTTTTTCAGCTAATTCAAACGGATTTTTATTTTCACTAACAAAAACTTTTGCTCCAATTTTTTGCCCTAGTTCAATTAATTGTTCTGGAGCCGCAGCTCTATGATAATCTAAGCAGACTAGAGCTGGTTTTAAACCTTGTTTTTGCAAGAATCTAGCTATTTTTGCACATGTCGTAGTTTTACCACTACCAAACAAACCAATCAACATTATTCTCTTCTTTCCAAGCAAAGAAGCTTTTTCTCTTCCTAAAAAATTCACAAGTTCTTCATAAATCGTTTTCAAAACAAACTCTCTAAGAGTTAAACCTTTTGGTACTTTTTCTTTCAAGCATTTTTTCCTTATATTTTCAATAAAGCTATTTGCCAATGGAATTTCAACATCGTTTTGAATTAAAATAAGTTTTAGCTCTTCTAGAATATCGTTTAAAAATTTTTCATCTATAACTGCTTTACCTGTAAGCTTTGCAATTAGGTTTGAAAGTCCTTTGAAGATGAGCATAATTATTAATTAATTTAAATTTTTAAATCTCCGATTAAATTCTCAATAAATCTTTGGCTATCAAATTCTTCAATATCATCAAAATTTTGACCTTTACCTAAAAACAAAATTGGTTTCTTGAATTTATAACAAACACTTAAAATATTTCCACCTTTTTCATTAACATCAACTTTTGTAAAAACTACAGCGTCTATTCCAACAGCTTCATCAAAAAATTCGAACTGATTAATAACATCATTTCCACTTAGAGAATCCAAAACTAATATTTTTAAATCTGGTTTATTTACCCTTACAATTTTTTGCAACTCATCTAGCAAATCTCTTTTTGTATGAATTCTTCCACTAGTATCCGCTAATACTATATCATATTTTCTTGATTCAGCAGCTTTCCTCGCATCAAAAATAACAGCAGCAGGATCAGCACCTCTTTTATGTTTTATTACTGGTAAATTCAAAGCACTTGCATATTTTTCAAGCTGAATATCTCCAGCTGCTCTAAATGTATCACCAGCAGCCAAAATAACTCTATATCCTTTTTTGCTCAAGAAATTGGCAAATTTTGCAATACTTAAGCTTTTTCCAACACCGTTTATTCCAAAGAAAATAAATGTAGCTGCTCTATCTTCATTTTTTGCTTTGGAAATTATTTTCTCTAAATCTATTGAAGGAATATTTAAAATTTCAATTAAACTTTCTTTTAAACTTTTTATTATTTTTTCTTTAAACTTCTTACGTTCTATTTCTTTCTCGACTAAACTTTTAATTAAATCGTCTCCAATTTTATTAGCAACTTCTAAAGAAGCATCGGCCTCTATCAAATTAATTTTAAATTCAGAAATGATTGGCTCTATATCTTCCTTCTTCAATTTCTTGACTTTAATCTTCTTTATTATCTTTTTTAAAAGACCTTTCTTTTTTTTAACTTTTTCTTCTACTTTTTTCTTCTTCTCTTCAATTTTCTCTTTTTCTTCCCCTTTCCTAGCTATTTTTTGAACTGCACTCAAAATTCTTTTTTTAAGTTTTTCGAACATTTTTGATCGACTCATTAATTTCTGAAGCAAGTTGATTTAAAATATTTGATGAAAAATTAATTTCATTTTGAATTTCATTTAAAACTTTTTGAAAATTATTTTTTCTTTTTTCCAAAATTTTTATACTTTCGTCTAAATTCTTTTCTAAAAGAATTCCTGCACCGATTTCAACTAAAAACTTATCTTCCTCTGAAAAATTTCCAAAGGCATGAACACCAGAGCCAAGAGAAAAAATTACATTTCCTTTTTTAAGGTCTTTCAAGCTTTGGATTGAAGTATTTATTTCTGAGATTTTTGTTAAAATCATAGCTTGCTGTTTACTTAAACTATCCAAACGATTCTGTAAATATTGATAGGTTACAATCTTTTTCTCAAGTTCTTTCTCTTCCATACTTAATTTTTTCAATAAAAGAAAATTAATATTTATGAGAAAAGGCCTTATTTTAGCTGTTTTACTAGTAGCTATAATAATTCATTTTGTAAAGGCCCAGACAGAATTAGAGGCAGGAGAAATTTCTCTCCAAATAACACCTATAGTCTTAGAAAATGTATCAGATTATACAAAAACACCAAAATTAATTGGACTTTTTGGTAATCAGAGCTACTTAATGATTAGTTGGAATGCATATTATTATGGGGGAGTGGAGAATGATATTGCAGTACTTTGTTACCTTAACTGTTTTAATCTAACCAATGAAGACTTAACTTCTTCTTGCAACGGAATCCAAAACTGTAGTTATATTGGTTTGCCAGGAATAAGGAGCTGCACAATTTTAAATCCTAACTACTTATATAACCAAACCAACACTGTTGCTTGCAAATTCTATAATCCTTATTCCGACATAGTATATAATTCCTCAGAAGGAAAGCCATATATTGCAAGAAATTTTAGCGTAATTAATTATACAATGAAAATCTCTACTGTAAAAGTAACTGTTGGTGAAGAATTTTCATTTCCAATTAAAATTACAAATTATGGTTTGTTAGAAAGTGTTTATGAGGTAAACCTTACTCCACTTACTTCAAATGTAAATGTGAAAGATGGATATACAACTACTGATAGTATAACTTATGGAGAAACTACAACAACTTATCCAAAGATTTTGTTTTTAGTTGCACAGAATGCTAATTTTAAACTTCGATCTAGATCTTTTGAAGATAGGTTTTATTGCTTGTCAAATAATGATTGTTCTTATTTAAATGAGTACAGTACAAACGGTATCTGTATAGAAAATTCTTGTTACAAGGAAAGAACTTTCCAAATCGAAGCAGGAAAAATGGCTTTGCCAGATTTTAGTTTTTACCAGGTATTAGTTTTATTACCTCTCTTTGTAGCTACTTATATTTTTATATCTAAAGGTAAAAAATAAAAAATACGGGTCCGTAGTCTAACGGCAGGACGCGACCCTTACGAGGTCGAGATCCCGGTTCAATTCCGGGCGGACCCATTTAAGAATGAATTTCAACTATATCTTTATCTGCTAAAATATGTTCTAATCCAACTTTTGCAAAATTGTGTTTAACAGATTTTCCCCAAACTTTTGCAAATCTAAAATTTTTGAGTAAATCTTCTCTATGCAATTTTTTTATTAAATTTTTAACTGTTGAATTTAAAGGTAGAGTTACTGGTCTTTCCTCTGGTTTAGCTTTATTTATTGGTTTTACATAAACTCTTACCAGTTTTACCAATTTCCATATTTTTTCTTTTATTTTTTCAGGTTCGAGCTCTTTAACTTTTGTAACTATAAAAATTGCATTTTTATAAACTAAAGATCTATCTAGAGAATCCATGACATCATCTATGCTAACTTCTTCCTGCAAAACTAGCAAGCAATTTCTATAACCAGAAACTTGCAAAATTTCTCTAACCTCTTCTATACTTCCTTTCAAAAAATTTTTTCCTCTTATTTCAATTCCATTACTTCTCTTTTCAATTTTTATTTTCTTCGGCTTCTCATTTATCTTAATTTTATTTCTCCTCATTATCTCCAAAAGCTTTTCCATCTGCTTTTTCTCATCTTTAGTTCCATCTATTAGAAAAACTATTCCGTCACAATTTCTCACAATATTCATAACATCTTTATCAAATGTTGATGGTATTTCAACTAATTGAATCTGAACGTCTTCATAATTCATCATTCCAACTTTTGGTTCTGTTGTTGTAAAAGGGTGAGAAGCAATTTCTACCTTTGCATTAGTTAAAGATTTTAAAATAGTGCTCTTTCCAGAATTAGTAAAGCCAACTAAACATACTTGAGCAGCTCCTTCTTTTTTAATAACAAATTTTGGTTTGGCTGTTACTTTAACTTCTTTTTGTGCTCTTAATTTTGCAAGTCTTTTTCTTAAATCGCGAAGTAAATTTTCGCTTCCTTTATGTTTTGGTAATAATCTTATCATTTCTTCCAACGCTTTAATTTTTTCTTCTCTAGTTTTAGCGGATCTAAACTTTTCTTCTGCTTTAAAATATTCTATTGGAGCATTGACTGGCATGATTAAAATTTATCTTAGAAATCAAAAACTATTAATTTTATATTAAACTAATAATTTCTTTTGGTAAATTTTCCCTATTTTCTAAAGTAACTTCTATAACTTTTCCATATCTCTTAAATCTTTCAACAAAATTTCTATGCAACACAGCAATTATCATTTTTTTAGATTCTAAAATTTCTTCTAATTTTTGCTTAAATCTTTCGCTAAAAAATTCCATTTTACCAATCTCATCTATACCTATAACTTCACAATTTTCCGAAGCAAAATTTAGTGCCGGAATCGCAATTTTTTCAAAACTTTCTAGATCAATAAAATATTTCCCAAATCTAATTTTTGTTTTATACTTAACTGTTGCCAAAATTCCTCTTTTACCAGAAAATAAATCAATAACTTCAAAACCTATTCTTTTCCCATTTTCTCTTATTTCTGGAGTGACTATTCCTCCAACTTTTAATCCTCTTTGTTTAAGTTCATCAATAATTCTTTTAAATACAGTCGATTTTCCTATTCCTGGTCTACCTGTTAAAAAAATTTTCATAATTAAAGTTTGGGTATCATAAGTTAAAATTAAAATTTCAATCAATATTATCTTGTTGCTTAATTTAATAGCGGGGGCAGGATTTGAACCTGCGTCCTCCGGGTGTCTTAGCCTGGAGCTTATGATTCCGGATACTTGCCCGGCGAGCAATCTGTTAT
>CAZWBF010000003.1:0-41481 GCA_964632185.1 uncultured archaeon
CAAGTGTTGTACTATAATTTTTTTCCATGAGTTTTCTGTATTTTTCTGCTTTTTTATTAAACCAAATAGACTTAAAATCATAATTTACATCTCTTAAATTACCTATTACATATCTTTTTACATAACTTACCCAAACTTCACCATTTGACATAATATAACAAGATGCTATACCCTCGAAATTCTGAAATTTTTTTGTGAAACTATTTTTATGTAAAAGAAAATAATAATATTCCCTTCTCAATTTTTTTATCAGCTTTGAGATGCCTTTTCTCTTCATATTTTCTTTTATTAAAAAGTTAAGAATTGGTTTAATTTTTTCTCTTTTTGGGACTATTCTAAGGTCTAGGTTATATAATTTAGCCCTATTTTCTGCTATTTCAACAATAAAAGAATCTGGATTTAATTTTTTTACAAATTTATGAATTTCAAAAAAAGATTCTATATTATATCTCGATATGACTGTATTTATTCCAATTATCAATCTTTTATCTTTTATCTTTTTAAGTAATTTAAATGTATTAATTACTGAATTAAAACATCCTTTCACTCCACGAATTTTATCATGCTGCTTGCCAATACCATCAAGAGAAAGGTTTATTATCAAATTTAATTTTGGACAACTATTTAATATTTTCTTTGTGTCGGAAACTATTTTTTTCGTCAAAATTCCGTTGGTTGCTAAAGATATAACTTTTGGCTTAGTTCTTTTGTATATTATCTTTATTATTTCTGGTAGATCGCTTCGAAGGAATGGCTCACCACCAGTTATGGTCACCCAATATATCCTATCAAAATTTTCAAAAATCTTTTCATATTCTTCTAATTTAAGCTCTTCTCTTCTTTTTTTAATAATATCATTTTTCCATATATTGCAAGTTTTACATCTACTATTACAATAATCATTCACACTTAACGTCAAAATGATAGGAAGTAGGTTGGGATGACCAATTTTCTTAAAAAAATTATATCCAATTATTTTAGGAATTAGTTCTATTTCACGAATAATTCTCTTCACCTTATTTATGTTTCTATTTTATAAAAAGGATTTAAAACTCATATTGATTTCTAATTTGAACTTAAAAAAACATTGATTTAAGTAATTTGCGTATTAATAAGTTTTTTTCTATAGAAGAATAAAGTGGATCAAAAATCCCTAAATTTATTAATACATGTGCAATCATTTTTTGAGTATAAGATCTTAAATTAAAGTTTTTTCTTTTAAAAATTTTCTTCACATTTTTTATATCTTCTCCAACAATTTCAATTTGTCTGTTTTTTTTATCCCAAGATCTTTTTCTATACATACTACATACATGAAAGACTTTTTCTACATTGATACCCATTATTTCTGAAGCAACAATATCTAAAGCCACACAATCTTTACTAGCAAGAATTACACCTACTTTAACAGGATGTGGTATATTTTCATCTATTTCATTACCTATGATACCATCTATTATTCCAAAATCTGGTAAAATTATAGAAAATAGATCAAGCAAGGAGTATGGTAAAAATGCATGTAATTTTAGTCTTTGTACCTTAGGACAAACGCCCATCATATTTTTTAAACTTCCCGTTATTCCAGTTAGTGAATGAATTTTGAGTTTAGCTACGCTTATTACAAAGTCCGATCTTAAAACAGTTTTTGCTATATCAATTTCTCTAAACACAATGGGCCTATTAATTCTGACTTTAATTTTTTCATCCTTTTCGAGATTCATAAGTTGAACACCATATTCTTTTGCTAGTTTAGCATATTCATTCAATTTAAAAGTTTTTTCAACTTCGCTAGAACCATCTGCAATAATAACTTTTTTTGAACTTGGCAAAAAATCAAGGATGGCTCTAACTACATTTACATCTGTTGTGATACCTTTAGTACTATGTATAGGAAGAACAAGATTTGGTTTTATAATAATTTTTTTTCTTCCTTTTATTATTTTTCTAAATTTTGTAAGTTCCAATGCTCTTAAAGTAGCATTATACGCGTTACCTCTAATAATTGCAACTTTTACCATGATTTACAATTGATTATCCATGTTTTAATTTTTTGAATTGTATAAATAATATAAGCTATTATGGAAAAATTAAAAAATAATTTTAATTCAAGACGTTTGATAAATCTCAAATACAGTTTGATTATTTCTTCCAAAAATTTCATTTATCAAGTTGAATTTAATTCCTTTATTTTTAAAATATTGAAAAATTGATGGTTTCAAATTAATTTTTTTAGGAGAAATGTCACAAACAGATGAAGAAAAAACAATTAAATCTCCTTTTCTTATGTTCATTTCATCTGATAGTTGCATAATATAAGTATTGTTTTTAAAATTAATCCAATTCAAACCAAAATACACCCCAGCATCATCTATCCAAAGTTGATTATATTTAGTTGAATTTAAAAATTGGTTTAATTGAACGATATAGTCCATACATTTCTCTCTTCCCATAGCATTAGTTGCTGATGCTTTAGCAAAATTCAAAAAATTTATATCTATGAAAAATTCAAAAAGAAGGAGGAAAAGAAAGAAGAAAATTAGCAATTTTTTTGTATATGATCTAGCATTAGTTGCTATAATATGAAATGCTCTTCCTATGATCGTAATATAAATGGGTGTTATTAAACATAATTCTACATTTGAGAAAAAATAGAAAGTGAAAATATTCATTGGAATTATAGTAAAGAACAGTACAAATATTAAAAAATAATTTTTTGAAAAATTTTTATCCTTCTTATAAAGTATTAAGAAAATAAGAGAAAAAACAAAGAGTGAAAGATTTAAAGAAGAAAAGATTATTTGGTATACATCGTAGTATAGATTTTGATGACTGAAAAAAGACAATGTTCTAAATAAATTTTCTTTGATAGTTTGAATATCCAAGAGATTTATACCTGCTTTATTGTATGGAAAACTGGTTTTAATAAAGTGATAAGTTGCAAAATTATTTGACAAATTATAAAAAATTATCGGATAAATTCCAAATAAAAACAAATATGAAATTATTTTCCAGTCCTCTAATGTAAGATTACGAATTTTTTTGAAAAATCTAGGCCATAAAAAAACTCTAATTCCAATACCTATAAATAAAATCAACCATAAAATCGAGAGACGAAATAATAAAGAAAAACTTACAGTAAAAACTAACAAATAAAGATAAATTTTATTGTTTGTTTTATAAACCTTACTCACAAGATAAAATAGAAGAGATGAAAAAAATGAAAGAATGGCTGCAGGATATATTCCAAGGTAATATATATCTGTAAATGAAAATGTAAAAAGTGCCGCAGTCAGTAGTGCAAAATTACAATCGTTGTAAAACTCTTTATAAAAAAGGTATATGAACAAAATAGAAAGAGTATTTAGTACCAAAAAAGGAATCTTCAATGCAAGTGCAGTTTTTCCAAATAGAAAAATGGAGATTAGCACTAAGTATACCATACCTGGCCCTGTATAATCGTTTATCATAAATTTAGGTATTAAGATATATCGAAAAATTCCGTAGTCAACTACTTTTAAGGCTGTTGCTCCAATTCTTATCTCATCTAAAAAAATGGGTTGATTCAATCCTCCATCAGCTCTAATTACAAATCCACTAACTAAAAGTAGTATTAAAATTATCAGTTTTTTTCCCTTTTCCATTTTCATATTAATAATTTAATTTGGGCCTTGAAAAAATCTTTTAAAAACTTCATCTAATTCTTTATTCTCATCATCTTCATAAAATTTATTGAAGAAAAATCCATCAACTCTTCCAACACCATTTTCTAACACAATTTCATATGCCTTTGCTCTTATTTGTTCGCTATTTTCATCATTTCCTAAAAATTTTCCATTAACAACATCAATTCCAATTTCTCCTAAAATAACACATTTTATATTGAATTTTCTCTTCAGCCTCTCTATTCTTTCGAACTCTTTTTTAACTATTTTCTCATATTCTTCTAAACTTTCGACCCCAGCATATGTTATATTTGTATTTGGGTCTTTTGCAAAAGAAGTAGAAAATGGGTAAAACGTTAAACCAATACAATCGTAACCAGAAAAATTATAATTTTCATATAATCCAAATTGAACCCCCTCCTTTGTTGTCAGAATTCCTTTATAATATTTTCTTATTTCTTCTCTTGTACTTTGAAGCCATTCGTTTGTTAAATTTATAGAGTCTGACATTTTATGAATAGCTAATCCCAATTCATTCCAATTAGCATATAGTTCAACATTATTTTCATCTGCAAATTTTGAGAGCTCAACCGAAATATTTTTTGCTTTCTTTAAAAAAACAGAATCATTGATCATTCCACCAGTATAATGACCTCCAATCAAATTAACAAAGGGGGATAAAAATACTTTCAAATTATTTTTATGAGCCAATCCTATTTTTTCCTTTATTTTTGTAAGATTTGAAAGAAGAATAAATGTTTGATTCTCTCTATCATACTCATAATAAACGTTAATGTTTATTGCATTTCCACCTAAATTTTTAATTTTTTTTATAGTCTCTTCATTTATTTCATCATCAGCTAAATATCCGTACCACCCAAAACCTTTGTAAGTAATATCCCTTATTTCCCTTTTTATTGAAAAGAAGGTAAGAATCATAAAAAACAGAAGAATGAAAAAGAAAACCTTTTTATAATTTTTCACTTTTTCACCTCTTCCAATATCTTATCAAATTTATTATAGATATTTTGCCAGCTGTATTTTTTTATAAATTTTTTAGAAATATTTTTTTTCTGAGGGTTTTTAATCGTTTCAACAATGTAATCAGAAAAAGTTTTCCAGTCATTAGTTATTTTAAGAAATGGTTTTGTTAAATTGTTGATTAAACCCTCAGCACCTTTATAAGTTGAAACAACTGTTTTACCACAGGCTATTGACTCTAAAATTTTTATTCTTGTTCCACTGCCTGCTAACAACGGAACTATCACTACATCAGCAGCATTTATGTAACTTTCTATATCATCTACTAGTCCAGTAAAGATCATTGAAGGATGTTTTATACCAAAATCGAACTTTTTTCCTACAATAAAAAATTTTGCATTTGGAATTTTTTCTAAAACTTTTGGCAAGATTCTCCATCTAATGATATATACAGCTTCTTTATTTGGTGGATAATCAAGTTTTCCAAAAAATAAGACCATTGGAGCTTTCCCTATATTATATTTCTTCCTAATTCTTTCCCCCTTTCTCTTATCAGGATAAAAAATTTCTTTGTCAAATCCATTTTCCACAACTTCTATTTTGTTTTCTTTTATTCCAAATTCCTTTTTGATTATTTTTTTATCAATATCAGATACTGTAACTATTTTCCATGAAATTTTGCATAAAATTGATTCTAAAAGCTTCATCAATTTTCCATATCTTGCTCTGATTTCATCTTTAATTTTATGTTCAATGTTGTGTTCATGAAAAATAAATGGTATTCCTGAAAACATATGAACAAAAAGCGTATTTATTCCAGACCAGGGATAATCACAAACTATAATATCAATTTCCTCTTCTAAAATTATCTCTAAACTTTTCAAGATAACTTCGGGATTTATATGTTTTGTAAATGGATGTTCTAATCTAATTAACGGATTTGGAGTGAAAATCTTTACTCCAAGACTTTTAAGTTTTAGTCTATGAAAATTGTCTTTTTTATCTTTGAATTGTCTATAAAATGGCATGATCAAAAAAACTTCATGTTTTTTTGATAGATGTTTTACCAAGTTATATGTTCTCCTTCCACCACCCCAATAAGGTGGAAAAATGTAAAGTGGCGTCATGAACAGAATTTTCATTTTTTCCCTCTTTTTAAAACTAAATTTTCATAGATTTCTATGTATTTTTTTATTATTTCTTTCCACTCCCACTTTTTAATAAACGAATACGCATTTTCTTTTAATTTTTTCTGTAATTTTTTATTTCTAACTAATTTTTCAACTTCTTTTGGAAAATTTTTTAATTCTGTAATTATCACTTCTTTCTTATTTTTAACTGGTATACCTTCTATAGCAAATGAAGTTGAAATTGTTGGAATTTTGCTTGCGAAATATTCAAGAATTTTTATTCTCATCCCACCTCCAGCTATAATTGGTACTAATGCTATATCTGCTGCTTTTAAATATAATGGTAGATTCTTAACCACACCCGTAAAAATTACATCTGGATCTTTCAAATGTAGAGGTGGATATTCTCCAATGGCCAAAATCTTTGGCTTAATTTTCTTTTTTCTGAAAAAAGGTAAAACTTTTTTTATCAAAAATTCCATAGCATCTTTATTCGGTTTGTAAGAATAAGTACCATGAAATACAAAAGTGGGATATTTTAAATTAAACTTTTTTCTGATTTTCCTCACATCTTCCTCGTTTACATCAAATATTTTTAAATCAACACCAAAGGGTATGACAACAATTTTTTCTTTTTTCACACCAATAGAAATTAATCTTTTCTTTTCTTCTTCAGTTATTACTATTACTTTATCAGAAAAATTACAAACAAACTTCTCAATATTTTTTATTAGATTTATCCCATTCTTATTTAATTTTACAATCTTGGGAATTTGAAAAGTTTCTACATTATGCTCCACGATGCAAACCGGTATACCAGTCAAAAATTTAACAAAAATCGCTGGAATGCCAAAACAAGTAAATTCAGCTTGTATTACGTCAATTTTCTCTTTCTTTACTACATACAGAAGTCTTGCCCAAAGTCTTGTATTAAGTAAGGGATGATAAATTGGATGAATATCTGATGGTATACCTAAAAAATTAAGTAATTCCTTTTCATTTTCTGAAATTTTTGAATTTTTAAGTTGTGATGGATATTTTTTTATTCTAAACTTTCCTCTCTTTACTTCGTAGTAAAATTCGTCTTCTGCTGTTACAAAAAAAACTTTTATTCCAGTTTCTGATAAAGTTTTTAATGTATAATACAATTTATTAGATGCGCCTTGAGTAGGTGGGAATAAACTCAAGTCACCTCTACTTATTATGCAAACCCGCATAAAGAAATATTTGTTTCAATTTCAAAATAAAAATATGCGAAGAAAAACTAGAAAAAAATTAAAAAAAATAAATATAGATAATGTGTTGTTCTATTCAATAGTTAGTGGTATACTTTTACTTTCATTCGGCGTTTACATAATGGGTTCTGGAATAAATAGGTATATGGGAAAAACCATGCTAATATTGGGAAGTGGAATTTTTTACATCTCTGTTATAATTTTTACTTTTAGAATTAAATGATCATAAAAATTTAGAAAGTTCATCTCTTATGATTTTATTATATTGAACCAAAGTTGTACAACATTTTTGACAATATTCTGGGATATTTTTATTCATCAAATCTTTCCTTCTTTTTTCAAAATAATCTCCAAACCAAATTTCTTTTAAGCTCTTTTTCTTAACATTTTCTGTTGTTGATTGATCTAAAAATCCACAAGGACAAACCCATCCATCTACTCTAATTCCCATTCTCCACCAAGGTTCATAACAAGGTATAGAAAGAAAATTTCTTTTTTTATTTTTTATCATCTTTCTTATTTCTTTAATCATTCTTCCAGTATTTTCTATTAATTCTGTAGAAAAAAATTGTTGTAAATTTGTTTCTAAACCATTTGCGAAAGTAAATGCTTTTTTTGCAAGTTTCTTAAATTCCTGTACCTCTTCCTTAGAAAGTTTGAGCATCCGCCCTTTCTCTGTATAGACTGTTAAAGGCTCTATAAAAAATGCTTGAACATTAAGTTTTTTTGCAAGTTTAATCATTTGAATTATTTTTCTAAAGTTCAATTTATTTAAAACAAAACCTATTTCAAGTTTAGGTTTTTCTGTTTTTAATTTTCTCTTATATAAAACAAAATTTTTTATATTCCTAATAACTTTTTCAAAACTTTCGCCTTGAGATAAATTATTTTGTATTTTTTTGTTTGGCCCATGAAAACTAATTTTTACATGATCCCAACCAATTTTTACTAAAACTTTAATCATATCTGGTGTAAACAATGTACCATTCGTGCAAATATATCCAAACATTCTATATTTTTTAACCAATTTCATTATTTCAATTATATCTTTTCTCATCAATGGTTCTCCTCCACCAATAATTCTTATTTCTTTAACACCAAGCTGATTTGCTTCCTTCAATATCCTTTTGTAATCTTCGAGCGACAACTCTTCACCATAATTAACTTTTTTTCCATATCTCCAACAAAATAAACAATTTAAATTGCACCTTAGGGTAGGACTTATTTCTATGCTATAGGGCATTGCCTTTTCTCCTTTTGCCCATTTTAAAATCCTTTCTATTTTTTCTTCCATTTCTTTAATTCCTCCCTTATTCTTCTATTCTCATATACCTGCCCAGCATTACAAATTGAACAGTACTTAGAAAATCGTTTATTTAATATTTTCTTTCTTATATTTTCGAAAAAATCTCCAAACCAAATTTCTTTTAAGCTCTTTTTCTTAACATTTTCTGTTTTTTCATCGTACAAACAACAAGGTTGGGCAGTACCATTTGTTTTTATTACTAAATGCCACCAAGGTTCATAACAAACTAAGGAAGCAAAATTTTTTGTTTCACCTTCTTTTTTTAATATATCTTTCATTTCATTTGATTTCTCTATAAATTCTGGAGTTAAATGGTCCACATCAGTCCAGATTCCATATTTTTGAGCTAATTTTTTTGCAATTTTTGCATTTTTTACAAATTGGTATTCTTCTTTTTTATTTAATTTCAATTTTTCTCCAAGTTCTGAATGAACTGTCAATGTATCAAAATGAACAATAGAACATTTTACTGCTTTCGCTAATTCTATCATTTCCTTAACTTTGTTGTAATTTTTCTTATTAAGCACTACATTAAACTTTAAAATAGGATATTCACTTTTTGTTAATTCCTTAACATGATTAATCATTTCTATTGTCTTCATTATTTTTTCAAAACTATTGTTTCTTCGTACAAAATCATTAGTTTCTTTATCTGGACCATCAATACTAATCGTAATTCTATCCCAGCCAATTTTTACAATCTCTTTTATATCTTCTAAAGTAAAAAGAGTTCCATTAGTTGTAATATTTCCAAAATTTTTACTTTTTTTAATAATCTCCATAATTTTCAATGTCAGTTCTTTTCTCATTAAAGGCTCTCCCCCACCCGTAATTTCGAACTCTCTAATACCAAATTTTATTGCTTCTTTTACAAGACTTATCAATCTTTCATCTGAGAGTTCATAACTAGAATCAATTTTGTTAAAAGCTCTTTGCCAACAATGGATACATTTTAGATTACATCTGTCGGTTGGATTAATATCTAAAGTAAATGGTGGTGCTTTCTTTCCTCTTGCCCATTTTAAAATCCTTTCTATTTTTTCTTCCATAAACTTTATTATCATTTAAATTTTTATCTAAATTTTCAAAATATAATTGTCTTTAAAATTAGATAACCGAGTAAAAATTCATAAAGTATAAAATAATTTTAGAGACCAAATTATGAAAGAAGAAGACGAAGTTGTGAAAAGAATTAAGAAATGGTTAAAAGGAAAAACTGCACCTCCATATATGTTAGAAATTTGGCCAACTTTTGAATGTAATTTAAACTGTGTATACTGTTGGAGACGTGTTCACGATTTAAGAAAAATAAAACAGCGAGTGAGTGAAGAAAGATATTTAGAAATTTTAAACGAAGCGAGTAATATTGGTATTCGAAGAGTTGAGGTTGTAGGTGGTGGTGAACCAATGAAATTTCCAAGAATTATTGAAATAATTAAAAGAATAAAATTATCCGAAATGATTGGAACAATGACTACAAATGGTACACTTTTTAATGAAAAGTCTGTAAGAACAATGGTGGAAATGAAGTGGGATTTAATCGCTATAAGTCTGGATGGACCTAATGAAGAAATTCACGATAAAATAAGAGGGAGGGGCGCATTTAAAAAAGTAATTAACACACTGAGACTTTTTAAATATTGGAAAAGAAGATTAAAAACACATAAACCAGAAATAATTTTTGTTCCAGTTCTTTCAAAATTAAATTACGAATATATACCACAATTCTTTTATATAGCAAAAAAATTTGATGTAAAAGTAGTAGATTTTAAACCATTGATTTTATATGGGGGTGCATTTGAAAAATATAAAATAAAGGAAAATGAGTATGAAGATATTAGAAAAATCATATTAAAATCCTTAAGAATTGCAAGAAAATACAAAATAGATACAAATCTTTCTGAATACTTAAACGATTTTTTTGTAATGAAAAGTCCTGAAGTTGTTCCAGTAATGAAAGAAAAGGCAAAAAAGAATTTCTTAAAAATTCCATGTTTTATGCCATGGTATTTCTTAAAGATATATGCAGAAGAAGGTTGTGCAGGACCTTGTTTAGTTCCAGATAAGCTTCATATGATGAATATCAATAAATATAGTCTTGAGGAGGTTTGGTATAGTGAGAAATTTGATAAATTGAGAAAAATGATGAGGAATAACATAGTCCCATCATTTTGTTCCCGATGCTGCGGCGGTTCTTTGTTTGATAATGAAAAAATTAGATTGAAACTCTCTAAAATTTTAAAAAAGAAGAAACAAAAATTTAAAAAGAAGAAACAAAAATCAAAATCTAAAAACATAGATGTGGAATTAAATGAAAAATAAAGAATATGACTCATATAGAGAGTTGATTAGAAGACTTATAAATTGGTCTAAAGGTATACCTCAACCACCATTAAGAGTAGAGTTTTGGATATCTGGCAAATGTAATTTAAGATGTAGATTTTGCGGATCTTGGAAGGACAATAATCAAGATAAACTAAATACTAAAGATTTTATTAGAATAATAAACAAATCAAAAAAGATGGGAGTTAAAGAATTCTATATATCTGGTGGTGGTGAACCATTTTACAGAAAAGATGTTACTTTAAAAATTATGAAAAAAATTAAAAAAGTCAATGGTATAGGATTTATCATTACTAATGGTGCACTTCTAACTAAGAAAGATATAAATCAAATAATTAAGATAGAATGGGATATGCTAACAATAAGTTTAGATGGACCATCTCCAAAAGAACATGACTATTTACGTGGAGTAGATGGTACATTCGAGAAAGTGATAAACAACATAGAATATATTTCATATTTAAAAGAAAGAAAAAAGAAATCTAAGCCATATGTATATATCAATAGTGTAATAAACAGAATAAATTATAAAAAAATACCAGACCTTCTTGTTCTTTCTGCCAAACTTAATGTAAACGAGGTAATTTTTCAACCATTATTTGGGTCTGGAACTTTTTACAATAATTTAAGAATTAAAGAAAAAAATCTGACAGATTTTAAAAAAATAGTTCTTAAAGCAGAAAAATTAGCATCTAAATATAAAATAAAAACCAATATAAGTGAATATAAAAATCTAGACCTCTTAATCAATTCAAATTGTGCAGGGGAAATAATGTGCGAACATGTAAAGAAGGAAGAAGGATTCCTAGCTATACCTTGTTATGAACCTTGGTGGCATTTATTTATAAGCTTCAACGGAAATGCAGCACCGTGTGGCCCATGGGTTTCTAAATCATCAGAAAATGTTTTAGATTCTTCTATAGAGGAGATATGGTTTGGTGATTTTTTTAATTCCTTTAGAGAAAAAATTAAAAGAAAAAATATGAACGGTTGTAATTGTTGTATGCCAATTTTATTTTTTAATAATAGATTAAGAGAATCTCTAAAGGCTGAATTGCAAAAACATAAAAAATAGTTAATGGACTCGAAATATTAATCAAGCTTTTTATAAATGATATTCTTTAAAAAAGTTCTGATTTTTCTATTCTCTTGAATTTGACTAGGATTACATTTTGAACAAAAATCTGGTAATTCTCTTTTCATCATTTTCTTTCTTATATTTTCGAAAAAATCTCCAAACCAGATTTCTTTTAAAGTTTTATTATGTATATCATCACCATCGTTATCAAACATACAACATGGACCAACAATACCCCAAGGCCTAATTATCATACGATAAAATGGTTGATAACAAGGTAATGAAATTATAGGATTTTTTTCTTCCATCCCCTCCTTTTCAATTATTTCCTTCATCTTCGAAGTTTTTTTAATAAGTTCAAACTCTAATTTGTCTACATTTGTTTGAAAATTATGCTCATGTGCTATTTGAGTAGCTTTTTTCAAGTATTTCAACAACATCTTTTTATCCTTTTTTCTGAAAAGTAATTCACTCCCAGCTTTAGTTTTTTGTGCCAATAAAACAATGGGTTCGACCAACAAATTTCTACAGTTTAAATTGTATACAAATTCAAACATCTCTGGTAAAAGATGATAATTCTTATTACACAAAACCATATGGATATGTATCAGGGGTTTATCTTTTTTTAATTTAATTTTTTTTAACTGAAAAGATTTGATAGAATTTACTACTTTTTCAAAGCCATCTCCTCTTAAAAAATCATTTATTTCTTTTCTTGGTGCATCTAAACTAAAAACAATTTCATCCCAATTTATTTTAACCATTTCATTGATCATTTTTTCGTTAAATAACGTACCGTTGGTAATAAGTCTTCCAAACATTTTATACTTTTTAATCCATTTCATCATTTCAAGTATGTCTTTTCTCATTAAAGGCTCGCCACCACCCGTAATTTCAATAGTGTGAACTTTTAATTCACTGCATTCTTTTATTATCTGCTTATATCTTCTAGTGTCAATTTCTTCTCTGTTTAAATTTTCTTTATCAAAATCCCTTAACCAACAAAATCTACATCTTAAATTGCATCTATTTGTAGGATTAAGTTGAATCTCAAATGGTCCTATTTTTCTATTTTTGAAATCCAAAATTCTTTCAGCTATTTTATCTTCAAACATTGTTAATAACCTTGCTTAATTCCTCTCTTATCCTTTTTTGCTCTAACATTTCATTTGATCCGCATTTAGAACAAAATACTTGTGGTCCTTTAAGTAAAGTCTTTCTGGCATTACTAAAATAATTTCCAAACCAGATTTCTTTTAAAGTTTTATTATGTATATTATCCCCACCATCTCCAAAAAGTCTACATGAGCCAACAACTCCATTTGCTCTTATTGTAACTAAATAAAACGGTTCATAACAAAATGCTTTGAGAAACGGATTTTTTGATTTAATTTTTTTAATTTCTTTTTTTCCAAGCTCAATTATGCTATCCATTTCTGTTGTCTTTTCTATAACTTCTTTTTCTAAGTATTTATTCAAATTATTTTTTATCTTATATCTTTCACAAAGTTTTGCAGCCTTTTTTAAATATTTTATTGATTCCTTTTTTTGTTTTTTATTTAAAGACCATACTTTTTCCAAAGTGTCATATAAAATTATAGTTTGTGTATTAAGAATTTTTCCACCTAAATCATTTAAAAGTTCAACTAACTCTGGAAAGAGAAAATAGTTTTTACTTGTTATTACAGTATTAAAACCAAAAATCGGATTTTCACTTTTCATTTCTTTTTTAATTTTTTGAAGAAGTTTTATATTTTTTATAACTTTTTCATATGCCCCTTTAGAATCTACCATAAAATCATGTATCTCTTTATTGGGGGCATTAACGCTAAATCTTATAACGTCCCAACCTGCCTTGACTATTTTTTTAATATAAAATTCGTCTAATAAAGTTCCATTGGTTATTATATCTCCAAACATTCCATATTTTTTAATTTCGACCATTAGTTTTGTTGTTGTAGAAAGTCTTACAAATGGTTCACCACCACCAGAAATTAGCCAATCTTTTACTCCAAGCTTGGCTGCTTCTTTAACAATTTCTAATAACTTCTTTTCAGATAACTCATTTTTTCTATCCAACCAACCAAACCTTTCGTGAGAACGCTGCCAACAAAATCTACATCTTAAATTGCATCTATTTGTAGGGTCTAAATGAATGCTCATTGGCCCTTGTGGATTTCCTTTAGACCAGTTCACAAGTCTTTTAATTAATTCTTCCATAATTCACTCTATTCTTAATTTTTAAATAAAAAATATTATTATTTGACTGATAAAGATTTGATAAAATCTTTTAGTTTTAAAAATGAATTATTTGTTAGGGGGCTATATTATGGAACTTTTAACAGATGTTACACTCTTTAAACATAGAATCTGGGCTTTTGAATATGCAGATAGAATGGAGAAATGGTTCAATGGTTTAGGTCAAGCTCCAATAAGAATAGATGTTGAACCGCATACAAGATGTAATTTAAATTGTAGGATTTGTGCTAGAAGAGGATCTGTATATGAAAAGCTCAGTGAAAATGAAAGAAAAAGAATGGAACTTCCACCAAAAAAATGGATCCAAATAGCAGAAGAATCTGGAAAAATGGGGGTAAAAGCATGGAATATTTCTGGATTATGCGAACCTTTGGCAAGGCCAGATATATTAATTCCTTTAATGAAAATGATAAAAGCTTATGATATGTTTGGTGAGTTAACAACAAATGGAACATTATGGAATGAAAAATATATTAAAGAGACTATAGAAATGGGTTGGGATAGTATTTGTATTAGTATAGACTCGCATAAAGCAAAAATTCATGATTACTTAAGAGGAGTTAAAGGAACATTCAAAAAATCTACAAATACATTCAGAAAATTTAGTCAAATGAAGAAAAGATATAAAACTAATTTACCTGTACTTACATTGAATGTAGTCCTTAACAAACTCAATTATTTAAATTTACCAGAAATTATAAAAATGGCTGATAATTTAGGAGCTGATTCTATATTCGTTGAGCCAATTGTTGTTTTCAATGAAGAATGTAAAAAATTAAAAATGAATGAAAATGATATTGAAAAATTTCAAGAAATTGTGGTAGAATCAAAAAAGATGGCAAATGAATATGGAATAGTATTAGATGTTACTGCCATTGCTCCAGGAAAGGCATTTTCTGGAGAAAAAAAGTTTGATGAGGATTTGATTAAAAAAACAGGCAATATAAAGGAAATATTAATTAATGAATCAAAAAAATTTTCTGATGAAATTCTTTCAATTCCATGTTATTATCCTTGGTTTTTTATGATGATAAGAGCTGATGGAAGTGTTACTCACTGTGGTGAATGGAAAGAAGGAGAAGACAACATCAGAAATAAAAGTTTAAAAGAAGTTTGGTTTGGTAAAACATTTTCAGAAATAAGAAAAAAATTTAGGAATGGTGAACTTTCGAGTTATTGTGAAAAATGCAGGCCAAACGTCATAGAAGATGCACGTAACGTTAGGAAAAGCATATTGGAATTTAGAGATTTGAACTTTTTAAGAAGAAAATATCTTGAACTTTTACAAGAAAATAAAGAGCTTAAACAAGAATTACTATTATTTAAAAGAATGGGACTTAAAGATGAAAGATGCATACAATGCAAATATAAAAAAGAAATTGAAAAATTCAAAAATTCTCTAACATATAAAGTTTTTTCAATTTTTTGGAATATGAAATTTAAAAAATAATATTTAAAAAGGTAAATAATAAAATATGAAGAAAATGAAGAAAACAAACATCTTAATAATTGCAGGCATTATTTCGCTCATCGTTGGCGTAGTATTTGATTTGTTTTTTCATATCCCTCTGAACCAAAGTAAAAATTTCTGCAATATGCTTTCAGGAGAAATTAGATTGGTTTGTAGGAATTCTTATGTAGACTGTTCTAAAATCTCAGATAAGATTGGTCTATGGAGTTGTATGGCGATACAACTTATAAATTATGATGTTGATGCCGCACAAAAAGCCTGTAAACAACTTGATATTCCCAATGACCAAAAATTTTGTTTTGCTGATGCTCTCGATGAAATTGATATAAAAACAGCAGAAGAGCAATGTGAATTAATTGATGCTTCAGAGACTAAGATAATGTGCAAGGCAAATATCTATAAAAAAATAAATTTAACACGATCTTTAAATTTTTGTGAAGAATTTAATGAATCAGATAAAGTTTATCTATGCAAAGCAATTGTTACAACTCCTACTAATGCAAATGAAGCATATGAATGGTGTAAAAAAATAAATGATGTAGTTATGAAAAATAAATGCATTAATTCGGTCAGATGATTCTTGAAATTTAAATTTTAAAGTAAAATTTAAAAATATGAACTTAATTCCTGATCTTCAAAGAGTTCAATTTCATTTAACAAACAAATGTAACTTAAGATGTCTATTTTGTCGTGCAAGAAACGTTAAAATTAGAAAAGAACTTTCTGATAAAAAATGGCTTGACATTACTAGAGAATTATGTGAACTTAAACCAAAACAATTGACCATTTCTGGAGGAGGTGAACCCCTAATCCGAAAAAATCTAGCTACTAAAGTAATGGAAATGGTAAAAGCTTGTGATATAGAAGGTGCATTAATAACTAACGGAACTTTGGTCACATCAGATTTTGCTAAAAAGTTAGTTGAAATAGGCTGGAATGAATATAGAATTAGTTTACATTGTTCTTCTAGTAAAATGGATAAATATTTAAGAGGAAAGGAAAATGCCTTTTCTTTAACTTTAGACGGAATAAAAAAAATCAACTATTTTAAAAAGATGAGCAGAAGTGTTTTACCAAAAACTGAAATATGGATGGTATTGACTCGATATAATTATATGGAAATTGAAAAAATGATAAAATTAGCCAAAAGATTTGGAATAGATGCCATTTCTTTAAAGATGGTTAATGAGCCAAGTAATGAAGAAAAAAAGTTTTCTTTATCGATAAAACAATTAAAATGGTTAAAAAATAGTTTTCCCAAATTTCTTGAATTAGCAAATAAATATGAGGTCCAACTGAAAACTTTATTTTCTTTTAATGATCTTTTTCCAAAAAAGAAAGTTAAAGTTAATAAAAAAAATAAGAAAAAAATTAAAAAAATTAAGTGTTTAATTCCGTTTAGAGAATTAGTCATTTTTGCAGATGGGAGAGTAAGTCCTTGTTGTAATTTTTTCTATTTTAAAAAAGATGAATTTCCAATCGAAAATATAGTTAATAAATCTTTAAAAGAAGTATGGTTTGGTGAAACATTTAACAAATTAAGAAACTCTATATTAGAGGGAAATTTAATTAAAAATTGTAGAGAATGTCCAGTCGATTTAAAATATACAGAAAGGGATTATAGATGAATGATACACGCATAAATAGAATTAAAAAATTGTTAAATGGTAAGAAAGTAGGTCCATGGCACATGCAATTACAACCAACATCAAGGTGCAATTTAAATTGTAGATTTTGTTGGAGACAAACTTACTCACGGTATAAAGAGTTGAGTGACAAAAGGTGGAAAGAAATTACAAGAGAAGCTTGTCTTCTTAATCCCCATGAAATAACGATTGTAGGTGGGGGAGAACCTTTATTCCGAAATAGATTATATGAAAAAATGAGTGAATTGATAAAGAAAAATGGAATAAAAGGTTGTACAATAACTAATGGAACTTTATATCATAAAAAGTTGGCAGAAAAAGTAGTTAAAATAGGGTGGGACACTATTGGAATAAGTATTCATGGTGCTAATGCATCAACTGACAATTTTCTTAGAGGACATCCTCACGCTTTTCAAATGACTATGAAATCTATTAAAAACATTAATTATTTCAAAAGGAAGTTTTCTTCCGATGTTCCTATTCTTCTATTTCACAGCTTAATAACACGATTCAACATTAAAGAAATTCCTGATATGATAAAATTAGGAGGAAATTTAGGAATCAAAGTCATAGTCTTTAGAATGGTAAACGATACTCCTAAAAAACCTAAATTCTTTATTAAAAAAAGTCAAATTAAACTTCTAGAAAAAAAATTAGAAGAAGCTAAAAAAATTTCTAGAGAATTGAGAATTGATTTACAACTTCAATTTTCCTTAGAAGAAATTAAAAAAAGATTTGGGATTAAAATACAGCAAAAGAAAATTGATAAATCTGTAAAGAAAGGGAGGGAAAAAGGCATAAATATAGCATGTGCCAGACCTTTTTCAGAAATTGTAGTAATTCCAGATGGAACTACTAGCCCCTGCTGTCTTTTTTGTGAAGGAAAATATAGTTCTACAGGTAAAAAAACTAATATTTCTAATTTTTTGGAAAATGCAAATGAAAAATCACTTGTTGATATATGGTTTGGAGAAAAAATGGAGAAATTTAGAGATTTGTCAAAAAATGGTAAATTGCCAGAATATTGCAAAATTGCATGCACTTTAGATTATAGATACTTAGAAGAAAGCGGAGAAATTTATAATAAATAATTCATTTTGACGACCATTCTTTAAGAAAACTTTCTATTTCTTTTATTTTGTTAATATCGTTTTTAATGTAAGAATCGACAAAATTTTTTAATTCTCTTCGTAAAACAATAGTATTACTTTGAAGGGCGCATGGATCACATCCTTTCATAATTATATTCTTTTTCACATTTTCCCTAACGCCATTCATAAAATCTCCAAACCATATTTCTCTTAAAGATTCATTTTTTACATTTATTGGTTCCTCTCTTGTAACGAAAGATGCACATCTACCTACTCTGCCATCCGGGTTTATTAACATACTATACCATGGTTCATAGCATCTGTAATTAAAAAAAGCATATTTTTTGTATTTATTCTCTTCTTTTTTAAGACTAGTCTTTATCTTTTCATCGATTTTATCTTTAAAAGTCGAATCTAATTGTTGTAAATATGACGTTAAAGAAATTACATCTACTCTCGAATTTTTAATTTTGGGGATTAATTCTTCTACATCACTTAATAAAGATTTGTATTCTTGCGGTGTAGGTAAGATTTTCTCTACTATTTCTTTCGTTTCTTCGTATATATGAAGAGCGTGTAAAGCTATTTGGTTTACTTTTATGTTTGATAATTTCAAAATCAAATCCTTTATTTCATTCAGATTTTTTTTGTTAACAACTATATTTATTTGGATTATCGGATTTGATAATTTAGCTTTTTCTCTAAGTGAAGTTATTAGACTAATATTCTTTATCACATTTTCTGACAGGTCAAAACCGGTAATTTCTTGGTAAGTTTTGCCCAAGCCGTGTAAACTTGTTGTGATTTGAATTGCAGCATGCTCATGACCTGCTTTATCAACTTTTTCTTTACAGGTTTTTATCAACCCATTAATTATTTCCTCCGTAAGAAGAGTCCCGTTTGTAATTATTTCCAAATCTATAACTTTAAACCCATTTTTAATTTTCTCAAGAATGGGCAAAATTAATTCTCTTCTTAATAATGGTTCCCCACCACCTAAAATACACCATTGCCTAACTCCCATTTTCACACCTTCTTCAACTACCCTTAACCACTCTTCATCAGAAATTTCATCTTCAGGCCTATACCTTTGATTCTTTCTACCAACAAAATTTGGACAAAAAATACAATTTAGATTACATCTATCTGTCGGTGTTAATATCAATTTAAAAGGTGGTTGTGGGTCATTTAAAAAAAGATATTTGAAGAGGCGTAACGACCTTTCTAATATTAGTGCATCCCTTGCACTTATCTCATTCATTTTTATCGCTCTTACATAAATTATTCAAAATTTTGAAATTAAAAATATTCTTAAGTTAATTCATTTAATTTATTTATCATCTTACTTATAGGTAATTTATAAGGACATATTTTTTCACAATTTTCAAAATTTTTATTTTTAATTTTATCTTTAAAAACTGATAACTGCCATTTAGCAAAATTCAAATACTTGTATCTTTCAGCAATTATTAATAATTTTAAGAGGTCTGCTACAGAAACATCTTGAACACATCCTTCACAATATCTGCACATTCTGCAAAATTTAAACCCTAAAAATTTCTCAAATTTTCTGGCTATTTTTCCCTTTTCTGATTTTTTCAGTTTCCATTTTTTACTTCCAATTTTGGTAACTTCTTCTATATGTTCTTTTTTCTTCATCCCAATTATAACTGCATCAACATATTTACATGATAAAACAAACTTTAAAGCATTTTCAGGTGTCATAAACTCACTTCCTGGTACATGGACGTTTTCATCATATTTCGGATCAACAAGTATTCCTGTAGCAAATGGGGCAGCTGCTATAAATCCAAACTTGTATTTACTTTTTAGAGCAAATATTTTCTCAGCTTTTCTATGAACAGCATTATAAAGTGTGGAAATGACATTAAACCTATTAGTTCTTATTGCTTTTTCCAATACTTCTATTTTATGGCTGAAGATTCCAATTAAATTAATTTTTCCATTTAATTTTGCTTCTTCCAGTATGTCTATAACACCATTTTTGACTATGTTCTCAAAATCTTCAACAGTTTCTATCATAACTTCATATACTACGGGTTTAACTTTTAGTTTTTTTATGCTATCTTTTATATCTCTTTCCATTTCTTTTGCAGTCTTAGATTCAGATCTAGTGATGACATAAAGTTTATTTCTTACATCTTTCATAGCTCTAGAGATAAATTCTTCATCATATTCTTTACCCATATCAATAAAATTGATACCATTTTTTACTGCAAATTTTATTGTTTCTTTTGCTTTTTTCAAAGTTATTGATGGGTCTTTATTACGATTAAAAACACCTGCCCCCAAACCTATTAAGGAAAGTTTAATTTTAGAATTTCCTAATTTCTTATAAAGCATTTTCATCAATTATTTTTTCCAAAAATTAATTAATATTTATTGATTTAAAAATCAAATAAGAAGTCTATGAAAGAAATAATTTCTAAATTATGTAATTGGGCAAAAGGAAAGAAAGCACCACCTCACAAAGTTTTAATTTATCCAACAAATAGATGCAATCTTAGATGTCCGTTTTGTTTTCAAAGACTTAATCCCTATGATTATTCAAAAGATTTACCAAAAGAAAGATGGTTGGAATTAACAAAAGAACTATGCAAAATGAAAGTTGATATTATACAAATAAGTGGTGGGGGGGAGCCTATGATGGTTCCACAAACTACTTTAGAAATGATGAGAATAATTAAGAAAAATGATGTCACGGGAAGAATTGTGACCAATGGTACATTATGGAAAGAAGATTATGTTAAAGAGGTAGTTGAAATGGGTTGGGATAACGTTATTTTCAGTCTTGATGGTGCCACCCCTCAAGTAAACGATAAATCTAGAGGAGTGAAGGGAGCATTTAATAAAATTGTTAAAACTATAAAACTTTTTAATTGGTACAAGAAAAAATTAGGTAAAGATATACCATTTTTAGAATTGAGCACTGTAGTTTCAAAAATAAATTATTTTCAACTTGAAGAAATAATTAAACTCGCTTCTTCTATAGGAATAAATAACATAACATTTGAACCTGTTTTTGTAAGTAATCCACAAGTTGAAAATCTTAAAGTTACTCAAAGAGAAAGAGAGTTTATAATAAGTAAAATTTCTGAATGGAAAAAAGTTGCAGAATCTTTAGGAATTACTACAAATTTAGATGCTATTTTTCAAGTGAAAGATATTGAAAAAACTGGGAAATTGAAAGAAAAGATTTTAAATATTTCGAAAATAAAAACCCAGAATCCTTTCCTCAAAATTCCTTGCTATGAGCCATGGATTTGGCCAAAAATAGAAGCTGATGGTAGAGTTGGCCCTTGTTCAACTATTTTTTTATCTGATTTTTGTAAAAAAGAGGTTGATGTTAGAGAAAAAAGTTTTAAAGAAATATGGTATGGTGAGGAATTTAACTCTTTCAGAAAGATGATTGCAAGTGGAAATTTATTTGATGCTTGTGCTAATTGTGTATCTACACATTTATATTGGAATTTAAAAATAAGGGAAGGACTAAAAAAGGTTTTAGAAGATGTCTCATATTGAAGAAACAACAGAAAGAATAAAAAAATGGTTTGAAGGAAAAAAACAATATCCAACAAAGGTTGATATATTTTTTACAGAGGGTTGTAATTTAAGGTGTAAGTTCTGTAATTATTCCAAAATACCAGTGAATAAATTAAATTATGAGATGAATGAGAATAGAATTCTAAAACTAATTAATGAAATTTGCGAAATGGATACAAAAGTATTTGGTGTTTTAGGAGGAGAACCCTTCTTGAGAAAAGACGTTTTGATGAAAAGTATGGAAAAAATTAAAGAACATGGAATAGCTGGCTCACTCGTCACTAATGGAACTTTACTTAATGAAAAAGATGTGAAAAAAATAATAGAAATGAAATGGGATTTGATAAGATTTAGCGTAGACGGTATGGAAAAAACACATGATTATTTAAGGGGGGTGAAAGGTAGTTTTAAAAAGGTGATGAATTCTATTCAAAAATTTTATTTTTTAAAAAAGAAAATGAAGTCCAATTTTCCAACTGTAGAAGTAAATTTTGTTTTGACAAACAGAAATTATAAAGACCTACCTTTATTGATTAAGGAACTTTCTAAATACAAAATAAATTTTATTTACATTTTACCCTTAATTGAATTAACTGAAGAAAGTAAAGAATTGAAAATTAAAGAAAAGGAAATAGAAGAAGCTAAAGCTTTTTTAGAAGAAGCGAAAAAATTAAGTGAAGAATATGAAATCAAAAGTAATTTAGAGGAAGTAATAAATAAAAATTTATTTTTGTTTTCTAATCAAATGAAAAAGATAATCTTTAAGAAAGAAAATAAGCTACCACCTTGCTTTCTTCCTTGGTATTCATTAAACATAACTTCAGATGGTTATGTTACACCTTGTGCTCAATGGCCAAAAGAGGAAGGAATAAAATTGGATGGGAATTCTTTGAAAAAAATATGGTTTGATGATTTTGAAAAAATGAGAAAAGTCATTAAAACAAATTTACCATATTGGTGTTCGAGATGTTGTGTTCCTTTGGTCGATGAAAATAGAGAAATAAGAAAGAGGTTGGGAAATGGAGGAAAAAATAAAGAGATTAAAAAAATGGGCTGAAGGAGAGAAAACTGGCCCTCTTTCACTTGAAATATGGCCAACAAATAGATGTAATTTACATTGCATAATGTGCGGGACATGGGCATCAAGGAGAAAGGCAGAAGAAAAGGGAATAATTTATGACCCTAAAGAAGAAATGAAAAGAGAACTTCCTGATGAAGTATGGTTAAAGATAGTAAATGAGGCCTTTAAATTGGACATAAAAGAATTTCTCATCACGGGTGGAGGAGAGCCTCTAATGAGAAAAGAATTAACATTAAAAATTATGGAAAAAATTAAAGAAAATGAAGGATATGGCACTCTAAATACAAATGGAACTCTTATAACATCTCAAGATATCCAAAAAATAATTTCTATTGGCTGGGATATGGTCATTTTCAGTATAGATGGTCCGGACAAAAATACACATGACTTTATACGTGGAGTTAATGGCACTTTTGAAAAGGTAAAGAAAGTTCTTTTTGAATTCAAAAAACAGAAAGAAAAATTAAAAACAGAAAAACCTAAGGTTGTTTTCAATACTGTTGTCCTAAGCAAAAATTTTGAAAAACTTTGCAAATTAGTGGAATTTGCTTCTTCAGTTGATTGTGAAAGTATAACTTTTATTCCACTTATAGCTTTTGATAATACAGTAAAAAAATATAAACTCAATTTAATACAAAGACTTAGATTTAATCGAAAAATTAATGAAATAGAAAATCTAGCATCAAAATTAGGAGTTCATACAAATATTCGAGAATTAAAAGAAAAACAAATTAGAGATACAGAAAAAATGGATAAATTGGTTATGGAAAAAATTAAATCTTTTTCACGCGGCTTTAAATCTCTTCCTTGTTTTGAACCTTTCCTCCATTTATTAATAACACCAGAAGGAAGAGCGACATGTTGTTGTATGTTAGCTGGCAAAGGTATAAAAGGAAATTTTGCAGTTAGAAATTTAAAAGATGTATGGTTTGGTGAATGGTTTAGTAAATTGCGCGAACAGTTTCTCAATAGAAAAATACCGAAAGATTGCGGCACTTGTGTTTTTTCTCAATTTGTTAGAAATGAAAAATTGAGAGAAGAATTAAATAAAATTTTATAGAAACTATTTCTATTTTTTAGAACTTAAAATGTTTCTTATTTCTTCCATCTTAGGTAAATTCCATGGATTACATTTTGCACAATCTTCTTTTAGTCTATTTTCAAGAAAACTTCTTCTAATCTTATTAAAATACTCTCCAAACCAAATTTCCTTAAGAGATTTTTGCTTAACATTCTCTCCTTTATCCTTTAATATAAAACATGGCAAAGTATTCCCATCAGCAAAAATTGAAATATTATACCAAGGATAATAGCAAGCTATAGAAGTAAAATCATTTTTCTTTTTTACTTTTTCAGTCATTGCGACATTCATTATATTCGCTTTTTCAACATATAAGAAATTGAGAAAATCGTCAAAATTTGTTGATAAATTTAATTTCTTGGCTAATTCTTTTGCTTCTTTTAACTTGTTTTTTAATATTACTTTTTCTTTTTTATTTAATTGCAACTTTTTGATTTCTGGCTTCCAAATATTTAAAGCTTGCAAATTAATTCCTTGAATTTCTAATTTATAGGCCAATTTGATCATCGAAGTTAATTGGTCATAGTTTTTATTACAAATGACAGAATGAAAGAAAATTTCTGGTTTGTTTATCTTTAATTTCTTTTTCCATTTTACTAAATTATTAACTCCCTTTATAATTTTGTCATAACAATTAGCACCTCTCAAAAAATTTTGAGTTTTTTTATTGGGAGAATCTAAACTAATATAAATTTTATCCCATTCAATTTCGACTATTTTTTTTGCTATCTTGTTCGAAAAAAAAGTTCCATTAGTTATTAATTCACCATATTTTCCAGAAATTTTAATATATTCCATTATCTCAATAGCATCATTTATAAAGAATAATGGTTCTCCACCCCCACAAATATGCCATTCTTTAGTACCAAGTCTATTTCCTTCTTCAATAACTCTTAACCACTCTTCTTTTGTCAATTCTTGATTTCTATCAAGTTTTTTAATTAAAGCTCTAGTGGGACAAAAAAAGCATTTTAAGTTGCAAAAATTCGTTAAATGAATTTGAATTTGTGTAGGATATCCTTTCTTTTTTTCTTTCCATTTTTTTAAACTTTTAATTATCTCTTCCATTTTTTCCCTTCTAAAAATTCTTTTAATTCTTTTCTAAATCTTCTTCTTTGCGTAAAATCACTCGGCACACATTTATGACAATGACTAAAAAGTTCTTTGTTAAGCATTTTCTTTCTTGCTTCTTGAAATAATTTTCCATACCAAATTTCTTTTAAACTTTTCTTCTTTACATTTTCGCCATTCTCTACATAGCCACAATACCCAGTTTTCCCATCATACCTTATAGCAATCCTCTCCCACGGTTTAAAACATGGTGCTGAAATCAATCCATCTTCCAAATCTTCTACTTCTTTCAGAAGTAAAGGTTTCATTTCACTTGTCTTTTTTACAATTTCATCTTCTAGATTTTTATCTTGAGTTGCAAAATTGTTATCTATTTCATATTTTTCTGCTAATCTCTTAGCTTTTTCAATAATCACATGTAGCTTCTTTATTTCTTCATTATTTAACTTTAATTCTTTTCCAACTTCTGAATAAACCATTAACGGTTCGGTAAAAATGTAAGCAGCATTTAAAGAATAAGAAAGCTTTACAATTTCTGGCAAATCACGAAAATTCAGTCTGTTTATACATACATTTATATTTAGCATCGGCCTTTCAGATTTCAATTTTTTCTTCCATTTATTTAAAATTTTTATATTTTCTATCGCTTTTTTAAAACTTCCTTTTGTTTGAGTTAAATAATCGTGGATTTCTGGTTTTGAAGAATGAATGCTAAAATGTATTCTATCCCAACTCATTTCAACTAAATTTTTAAGTTGTTTTTCATTCCAAAGAGTACCATTAGTAGTCACTATGCCATATAACCCAACTTCTTTAACTTTTTCTATTATAGGGAAAAAAAGTTTTGGGACGGCAGGAGGCTCATTTATTCCTTCTATGTTAAAAATTAATGCATTAAGCTCTTTTGCTTCTTCAACTATTTCTAACCATTTTTCTGTTGACATTTCCTTTTCTTTAGATTTTCTATTTAAAACTTCATGCTCGTTATATCTAACACAAAAAATACATTTCAAATTACATCTTTTATGTAATTCGACATCTATCTGTATCGGACCTTCTTTTTTTCCTCGATGCCATGAAGCTAGTCTTCTTATGATTTCTTTATTAATTTTTTCTTCTCTATCAAAATTGAACATGTTATTTCTAAATATATTTTCTTAAAAATTTCTTAAGCTTTCCTCCAACTTTAGTTTCTGCAATCCATCTTCCGACCCTATAACTTATTGAGTTATGGATATCTTCTAATTCTTTTTTGCATTCTTCTAATTCTTTTTCTCTCGCTGCTAATTGAAGTTTTAATAAATCACTTTCTTCTTTTACACTTTCAAGAAGTTGGTCGAGAAGCTTTAACATAGATCTACGGTTTTTATTTTTCTTAATTTTTGATATTAATTTTTCTATTTCATCCACTTATCTCACCTGTTTTTAAATAAGTCTTAAGCCCCTCTCGAATTTTTCTATTATTGAAAACTTCCCAAACACAACATTTTTTGCAATTTTCTGGAAGTTTTCTTTTTAATATTATTTTTCTAAATTTATTAAAATAATTACCGTACCACAATTCCTTTAAGGAATGATTTTTTATTGAGATATTAGTATTCCATACCCAAGGACTAAAACAAGGAGCAATATTTCCATTTGGAAGAATTGTGACATGGATCCACGGAGCATAACATGGTAAAAATTCGAAATTAGTTATCGGATTTTTTGATCTAGGATATTCTTTTTTTATGAATTTCTCCATTTCTTCCATCATTACTTCATCCATTTTTTCAGTAAAATTGATATATTTTTCATTTAAAAACTCATTATAGTTAGTCTCTATACCAAACTTCTTAGCTAGTTCAATAGACTTTTTTAATATTGGTTTAAACTCCTCAACCTCTTTTTTTGTTAATTTTAAATTTTTCATTGATTCATCAAATACAGTTAGAGGCAATAATGTCATTCCATTAATTCCAATTTTATATGCTAATCTCACTAGTTCAGGAAATTTTTTATAATTTTCTTTTGATAAAACAGATTGTAAAATTAGTTTTGGTTTATCCGTATTTAATTTTTTCTTTATTTTTGAAAAAAGTTTTATATTTTCAATGGTAGCCTTAAAAGCTCCTTTTGTTTGTCTCACATAGTCATGGGTCTTCTCATCAGGGCCATCTATACTAAATTTTATTCTATCCCACCCTATTCTTACCATAACTTCTATATCCTTTTTTGTGAACAAGGTCCCATTAGTCACTAAATCTCCTATCATGCCATATCTTTTCATTTTTTTAAAAAGTTCTATTGTTATTTTTCTTGCAAGTGGCTCTCCACCACCAACAAAAGCAATTTCTTTAACACCAATATTTGCTGCCTCATCAATTAACTTTAAAAGTCTTTTATCTGACATTTCCTGTTTATACCTTCTTTCCAAATCTTCTTTTTTCCATCCCCTTCTCCAACAGCTAAGACAATTCAGATTACATCTATCTGTTGGTACCAATTCTATAGTGACTGGTGCTGCTTTTTCTCCTCTTGCCCACTTAACTAATCTTTCTATTCTAGCTCTAAACAATTCCATAGACTTTAGAAACCTCCTTAAAAATTTTTGGTTCCATAATTTTTATTATATTCAATCTATATCTTCTTCTTTGACTAGTATGACTTGGGTTACATTGAGCACAAAAAGTAGGTATTTGCTTCGAAGACATTTTTGTTCTTAACCATTCAAAATATTTTCCAAACCAAACTTCTTTTAAAGATTTATTCCTAATATTATCTCCACCACTTACTGGAACGTCACATGAAGTTACCCGTCCATCACATTTTATTGTCATATGAAACCAAGGTTTATAGCAAGGTACACTCAGAAATTTTTTAAGAAATTTATTTATCTTGATTTTTTCGATTTTTTTTATGTCAGATTTCACAACCTCATTCATTTTACTACTTTTTTCTATTAATTCTAACTGTAAATTATTTTCAATACCATCAAAATTATTGTTAATATTGAATTTTCTAGCAAGGGTTCTTGCCTTTTCTAAATATTTAGGAAACTCTTTTATTTCACTTTTACCTAACTTTAGTTTTTTTCCTATTTCTGAATAAACAATTAATGGGTCGACAAATAAAAACTCTATTTTGTATTTCTTTGCAAGCATAACCATCTTTGGAAGAAGATTATAATTTTTCTTTGAAAGAACCATATTTATGTTTAATGTTGGCTTATCTGTTTTATACTTTCTTTTCAATTCATTAAACTTTCTTATAGTGTTTATAACTTTTTTAAATGCTCCTTTTACCCCTCTCAAATAATCATGAATCTTTGCGTTTGGCCCATCTATACTAAAATGTATCCTATCCCATCCAATTTTAACAACAGTCTCTATATGCTCTTTTCTCCAGAGTGTACCATTAGTTGTTATTATTCCAAGCATATCATAGCTTTTTATTTTTTTCATTACAGGAATCGTGTATTGAGGTAAAAACATTGGTTCTCCTCCACCAGCTATGTGCCATTCTCTTACATCCATTTCAGCAGCTTCTTCAATTATTTTAAGCCATTTTTCTAATGGCATTTCCAGGTATTTCGAAATCTCATTTAATCTCTCATAATCTGGAGATGCTCTTCTTGAACAAGAAAGGCATTTGAGATTACATCTTCTATGTAATTCTATATCAATTTTAAATGGATTTTGCTTCTTTCCTTTAAACCAATTCAAAATTCTTTTATACATTTCATATTCATGTGAATCCATTATTTTCTCCTCAAAAATTCTATTAACTTTTCTCTTGTTTTTAATGTTTCAACTAATATACCACTTGCACATTTAGAACAAAAACTCGCAAGCTTCCAATTAACCATCTCTTTTCTAAACTTTTCTAAATATCCATTGTACCATATTTCTCTTAGCGAATTTTCGAAGATAGAATTACATAAGTCTTCATTATCACAAAGCCTACAAGGAGTTACTTTTCCGCTCACTCTTATCTCCATTCCTAACCAAGGATAAAAGCATGGGACATTGAGAAATCCTCCTCCCCTTTTCATTTTCTTCATTATTTTTGTCATATCTTTTTTTTCTACAAGAGCTTCGTTTAACCACCAATTAAGATTTGTTGGAACATTAAGTTTTCTTGAAATCATCAATGCTTTCTTAATTTCTTTTTTCAATTTTGGAATTTCAGATTTTTTTATTTTAATTTTTTCAGTCTCTTTATTCCAGACTATTAAAGGCTCGAAATTAACCCCTTCACATCCTACATTTTTCCCAAAAATTACCATTTCGCTAAGTTTAGAAAAATTAACATTAGTCAATACGGCGTGAATTGAATATTTTGGTTTTGATGTTTTATAAACTTTTTTCCAATAATTCAATAGTTCCAAGTTCTTTTTGACTTTTTTGAATGCACCTCTACTACCAACCAAATAATCATGAACCTTTGCATTTGGTCCCTCAACAGAAAAAAGAATTTGGTCCCAACCAATTTCAACAATTTTTTTGATCATCTTCGGTGTAAGTAAAGTACCGTTTGTGGTTACACAGCCATACATATTCAATTCTTTTATCATTCTCATCATTTTCATAACAGTTTTAGGCTTAACAAATGGCTCCCATCCGCCAGCTATTTGCCATTCTCTTACATCCATTTCAGCAGCTTCTTCAATTATACGAAAAAGTGTTTTTGAATCTAAAGTTTTTTTATAATTACATGCCTTAACTCTATTTGCATCTCTTGTCCAGCAAAATTTACATCTCAAGTTACAGCCCGAAGTCGGTTCTATATCAATTTTATAAGGTGGAGCACTTCCATATTTATACCACTTATACAATCTTACGATTCTTTCATCTACCATAAATTTCACTTCTTAAAATTCCTCTTATTCTTTCATTTTCCAAAAATATTGGTACACAACAATTTTTACAGAATTTAAACATTTCCCCCTTTTTTAAAGAATTCCTATATTTCTCAAACTCTTTATACCAAATCTCTTTCAATTTCATAACTTTTACATTCAATTCACTACTTCCAAAAACAGCACAAGGACCAACTTCTCCATAAGGATTTATTACGATATTGTAAAATGGTTCGTAGCATGGTATTTTCAAAAAATCTTTATTTGTTTTAAATATTTTTTTCCAAAGTTTCTGGAGGTCTTTTGCTTTGATAGACTGTTTTTTCAGTAAAATTTTAGCATTGGTGAAAATATTTAAGTTATTTGCTTTTAACAAAGCCTTTCTAAGATTTCTTTTTACTAAATTTTCTTTGGGTAATAATTTTTTGCCTTCATCTGAGAATATGGTAATTGGTTGAAAAAGAACTTCAGAAAACCCTAAAGAAGACCCAAGTTCTATCATTTTCTCCAACACTTCAACATTTTTATTTGTTATAACTGTGTTCATCCTTAAGCGGGGGGAATCTTTTCCATATTTTTCTTTCATAATATTTATCTTTTCGATTCCTTTTAATGTTTTTTCAAAGGCACCATCAACTCCACGTATAAAATCATGTGTATTCTTGTCTGGACCATCTATACTTATTGTAAGTATGTCCCATTCAAATTTAACAAGTGTTCTAGCAACTTTTTCATCTATTAGAGTTCCGTTTGAAATTAACAAACCTTTCCTCTTATTTTTTTTAATTACTTTAATAATTGAAAGAAGTAATTCTTTTCTAATAAATGGTTCTCCACTTCCAGGTATTCTAAATTCTTCTATTCCTAGTTTGCAAGCTTCTTTTATCACTCTAATCCAAGTTTTGTCTTCTATTTCCTTTTTATTACTCGAAAAATTCCTTAACCAACACATTTTACATTTCAAATTACATCTATTTGTTATATTCATTTCTATTGTGTAAGGTGCTGGTTTTTCTGTTTTGGCCCATTTTAAAATCCTCTCTATTTTCTCTTCCATTATAATCCCATCAGCATTTTTCTTAAAGTCCTATTCTCCATTAAAACGACTATACTACATTTGTCACAATAATAAGGAGGGTTTTTTTCTAACATTTTCTTTCTTAATTTATTAAATAATTTTCCATACCAAACTTCTTTTAAACTTTTATTTTGGATAAATTCTCCTATTTCAAAAGTTGAACAACAACCAGAGAATCCAGATGCTTTAATTCCCATTAAATACCAAGGCCTAAAACAAGAAGCCCCAAGAAACCCATTTATCTTTTCAACTTCTTTTAAAAATTTTTTTCTTAGGTTTGTCTTATCCATTAGTTGAATCTCCAAAAAATCTCTTATATTAGTATCAATTTTAAGTTTTTTTGCAACTCTTTCTCCTTTTCTTACAATTTTTTTAAGTCCTCTCTTATCTTTTTTTGGTATTTTTAAATCTATCTTAGAATAACCTGGATAGATTGGCTCAAAAAATACTAAATCACTTCCAACTTCATAAGCTAATTCTATCATTTCTGGTATAAGTTTATAATTCATTTTATTAATAACCGTATTAAACCCGATATATGGCTTTGATGATTTGCTTTTTTCTCTCAATTCTCTTAAAATGCTAACATTTTTTGTTATTCTTTTAAAAGAATTTGGGGGGCGAAGAAAGTCATTGATTTTTTCATTAGGCCCATCTATGCTAAATTGAACTTGGTCCCAACCTATCTTAATTAAAAATTTAGCATCGCTTTCGTTCAATAAAGTACCATTTGTTGTGAGCAATCCCCACATTCCAAACTTTTTAATTTCTTTTAGAATTTTTAGAGTTGTACTTTTTCTTACAAGTGGCTCTCCACCACCAGAAACTATCCATTCTCTTACATCCATTTCAGCGGCTTCTTTCACTATCTTTAGTAGTCTTTTTTCTGATAATTCTCTTTTTGTTGGTTTTCGATTCCCCTTTCTCCAACAAAAAATACAATTGAGATTACAGGAGTCTGTTGGATGTAGTTCTATCCTTACAGGTCCTACTTTACCCCCATCACTCCAAATTTTCAATCTTTTAGCTATTTCTTCAAGTTCCATTTCATCATCTCTTCGTACATTTTATTAAACATTTGAGTGAATTCTGGTAAACAATTTTTACATTCTGGAAAAAACTCTCTTTTTTTCATTCTTTCTCTCATCTTTTCCATTTTTTTACCAAACCATATTTTTTCTAGATTTTCAACTTTTCCTAACAAATTATGGTAAAGCGTCGCTAAAGTACAGCAGGCCATTGCTTCTTTACTTGCATTAATAAATAGCATATACCATGGTGCAAAACAAAACTTAGGTGGTTCATGTTCGTCTAGTCCAAATTCAATTATAGAACTCAGATTTGTTTTGATGTCTAATCCTTCAGATAATTTCAAACTCTTTCTCAAAATACTGTCAACTACTTTTTTATCTCTTTCTCCTATCCAAAATTCTTTATTTGTTTCCCATTTAAAAAGTCTGGAAAAATTTATATTTTTTATGTTTAGTTTTTTCGCCAACAAGATGAAATTAGGTATATCTGTAAAATTCTTTCTAGTTATTGTAAAGGTGAGTCTCAATAACGGTTTTTTAGTTTTCATTTCCTTTTTTATTTTATTGAATTCTTTAATAGTCTTTATACATTTTTCATAAACACCATGACCCCTTATGTAATCATTGATTTCTGGTGAAGAGCCATCTAACGAAAAATTTATTTCATCCCATCCCATTTCAACAATTTCTTTTACATAATCTTTTTTTACTAATGTACAATTAGTTGTGATCAATCCTTTCATACCCAGAATTTTGACTAGTTTCATTATTTTAAGAATATCCTTTCTCATAAAACCCTCACCACCACCAGTAAGGTCAATTATCTCCGTACCCAATTCTTTTGCTTCTCTTATTATTTTTTCGAGAAATTCATAGGAGGGTTGATTAAATGTGGCATCTTTCCTCAATCGCCAACAGGTCTTACATTTAAGATTACAATAATCTGTTGGCGAAATCATAATAATTTTTGGCCCACATTTTTTCTTAGATCTAATTACTTCAAAAATATTTTCCATCTAAACACCATGAAAGAAAATTTTTAACAATTCAGTTATACTAAATCTTTGATAACAAAGCATCATACAAGGCATCTTACAATTTTTTATCAGATATCTTGTCCTTTTGAACTCTTCACTTTTCCATATCTTCGAAAGGTTTTTTCCAATTACATTTATATTTGGACCATAATTACAAATGCTAATATTTCCATAGGGGTCTATATTAAGATTAAAATAACCTGCCATGCATTTTCCCAAATTAAATTTTTCTTTCATTTCAAAGTATTTGGGGATTGCTTTAAGATAATAAACAGAATTGTATATAAAATTAGTATCTTTTCTTTTCAGTACAACTAATTCATCTATAATTTTTTTCAACTCTTCTAAATCTTCCTTTTTTACCCAAAGAGGTGAATTATAATCAAATTTTTTAAAAGTGTTATCTAATACGAGAGATTGGAGAAACCATTGATCTATCCCTATTTTTTTGCCTAGCCAATAAATATCGACTAATTCTCTAAAATTATAAGACATGACAACTGTTGAAAAATCAATTTTTAATTCATACCGATTTTTAAATTTTTTCAAAATTTTTGCTGCTTTTATTACTTGATTAAAGTTGCCTTTACCTCGTATGAAATCATGTGTTTCTTTTTTAGCTCCATCTAGAGATAGAGCGATTCTCTTTAATCCAGCTTCAAGCAATTTTTTACAAACTTTTTTGTTTAAAAGAGTTGCATTTGAAACAATGTTTGTATAAAAACCAAGAGAATTTGCATATTTAATTAATTCTAATGTATCATTCAACCTCAAAAGAGATTCTCCCCCCACGAAGGATACATATTTAGTATTTTTCCAGCTTTTTACTTCATTTAAGATTCTTTTCATTTCATTTACGCTTATCTCCTTTCCTTTCTTTGTTAATTTCCAAATATTGCACATTTTGCATTGTAATGTACATCTATTTGTCATTTGAAAGTTGATCTCTTTTGGGTAAATTAATGGATAGTTAAGTAAATACGAAAAATAGTATTTGAAATAAGTTTTTGCATTTTCTAATTTTTTTCTTAAATCCATCCTCTCACTTCTAGCCAAGCTTCTAAAAGTTCTTTAAAATTAAGTTTTTCATAACAAAGCATTAAACAAGGTTTTTTACATTTTTTAATCAAAATTCTTGTCATCTTATATTTTTTACTTTTCCATATCTTTCTCAAACTCTCATTCTTAACATTTAAATTCGGTCCAAGACCACAAATGTTAATATTTCCATATGGGTCTATGTTGATATAGCTATATCCAACGATGCATTTTCCAGTCTTAAATTTTTCTTTTTCTTTAAAATATTTGGGTAAAGATAATAAATACCTTCTAGTATTTCTTATTTGTCCTGTAATTTTTTTCAATAAAACTAATTTTAAAACTATTTTTTCAAGTTCAGGAATATCTTCTTCTTTTATCCAGATATCGCTTTCATACGATTTTAAAATTTCTGATTTCCATGTAAATGTATTATCAAGAACAACTGCTTGGTAATTAATAAAATCGAAACCAATCTTTCTCATTAAATTAAAGATGTCAACTAATTCTCTAAAATTATAAGACATGACAACTGTTGAAAATTCCAATTCTACTTTTTTATTAAGTTTTCTTCGAAATTTTTTCAAAATTTTTGCTGCTTTTATTACTTGATTAAAGTTGCCTTTACCTCGTATGAAATCATGTGTTTCTTTTTTAGCTCCATCTAGAGATAGAGCGATTTTCGAAACATTTGACTCTAAAAGTTTTTTACATAAAGATTTGTTAAGATAAACTCCATTTGTAATAAGATCTACTCTCATATTAGGTTTGTTAGAGGCATATTTTATAAGCTCTATTACATCTTTAGCTCTTACTAAGGTTTCTCCACCTGCAAAAGAGATATGATCAATACCCCATTCATAAATTTCATCAATAAGCTTCTTCAATTCTTCTAAAGAAAGTTCTTTATTTACTTCCACTTTCTTTTTCCAGACATTGCACATTATACACCTAAGTGGGCACCTATGTGTGATATCGAAATTTACTCTCCAAGGCTTACTTAAGGGATAGTTTAAATTATAGGATAACCAATTGAAGGAGTAATCTATTAAAAATTTAAAAATTCCTTCATAGATACTCTTCAACTCCATCACCTAATTCCAATTTTAATTCTTGGAAAACAAAGCATTAAACAGGGTTTTTTACACCTAAATATTTTTAGTCTTGTTTTTTCAAATCTCAGACTATACCATATACTTTTTATCGAATACTCTCTCACATTTAAAGAAGGCCCTTTGCCACAAACATCCACTTCACCATTGGGTTTTATATACATATAACTATATCCTGCCATACAGATCCCCTCTCTAAATTTTTCTTTTTTTTCAAAATATTCTGGCATCATTTTTAACATGAAAAGTGGAGTACCTATAATTCTCTTTTCCCTTTTTATTTTAATCAATTCTTCACATATTTTTCTTAATTTTGAAATGTTTTTCTTTTTGACCCAAAATTCATCGTCTTCATATCTTTTATTCTTTGTATAAGAAGTATCCAGATTATATGGGTTAAATGAAACCTCATATAATTCTAACTTTTCAACAAGCTCTACAATATCCAGTAATTCATCAATATTTTTATCATTAACCACAGTAGTTAACGATAATTTTAAATCAGAATTAAATTTTTCTTTTGCTCTTTTTATTTTTTTAATCGAATTCATCACTTTTTTATAACATCCTTTTCCCCTTATATAATCGTTTGTTTTTTCTGTTGCTCCATCAAGAGAAAATTGTAAGTAATCTAACCCAGATAAAACCAAATCTTCAGCAATAGTTTTATTCACAAGTAAACCATTAGATGTTACATGAGTTATTAAATTCCATTTTTTTGCTAATTTAATACATTCTATAAGATCATCTTTTCTTAGTAATGGTTCTCCACCTGCAAAACTAACATTTATACCTCCCCATCTTCCAATTTGATTTATAACATTTTTAAGCTCTTCAAGATTCAATTCATTCTCTTCCTTTAATCCATATTTCCATGTCTCACAAATTTTACATCTTAGATTACATTTATGTGTTAAGCCAAAGTTTATAAAAAGTGGTTTTGTAAAAGGAAAAAAAGTAAGATAGGAAATAATAAATTTCCATTTTTGAAATTTTGTGAGTTCTTCCATTATTTTTCACCTTTTATCAACTCTAAAAAACCAATTCCTCTGCCTATCTTTTGATATTTATTTATTTTTTCTTTCAAATCTTCTATAATTAGCAATCTAAAAATTTCTTCAAAAACTTTTTCTTTAAGTAAAAAGTTATGAATTTCTATTTTTGAAATTTCCATTATTCTTTTCATATTTTCTTCTCTCCTCTTAGCTAATACATCACTATATCCTTGCCAAAAAGCTCTTTCTAAGAAAAACTCTTTTGTAAGTTTCTCTGGAAAAACTCTATGCCAAATTAGAGCCTTGGGGTCGTAAATAATTTTAAATCCTTTTTTTAAAATCCTTTCTTGAATTTCTATATCTTCATTACATAAAGGTTCTGTTAATGTTCTTCCTATCTTTTCATCAAAGTAACCAACTTTATCAAATATTTCTTTTCTGAAACAAATGTTAGAACCCCACAACAAAGGTTTTTTTAATTCCATTTTTTTATTTCCTAGAATTGTCGCACCAAGAAAGCCTTTAAAAATATTGCGTGGTATATTATCTAATTCTTTTGGAACTTTACCCTCAAACATCAAATTTATTTTACCCCCAACACAAACTATTTTATCATCAACAAAATTCTTAATAAGATTTTTTATCCAAAATTTATCGGCTATCGCATCATCATCTATAAAACAAACAAATTCTCCTTTGCTATTTTGTATACCCAAATTTCTTTGATAAGAAACATTTGCTTTAGAAGAATACACAAATTTTACTCCATCAATTTTGTTTTTTATGGAGATATCACAACTAACAACTACAATTTCAAAATCTTCAAATTTTTGATTTTTGAGGGATTCTATACAATCAAAAATTGTTTCTCTGCCAATTGTACATACAATAATTGAAACTTTCATTTACTTCCCTTTTTAATTCTTTTCAACATTCTTATCTCTTCTTCTTTTTCTTCAATTTTTATTCCCATCTCTACTACAAGTTTTTGAAGTTCATTTTTATACTTCTCTTCTATATTTTTTCTTTCTATTTCCTTTTTTTTCAGTTCATTTTCAAATTCTTTCCTTAATTTCTGAAATTCTTTATCTTTTTTTCTTAGTTCATTTTCAAATTCCTTTCTTATTTTTTGAAGTTCTCCTTCTTTCCTATTAAATTCCTCTTTTAATCTTTCAATATCTTTTAAGAGTTTTACTATTTCCTTTTTGTATCCTTTTGAAATTTCCTTTATCCTCTTCTTATGTTTTTTCCATATATCATTTATTTCCTTGTCTCTTTGATTTCTTAATTTTTTTAATTTATCTAATAATTTTAGATTTTCACTTTTTGCCTCCTTTAATTCTCCTTTTATCCTTTCCAAATCTTCTTTTTCTCTTTTAATTCTCTCTAATTCTGCTTTCATTTCTTCTTTTTCTCTTTTAATTCTCTCTAATTCTGCTTTTAGATATTCAACTATACTTAAGGTCAATAAAAATGAAGAAAAGGGCTTTGTTTTAACATTTATTGGTTTTTCTTTTTTCGGTATTATTAGAGCAACTTCAGGAAGGTCGAAATTTGCAACCAAAATATTTTGTGAAATTTTTTTCAAATCTTCTATTTTATTATTAACATCTGTTTTAAATTCTTTCTCACTTAACATTTTTTCAACTGTGGAATCGGCCTCTTCAATAATTTGTTGAAGTGGAAGAATTATCCACAATCTATCTGATAGATTATACAACCTTTTAATTTCTTCTATATCCAACGAATTTAGACTTTCAATTATTATATTTTTATATTTCTTTTTGTGCAACTCTACTTCATCTAGTTTTATCGTTGGTATTCCTTCTTCTTTTTTTCCAATAAAAATAAACTCTTCATTTCCTATAACTTTTAAAATTTTTTTTATTATTTCTTTCATTTAATCCCCATCGCTTTTTTTCCTAAATCAGTTCTCACTAAAATATCATAAAAATATTTGGTTGCAAATTCTAACCAAATTCTTTTTTTAAATTCGTTTACGACATTTTCGTTATTACTTGAAGTGATTAATTCCCCCTTTTCAAACAAGCAAAGTTGCTTATTCATTTTATCTAAATCTTTGTAAACAAAAATTGTTTTTCCTTCTTTGAATTTATCAAATTCTTTTTTACCATCTTCTCCAGAAACAATTGTTAAATCATAAAAAGGATTGTTTTTTCCAGGCAACATAAACAACTTATTTTCATTACTTTCTTTAAAATATTTTACAACTACTTTAAAAGGACTTTTATTCAACAATTTATCATCACATTTGACCCAAACATCATACTGCCCTTCTTCAATTGGCAAAGAGTTTGTACTAAAAATTACATTATTTTTAACAATCTTATTTGAAAATACCCTCACAATTGAATTTCCTGTAAACAACAGTTCATTAATTTTCCCTACATCTTTAGTTTTTATTGTTATTCTACATTTTCCTCCGGTCTTCAAAATGAAAGGATAGGCACCAACAACATTAAATTTAATATTATTCTCCTTTTCAACAATTCTATTCAATCTTTTCAATCTTTTACTTTCCATCATTTCGTCGTATTTTTCACAAACTTTTTCAGAAGGTCCTAAAGAAATTATTCTTCCTCTTTTAAGAATTAAAGCTCTATCGCAAAATTTTTTTATATCAGTTGATGAATGCATAACCAAAACAATAGTTTTTCCTTCTTCTTTTATTCTTCTTATCATTTCTAAACATTTTGTCTGAAAATCTGCATCACCAACACTTAAAAGTTCATCGATAAGTATTATGTCCGCATCTGTATGGAAAGCTATAGAAAAAGATAATCTCATTATCATTCCGTCAGAAAAATCTCTAAGTTTTACGTCCATCATATTTTTAAGTTCTGCAAACTTTACTATTTGGTCATATTTCTCTTCTATTTCTTTTTTCTTCATCCCTAAAATTGAGCCGTAAATATATACATTTTCTTTTGCTGTCAATTCTTTTTTAAAACCTATTCCAAGACTAAGAATTGGAAGTATTTTTCCATTCGTTATTACATCCCCCTTATCAGGTTGAATTATCCCTGCAATTACTTTGAGAAGTGTTGTTTTACCAGAACCGTTTTCTCCTAAAATTCCAAAACATTCTCCACTTTTTATTGACAAATTTATGTTCTTTAATGCAATGATTTTTTCATTTTTCCTTTTCTTTCTCAAATTTTTACTGAAATTTATAAACCTTTCTTTAAGTGTTAACTCTTTTTTTCTTTCTAAATTGAATTCCTTACACACGTTTTCTAATTTTATAGCTATCATTATATCAACTCTCTGACAATTCTTTTTTCTTTTTTAAATTTTTTATAACCTATTATACAAAGAACAAAGGAAAATAATAGAAGAATTATTAAACCTTTAACTATCGATATATGCTCAATAAATTTTGGTGACGAATAAAGAAGAATTCCCTGATACAAATAAATTAAAATTGTGATAGGATTAAGCATATAAACTCCTCTGTAAAGAGATGGTATATCTTCAATTCTATAAACGATTGGAGTAAGAAACAAAAGAATTTCAAAAATTATTGTAAGAATGTAATTCAAATCTCTCATTTGGAGATAAAGAACAGAAAAATATAAACCAAAACCAATGATTATTAAAAAACTTATGAAAATTATGATTGGTAATAAAAGAATGTAAATTGAAAATGAAACAAAAAAGCTTATGAGTAGAAGAATTATACTTAACTCGATAAAAAAAGAGAGTGTTGTTGAAATGGCTTTAACTAGAATAATAGTTTCAAGGTTTATATCAGATTTTACAAGAATGTGAGAATAGTCTGTGAAACATCTTGTTAATTCTAATATTCCTTTTCTTAGATATCTATAGGGTATTAGGCCACAAACAAAAAATAAAAACCAATCCACAAAATTTACTTTGAGAATTAGAGGAAAAATGACCGAATACGAAATAATTAATATCAGAGGTTCTATTAATGACCATAATAAGCCCAGATAAGAACCAGCATATCTTATTTTAAAGTCAACAATCGCCAGCGTCCAAACTTTATCCTTTATTTCTATAACTTTTTTTAGAAGTTTTTTCATAAGGAAATTTATAATTTAAAATAATAAATTTCTAGATTCATTAACAAACAATTATGAAGAAAAAAATTATTTTTCTACTAAGCGTTTTTTTAATAATAATTTTTCTTTATTTCCTTTATCCCCTTTTCTATACCTTTATTTTCAAAGTAGAAGGTAATGAAATTGTAGTAATTGGATTAGATGGTGGAGATTATGAATTAATTGAACAATTAATAAGGGAAGGTAAACTCCCAAATCTTGAAAAAATTATTGAAAATGGAACGATTTCAACTTTCCGTTCGACATCAAAAAGCCTTGATTCTTATTCAGCTTGGAATTCTCTTACAAAATGTGGAAATTCTTCTCTTTGGATTAAACTTAAAGAAAGCAATATAAGTTATGGAACTCTTAATTGGCCAAATGTTTCTGAATTTGGAGTATTTACTATTATCAATGAAAACGATAATGAAAAATGGCCCGAAGAAGTTTATGACTCAAAGGCTTTAATAATATTTTTAAATCCAGTAACTGAATTTTTCAGGAAACTATATTGGTTTAAAATAATCATCCCTCAAGACAAAATCGAAAAAGATTTGATTTATGACTTCTATCTACTTGATAGGAATGCTAGAGAATTTTATTATCTACGGGAAAAATTTAAACCAAATATCTCATTTCTTGTTTTATCTTCTCCTTTAAGAATAGAACGATATTTTTGGATGTACATGTTTCCTTCAAAATATGAAAGTTATGTAACAAATGAAGAAAAGGAAAAATATGGTAAAGTTATTGAAAACTATTATATCGAACTTGATAATTTTATAGGGAAGTTGTGTGAAAGAAATAAAACATTAGTAATAATTTCAAATAGAGGTGTGAAAGAAAGATATCCACCCAAAATAGTAGACAAAATTGATATAAATAAAATTTTAAAGGAAGCTAACCTACTTGAATTTGATTATAGAGGGGAAATAAACTTCTTGAATTCAAAGGCATTTACTTTTGAAGAAGGTTTAGATGAGAACTTAATAATAAATATTAAAGATAACAATATTTCGGGCATAAAAGAAAAATTGAAAAAACTGTTTGAAGAAACAAAAATACTTCCTTCTAACCAAAAAGTTGCCAATGTTAGTGAATATGAAGATAAAATTATTTTAAGAAGGAATGTACCTTTTATTTTAACTGATAAAACTCTTTTAATCGGGAACAAAAGCTTTTCATTGAACGATTTTCTTTTGAGGAGAATTATTTCAGTAGAAGAGGATGATGAAGGATTTATTATTATAAATAAAAAGATTAAAT
>CAZWBF010000004.1:0-29758 GCA_964632185.1 uncultured archaeon
TAGCAACTTGGTTTACTTCAATAACAAGAACAACAACTGCAGGAACAGAAACACAGGCTCAAGCAATAATAAAATGTGCAAACTCTGGCTTTGATATAATTTCTGTAACTAGTAGTGCTGTAACTGTTACAATGTCATCTGGAGATGTAACAATTTATACTAAGTTTATAAGAGCAAGTGATGGAACTGTTATTACTGCTACTGATACATTAACATCTTCTGGGCAAAGCAAGTCATTAAGTTGGACAAAAGGAACAAATACTTCAGTAACAGTTAGTGCGCTTTGTGAGTATGGAACATTCAATACAACTATAGAAGCATCTTGTCAAGTAGGAGAGAGTTGTTGGGTATAAAAATTAAACTTTAATTCTACTTCTTTTCCATCTTTTCTTAAATACATTTATCCTTCTTGTTCTTGCTCTTTTTAATCCAAATTTCTTTATATCAGCCCATCTAGGAGCTGCTCTAACCTTTGCTAGTTTTCCAAATTTTATTTTTTTCGATAAAGTTCTTAGAGGCATTTCCTCAACTCCTTAGATTTTTCAATCGCTATATCTAACATTTTTTCTATATTATCAAATTTAATTGGTTTTCCCTGTTTTTGGATTGCACAAATTTTTCCATTTTCATCAATACCAAAGCTTAGTTTTGAATCTAAAATCTTTTCTTCTTCAGCATTTGGGTCTAAAATTAATTTGTTCCCAACTCTGCAAACAGATACAATGACAGGTTTATTAACTACAGGCAATTTTCCTGTAAATTCTTCTCTAATTATTTTCTCTCCCTCAATTTTTGGAATTTGAGTATTTAGTAAAGCTGAGATTGCAGCTAAAGATGCTGCATCTAACAAATTTCCATCATCATTTATAACATGAATATCAACAAACACACACCAAACCTTTTCCTCCTCTATTTTCAATTTTTTTAACTCTATAGTTTCTGCACTTCTTATAGCTCTATCCACAACCCTAGCTAATTCAATAGCATCTTCACCTGGAGGCCCTAATTCAAATTCTGGAGAAGCTAAAGGTGGGAATTCTGCATTTACAACTAATATTCCTTCTTCAGGAGAATCAGGAAAAGGTTTTCCAATCTCCATTTTAACTCCAGCTATTAAATGAGTATTTCCAATTTTTACACTTGCAGAACCTTCAGCTCTTTTTATTACATTTGGAACAACTTCAATTTTTCTATATTCTAAAAAATCTCTATTATCTACTCTTCTTCCTTCATCAATTAATCTTAAGATATATTCTTCCATCATTTTTCATACATCTCCTTTAAACTCTTTTTTTGCAATTCATAAATTTTCATACAATTCTCTTTTGCCATATTCAAAAGTTTAATAAATTCTTCTTTGGTTAAAAGTCCATCCATCTGAAGTAGGGTAACTTCATTTTTTGATGGTAGAATAGCAAAACTTAAATCACAATCTGAATTATTATCTTCAATTCCATTTAAATCAACAACTAACTTATTTTCTATTTTTCCAACAGAAACTGCACATATTAAATCTCTCATCGGAATTCCAGCAGTTGCCAATGCTAAACTTGCCGCATTAGTACTTGCTATTCTTGTTGAGCCATCAGCATTCAAAATTTCAATAAAAACATCTATAGAAGCTCTTGGAAATTCTTCTGTAAAAATAGAAGGTTCTATAGCTTGTCTTATAATTTTTGATAACTCTATACTTCTCCTATCTGGACCAGGAGATTTTCTTTCACTAACACTAAAAGGTGCCATACTATACTTACATCTTACTAAGCATTTCCTTTCTTGTAAATGTTTAGGAAATAAAGCTTTTGGCCCATAAACGCTTGCAACAGCTACAGTATCTCCAAAACTAAATTTTGCACTTCCATCTGCTCTTTCAACTACATTTAATTCTATACTAATAGGTCTCATTTCTTCCAATTTTCTTCCATCCACTCTTTTTCCATTTTCAATAAGCTTAACTTCCTTCTTCATTTTCACTCAACATTCTTTCAATTTTATTAGTTAAGCCATAAATATGTGATTCTTTTTCTATCGTTAAAATAGCTTCTATTGCTTTTTCCACATTTTTCCCCTTTATCCAAATTAGTCCATTCTGACCTGGAATAATTTCACAACCTGTTTTTTTCTGAATTAAATTTATCATGCTACCTCCTTTTCCTATAACTCTAGCAACTTTTGTTGGTGTAATTTTAACTATTACACCTTTAGTTAATTTTCTAGCATGTGGATCTTGCATCGTGACTTGCACAATCTTATCTTTTGAAACTTTTGTTATTCTACAATAGATCACATCTTCTAAATCATAATATCTTGCTATGTCAACTCTTTTTAAATCTATAAATTCCTCTACCCCCAAACTTAATGGAAGGAAAGCATAGTAAGGAGAGTTTATATCAACGAACCATCCAGAAACTTCAACTTCTGTTATTATACCAATTACCCTATCTCCAATTTTTGGCATATATTTTCCTTTTAAAGGAATTACATCTATTGAATTTTCATTAATCTTTGGAATTCCTATGACTTTAGAAAAAACCTTTCCATCTTCTTCATATACATAATCTCCTAATTTTCTCCCCTCAACATTTCCTAAAAATTCTCCTACTAAAACAATTTTTCTAACTTTTTTCTCATTCATAATTCCACCTTCCTTAATTCCTTTGCTTGAAAATTTCCTTGAGTTAAATTTGCCATTTTCTCTAAAAACTCACTTTTTATTCCAGAAAATATTTCAATTTCTGCTTGAAAATTACCATCAGTTAGCCATTTTTCGTTTGAAACATTTCCAAAATTTTTAAGTTGAGAATAAACCTTCCCATAAAATTGAGCTGGAATTATAATTTGATAAACAACTTTTTCAAATTTGATTGGTAATAATTTTTTAACTTCCTTCAAAACTTTCTCAACTTGTTGCTCAGCATCTTGAAAAGGATCTATATTTACACCTACTTCATTCATAGCATTTAATATCCTTTGTGGTGGATGTGGAGCATTAGTTTGTGGATTTATACCCTTTTTTGAAATTAAGTTTGCAATTTGAATTTTTTTATTTTCGATAAGTTCTCTTCTTTGTTCAGTAGTCAATTGAAATTCCCCCTCCTTTATTATTTTTTCTGCGATTTTGTAGATATCAGTTGTACCAAAAGCGTTTTTCAAATCTTCAACAGAAGCTTCCATCGCCTTTCTTGCATCTTTATAAATTGCTGGATATGCTAAAACTTCATCTATATTTACTTTCTTCCCTCTTTTAAGTTCAAATGCTCTTTTTGGGTCTACCAATATTTCGAATTTTTTCCCAAAAATGTTTAATCTGCTTACTACAGCTTTATCAACTTCTACCAATTGAATCACTTAAAGAATTTTTTAATTTCCTCTTTTTTTAAATATTTAAACTTTTCCTCTTTTTTTATTGTGACAACTTCTATGTTATTTCCAGAAACATTCTTTTCCGATTTTCTAAGAACATCAATAGCTAGTCTTATCGCATTTTCTTCTTCCATATCTTTTTTCCATTTTTCTCTCAAGATTTTATTTGCTAAATTTGCACCTCTTCCTATTGACCATGCTGACCATTCAAATAGCATACCAGATGGATCACTTTCAATTAAATGTGAACCAGTTGTATCAACACCACCTATTAACAAAGATACTCCAAATGGTCTTAATCCAGCATAGAGAGTAGATAACTGCATTCTATCTCCAATTACTTTTGCAATTCCCCAAACATCTATTGGCTCTTCATACGTTATTCTATGTACTTGTGCTCTAATTCTAGCTTGGTTAACTAACATTCTTGCATCAGCTAAGTATCCGGCTGCAACTGATCCAATATGGTCATCAATTTGAAAAATCTTTTCCATGGAAGTTGGAACCATCAAATCACTTAGTTGTTTTACTGTTGCCAATACAACACCATCTTTAAATGTTATACCTAAGCTTGTTGTTCCTTTTTTTACAGCTTCTTTTGCATATTCTACCTGAAATAACCTTCCATCAGGACTAAAGACAGCAATTGTTCTATCATATCCAATATATTCTGGAAATACAGGTCTTGCCATTAAAACTCACCTATTAATTCTTTGGTAGTTAAATAAAATAAGCCTTTTCTTATTTTCATAAAAATTATTTTTCTTATGAAGCTTTTTAAGCTTTTTCTATATTTAAACTAGCAATAGTTCCACTTACTTTTAATACTTTTATTCTTATTCTTGCATCTCCAAGTCTTTGAATTAAGCTAAGGGAAAGAATTATATGTGGAACTGACAAATGATTACATTTTAAAACTCCAATCTGTTCTTTTTCATTCCATAAATTTCTTATTAAATTTAAAGAAAAATTAGAAATTCCAAATTCCCCAAAAAATTCTAAACAAGTATTCCGTATTGCTTGTTCTAAATCAGAATAGGAAATTTTCTCTTCTGAAAAGACTTTAAACTTAATATATCTTCTTCTCTCTCTCAAACTTGGTAAAATTCTAAGCTTCATTTTATCACCTTTATACCAGGTCTTAAATAATCTTTCTTTTTTAATGCATCTTTAATTATTTTTTCAGGAATTTTTGAAATACAATTCTTAGCCTCTTTTAATTCAAGCCCAAGTAAATGGAGGAATGAAGATAAAGATAAGGGGTCACAAATTTCCCAATGACTTATTGCTCCAGAGTTTATGATAAGTGGAAATTTATACTTTTTATGAAGTTTAATTATATCTTTAAAATTTTTTATTACTCTAGCTCTTGTTATTTTACTAGAGATTAAAACTTCTCTAAAATTGATTTCAATACTAACATTATTTTTTCTTGCCAATTTCGCTGATACATGGTTTAATCCGCAATCTCTTCTCTCATAGCTTGGATGTGTTAAAATATCAACACCTTTATGCGAGCATGCAATTCTATTCATTTCAACACTTCCACCTCTAGCTAAAAGTAAGTCAAATTTATTTCTTTTTGATAATAGGAAATTTAATTCTCTAATAGAACGAGCTTCTATTCCTAAAAATATTTTGATGTCAAGCTTATTTTCATTTTTCTCTATTTCATTTTTAATTTGGCTTATCCTTTTCTCATTCTCATAATACACCACATAGCAAAAACCTGCATATCCTAAATTTTTTACCATTGACGCTAATTCTTCTAAACTTGATTTTCCCCCACTAAAAGCTGAATGAATATGCAAATCATAAAATTTCATAATTTAAAATTGTATAAAAAATAATTAAATATGAGGAAATTGCCGATTTTCATATTTATTCTTTTATTATCTTTACTAATCTTCAACTTATATTTTTTCTCTTCAAAAAAATGTTATTTTGACTTTGAATGTCAGTGGAAAATTGTGAACTGTTGCCCAGAACAAGCTGGTGCAGAATGGAAATGTGTAAATATAAAAAATTTTACAGAACCAAAATGTCCAGATTTCATTTTTTGTCCTCAAGTATATTCTCCAAAACCAGAGATAAAATGTAGTTGTATAAACGGTGTTTGTAAATCAGCTTAGTCCTCTTGCTTTTTTTCCTGCAGAAGTTAATCCACGAAAAACTCTTCTTCTATGTTGTTTTTCTGTAATCCATTTTATGTTTTTGTCAGCTTTTATTTCAGGTAAATTTTTATCTACCATAATGACTTCATACCATTTGTATTTTCCATCTTCAGCTAAATAGTAAGAATTTAAAACTTCTAAATTTGGAAACTTTCTTTGTGCTCTTTCTTCAGCAATCCATCTTAAAGATTTTTTTGGAGTAAATTTTACTACACCAGCTTTACTTGGTTTTCTACCTCTCCTTCCATACAACCTCCTTTTTCTACCTCCTTTCTTAATTCTAACTCTAACTATAATAAAGCCCCTTTTTGCTTTATATCCCAATCTTCTTGCTCTATCTATTCTAATAGGTTTTTCAACTCTTTGAATTGCCGGCTGTTTTCTCAATTCAATTAATCTCTCTTTTAAGCTATCCAAATTTTTTGGTTTTTTCCAGAGTTGGCTTATGAATTTATAAAAACTTTTCATAAAATCACTATTACTTACTAAGTAATTAAAACTTTTTGTTTATTTTATTAGTTAAAAAGTATTTAAAGGTGTATGCCAAATAAAAATAGTATGGGAGTAGTAGCAAAACTTTTAATCGGCATTGTATTAGTAATAGGAAGCTTATGGTGGATATTGTATGCAAAAAGTTTCAGTTATTACCTAAATGAATATCTAGGATTAGCAATAGCTGAAGGAACTGCACTTTACGACCTTCTAACAGTTCTCAGTGGAGCAATTCCAGCATTTGTCTGCTTAATAGGAATTTTCATAACTTGGCTAGAATATGATGAATGGAAAATTGAAAGAGAATTAGCAAAAGAAGAAAGAAGAGCAAAAAGAAGAAAGAAAAGATAACTTTTAAGAAAAACACATTTAGATTATGGGAGTTCAGTTAGGGAATATAGTACCGAAGAAACAAGTAGAATTGCAAGAATTTGCAGGAAAGAAAATTGCAGTAGACGCGCATAACCACCTTTATCAATATTTAACGATTATAAGAGATAAAATAACAGGAGAACCTTTAAGAGATTCTAAAGGAAGAATTACTTCTCATTTATCCGGTTTATTTTATAGAACTGCAAATTGGATTGAAATTGGTATTAAACCAGTATTTGTGTTTGATGGTGAACCACCAAAATTTAAAAAGATTACTCTAGAAAAAAGAGAAGAGGCAAAAGAAGAAGCTAAGGAAAAATGGAAAGAAGCTTTGGAAAAAGGAGAAAAAGCAATAACTTATGCTCAAGCAACTGCTATACTAACTAAAGAAATGATTGAAGAAAGTAAAAAATTACTAGATGCTATGGGAATTCCTTGGGTTCAAGGAAAAAGTGAAGGAGAAGCTCAATGCGCTTTTATGTGTAAAAGAAAAGATGTTGATTTTTCTGCATCTCAAGATTATGATTCAATCCTTTTTGCTTCTCCTCGTTTAGTAAGGAATTTATCAATTACTGGAAGAAGAAAATTGCCAAGAAAAGAAGTTTATATTGAGATCAAACCAGAAATTATAGATTTGGAAGAAGTTCTTGAAAATCTAGGAATAAATTTAACTCAGTTAATACTTATTGGAATTTTAGTAGGGACAGATTATAATCCTGGTGGAGTAAAAGGTATTGGGCCAAAGAAAGCTTTAGTTCTAGTTAAAAAAAGCAAAAGTATTAAAGAAATTTTCAAAAATGTAGAATGGAATTTTGATATAGATCCAGAAGATATATTAAGCTTTTATAAAAATCCACCCGTAAATAAGAATTATAAGCTTGAATGGAAAGAACCAGATAGAGAAAAAATAATAGAATTTATGGTTGAAGAACATGATTTTTCAAGGGAGAGAGTTGAAAAAGTAATCGATGGCTTAACACAAAGATTTAAAGGTGGTATTCAATCTAGCTTGGCAGGCTGGTTTAAAAAGTAGATGATAAAAATGGAAATTACAAATGAAATTGTAGAAAAGGTAATAAAAGTTTGTAAAAGAAGAGGTATAATTTTTCCTACAGCTGAAATTTATGGCGGTTTAGCTGGTTTCTTTGATTATGGTCCTATTGGAATAAAAATAAAAAGAAAGATTATAGAAAGTTGGAGAGAATTTTTTGTAAAAAATGAAAATGTATTTGAGGTAGAAGGTAATATCGTTTTGCCGAAGGAAGTTTTTAAAGCGAGTGGACATTTAGAATCGTTTGTTGATCCAATTACACAATGTGAAAAATGTAAAAGTTTGTTTAGAGCAGACCAATTAATAGAAGATGCAATTGGAGAATTTGTTGAAGGATTGCCAATAGATAAGTTAACAGAAATAATAAAAGAGAAAAATATAAGATGCCCATCTTGCAAAGGCAAATTGGGCGAAGTAAAATATTTTAATTTATTATTAAAAACTGAAGTTGGACCAGCTGGTGGGAAAATAGCGTATTTAAGGCCAGAGACTGCTCAAAATATTTTTATTAATTTTAAAAGAATAGTTGATTCGACTAGAGCAAAATTGCCATTTGGAGTAGCACAAATAGGTCTTTCTTTCCGAAATGAAATTTCTCCAAGGAAATTTTTAATTAGGTTAAGAAGTTTTAATCAAATGGAAATAGAAATGTTTCTAGATCCAGAAAATTTGGAAGATTGTCCAAAATTTAAAGAAATAGAGAATGTTGAAATCAAAATTTTGACACAGGAAGCTCAGAAAAAAGGTGGAAAAGAGATTAAGATAAAAGTTAAAGATGCTGTTGAGAAGAAAATAATACCGAATAAATGGCTTGCGTATTTTATGGCTAAGGAAGTTATTTGGCTAAACTCTTTGGGAATTCCAGTTAAAGCAATAAGATTTAGACATTTGTTACCAGAGGAAACTCCTCATTACTCAAAAGGAAATTTTGATTTGGAGATAAAGTTTAATTTCGGATGGAAAGAAAGTATAGGGAATGCATATAGAGGAGATTATGATTTGAAAAGACATTCAAAATATTCTGGAGTTGATTTATCCATAGCTATAAACGGTAAAAAAATTATACCGCATGTTATAGAGCCTTCTTTCGGCATAGAAAGACCATTTTTTGCGATATTACTTTATTGCTTTAGAGAGGATGATAGAGGTTGGTCTTGGTTTAAGTTTCCACCAAAAATAGCGCCATTTTTAGCTGGCGTTTTTCCTTTAGTGAGCAAGAATGGTTTAGATAAAAAAGCTAAAGAAGTTTATGATACATTAAAAAATTGCTTTGAGATTTTCTATGATGAAAAGGGAAGTATAGGGAAAAGATATGCAAGAGCGGATGAAATAGGAGTTCCTTTTGGTATAACAATAGACCATCAAACTTTACAAGATGAAACTGTTACTGTTAGAGATAGAGATAGCAAAAAACAAAAAAGAGTGAAAATAAAAGATTTAGTAAACATACTTTGGAAATTAATGAATGAAGAAATAAAATTTGAAGAAATAAAATGAATCTAAAATTAAATTTATTTTCCTCTGAAAATTCTTGCATAGTTCGGGCAAACAACGATATAGTCTTCATCTATTCCAACAATATCGCCATTAATTGCTGTACAAGTTTTTCTTATTCTTTCTATTGCTCTTTTTAAACTATTTAAATCCTTTGATTTTAATTCTCTAATCTTTAGGAAAACTATATTTCCTTCTCTCACTAAATTCTGAATTCTTTCAACATCAGAATAATCTTTTAGATTTTCAACTCTTACGTTAATCCTTCCTTCTTCAGCTAAAAAAGAAGAGTCTATCTCAATAAAATCTTCTTCCTTTTCTTTTCTAAGCTTTTTCTTGAACATACTCTATATTTTATTTATTCAAGTTAAGTATTTTAAGCTTTTTCTTGAACATTCCTTTTTTCTTGCTCAAGAATACTTACTATGTTCCATATTTTAGTTCTTGCATAGATTGGCATGTTAGGGTCATTAATTATTTCATCTAGCATTTGAATTGCTGTACTTATTCTTACTTCAGGTTGCCACTCCTTATTGTTCAAAGCTTTTTTGCTCTCTTCTACCGCATTTCTAATATTTCTCGGAACTGTTCTATCCGAAATTATTTGGTCAATTAATTGAATAGCTTGTTCCAAACTCATTTTACCACCTTTTGCAATTCTTTTAATTTATTAACAATTTTTTCTTCAGCTTTTTCCAAAGATTTTAATCTCAAATCTATTTCGCTAACTTCACCTTCCAATTCTTTCTTCAATTCTTCAATCGGCTTTAATATCATTATGTTTCCTGAAATTTTATATGCTGAATTTTGCTTCGTATTCTTCAATTCTTCTAAAGCGTTTTCTATTTCAATTTTTCTCAATTTCAAACTTTCTTTTTGGATTGTTAAGCTTTGAAGTTGTTGTTGATAAATTCTCAATTCATTCAAAACTTTTTCTTTTTCTTCCATTTTTATAATTTAGATTAACTTTTTTAATTTTTTATTCTCTCTTTTATAACTTTTGCTAATCTTTCTAGACCTTCTGTTATCCCATATTGCAATACTTCACTCCCTTTATCTTTCAAAATCTCATTAGAAATTTTCCTTATTATTTCAGATGGAAAAGAAAGTGGATTTGGCATTCCTCCACCAAAAGAGATGATACCCTTTCTTTTAAGAAGTTTTAACAATTTTCTTATTTCTGATGTTTCATTCTTTTAATTCTCTCAGAAAATTTATTAGAAAATTCCATAGAATTTATTTGACTTCAGAGAATTTAATTTTATATTAATTTTTCATTCAAAAGGAATTTATTTTTTAGGTTTAATTTTCTATTTGATGGCTGAAGTATTAGTAGAAGCGGCTAACTATTCTATAAAAAAGAAAAAGTTAGAAGAAAAAAGAAGAGAATCGATTCAAACTATAGAAGATTTTTATAGGCCAAGGATTGAAACTATAGAGAAAAGATATGAAGATATAATGAATGATATAGAAAAAAGGGAATTAAAAAGTTATGAAAGAAATTCGGTAAATCTTGTAAACCCTTTCTTATATTTAACTGAATGGTTAAAAGAATGCGAGAGAAAATCTAATCCTTTAAAATCTTCTATTCTAAAAGAAGCTATAGAAGAATATAAGAATTTACCATCTAACCGTTTAATTAACTTATCTTATATTCTCGAAGATATTAAAAAAAGAGCAGAAGAGAGAGTGAACCAAAGATTAAAATATATAGAGAGAAATATGTTTTCCCAAATTGAAATAGAGAATTTTAATTTTAAAAAAGAGATGGAAAGTTTAAACCAGGTTTTAGAAGAAGCAGAAAAAGTTTCAAAAGAACGGGGGTTAAAATTGCTGATAAGAGAAGATGGTACTACACTAATTATGCAAAGTAGATTAAATTTTTCTACTTATCTAGAAAAATTAATTGAACAAGGAATAGATATAAGGAATTGGAAACTTGAAAGTGAAACACATAAAGCTACTATTGAGAAAAACAATGTAAATTTATTTATAGAGTACAATAAAAACTTGAATTCTTTACTATTCCATATATCACCAACTAATGAGATTGAAGAATATGGAAAAACTATTGACTTACTTCTTACAACTTTAAAAAATTTGGAAGAAGAAATAAAGGAAAATAAAAAGACAAAAGAAATATCCAATAAAAATTCTGAAAAAAAGAAAGGAAGTAAGTGGAATAAATTACTTAATTGGTTATAAATTTATATTGCTCTTACTCTTTTCACAACTTTTGGTCTTAACTTTGCAAATACTCTTGCCCCACAATATGGGCATCTTATTTCTTCCAATTTTGTTATAATTTTTTTACAGTTAATGCATTTGTACATTTTTATCACATATAATATGCTTTTCCAGCAAATTTTATTTTGCATTTCTTACAAAAATAAATACCTGTTGAAATTCTTTTTGCATATGGCATCTTACATTTTGGACATATAACTCTTTTCTTTTGCAATTTTTCTATTTCTGCTATATTTTGCCTAATTTTTTTTCCATACCTAGGGCCAAATCTCCCAGCACTTCCAACTTTTTTTGTCATTCGATCACCTACTTAAAGCTTTAAGTATTTGTTTTATTTGTTCATCAGTAATAAAACTTTTTATCTTTCCAGCTTGAATTAACTTAAATAAATTTAATTCTATTTCTAAAGCCAATTGCGGTTTGACTAATTTAATTCTTCCTAATCTTTCTATAGCTTCCTTTGTTAAAAATTTCCTTACAATTTTCCTAATTTCTTCTAATTCTTGCGGGGTAATTTCGGTATTATTCATTCTTTACACCTCTTTGCAACTTTGCTTAATAGACTCATTCCTTTAGAAGTTATTTTTCTCCCTTTCTTATCTTTTTCTACTAATCCAGCATTTTCTAATTGTTGTAAAATTTTTCTAATAATAGAGCCAGATGCTTTTCTAAATCTTGCAGGCCTTACTCTATGTTTTTTCTTCCCCCCATAATAACTTCTTAATCTTTCCACTCCAACAGGGCCATCTAAATATATTCTTCTTAGAATAGACGCTGCTCTAATATACCAAAAATCTTGTTGTTCAGGAGGTCTTTCTTTATGCGAACCAGATTTTACAAAAAATGTCCATTGAGAAGGAGAAATTTCACTAAACTTTTTTAATTCTTCCTTTAACTTCGAAATAAATATTTGTGGATTAATATCTTGCACGTTTACCATATTATTTTGATAGGGTAGAAAATAATATATATGCTACTGTAGCTATTATTCCTATTAACCCCCCTATTAATAATAATACTATTAATCCCACAAAAGTAAATCCTTTCAGCAAATTACAAATTTCTAGTTTATAGCCTTTTTCACATTTCATTGATATTTGATTTAAAGAATCAAATACGTAGAGTAAAGAAAATGAAGCTACAAAAATGATTATAAAAGAAATCATAATTTGAATACTACCTTTTGCCATAGGGGTACCTATATATTTTTTTGCAATTTTTGCATATAATAACAACTACTTTATTTTTTGAATCTAATCTTACCTGGCAAGTTAACCCAGGCTTTAATAAGGTATTACAATTTTTACAAAACTTTCTTTTTAATTTTCCTAATCTAACATTATATCTTAAACCAATTTTTCTTGCAAGCTCTATATACCTTCTACTTCTCTCTGGATGTTTCTTCAATTCTTTTTCAGCTAGATCAAAAAGAATTTTAATTCTCTCTTTTGCAATTTTTATCTGCCAATAAGGTTTCCTCCTTTTTCTCATTAATTATAGTTTAAACTTTAAAGAAAAAAGAAAGAATTTCTATGGGGACGCTGGGATTTGAACCCAGGTTACGGGCTCCCAAAGCCCGCGTCCTAAACCAAGCTAGACGACGTCCCCTCTATATTTTCAATATTATAGTTTTCTGCTCAAAAATAAAAAAATTATTAGCTTTAAAATTTCAACTTAATTTATGACAGTAGTTGAGGAAGTTAGAAAAATTTTTATTAAGGCTTGCAAGAATTCTTCGATATTTCAAGAGGATTATGAAATTCATACAAAAATAGTAGAAAAATTGGCCCTTAAATTAGCTGAAAAATTTAATGCAAATAAAGAAATAGTTCATCTCTCTGCTTTACTTCACGATATAGGAAGAGTAAAATTTGGTGGAAAGGACCATGAAAAAATTAGTGCAGAAGAAGCAGAAAAAATCCTAAAAGAATTAAATGTTACCGATGAAATAATAGCAAAAGTAAAAGAATGTATTTTATTACATAGACATTCCGATCCAAGAATTCCCGAGTTATTAGAAGCAAAAATATTAAAAATTGCTGATGCATGGGCACATTTTGTTAAACCTATAGAGATAACTTGTTATAGAGGTAGAAATTTTGAAATAAAAGAAGCTATAGAATGGGTGAAAGAAAAACTTGAAAGAGACTTAGCTTTTTTGGAAAAAATGAATAAAATTTTAGATATAAATGAAGTTGTAGAAGAATGTAAAACAAACTACAATCATTTTATTTCATTAATTTCAAATGAATTTTAAGTGGGAAGGCCGGGATTTGAACCCGGGTTTTGCTGGATAAACTACCAGCACCCCAAGCTGGCGTCCTTTTGGCATTTTTAGACCAAGCTAGACGACCTCCCCAATAAAAACAATTTTACAGAAAAACAAAAATTATTTATGATTTATGAAACTATTGCTGGAAGAAGTAAAGATGAACTGGGAAAACTAGGTAAAAAAGGAATTGGTTATATAGGGAAACATATAGTTGGCACAGGAGAAGAAGCGCATTTAACAACAAAAGTTTTTGTTGACTTAATTAGACCTCATGTTATTCTAATTGCTGGAAAAAGAGGGACAGGAAAAAGTTATTCAGCTGGTGTAATAATTGAGGAATTATTGTCTCTAGAAGAGGAGTTTTTAAATAAAATAGCTTGTGTAATTTTTGATCCTGTTGGAATTTATTGGAGTATGAAATTTTCAAATGATCAGCAAAAAAAATTGCTCAAAGAATGGGATTTGGAGCCAAAAGGTTTTGATAGGGTTAAAGTTTATGTTCCATTTGAATTAAAAGAATCTTATGAAAAAGCTGGGATTCCTGTAGATAAAACAATTTCAATTTCCCCAAAAGAATTTTCTTTAGAAGATTGGATTTTAGCTTTTAATTTAGAAAGAACTAGTGAATATGCAATTTGTTTGGAAAGAAATTTGAATTATTTGCTTGAGAAAAAAGAGAATTTTTCTTTGGACGATTTGATTGAAAAAATTAAAAATGATAAGAGTTCTTCTGACCATGTAAAAAATGCTATAACCAATCTTATAGAAGTTGCAAAATCTTGGGGGATTTTTTCGAAAGAAGGGATGGATATTTATGATATAGTGAAGCCTGGAGAAGCAAGTATAATTGATTTGTCTAGAGTAAAAGGATATGGAGTAAGAAATTTGTTAGTTGCTTGGATTTCAAGAAAAGTTTATAGAGAAAGAGTTTTAGCTAGAAAAGAAGAAGAAATAGCAAAGATTGAAGGAAGAAAACCAAAAAAGGTTTTTCCTTTAACTTGGCTAATAGTTGAAGAAGCTCATTTGTTTGTCCCTTCAGATAAAAAAACTGTATCTAGCGAACCAATTCTAACTATTGCAAAACAAGGAAGAGAACCTGGCATAAGTCTGGTTTGCATAACCCAAATGCCGAATAAAGTTCATCAAGATATTTTAACTCAAACTGATTTAGTAATTAGCTTTAGATTAACGGCAAAAAATGATCTAGACGCTTTACATTCTGTTATGCAGACTTACTTAAAAGAAGATATTGAAAAATTCATAAACAGATTGCCTAAATGGAATGGCGCATCAATTTTACTAGATGACAATCTAGAAAGAATTTTTACAATTCAAATTAGACCAAGAAAATCATGGCATGCAGGCGGAACAGCGATAGTTTTATAATCTCTTTAAAATTTTTGTTACTGTTCCTATTCCTTTTGTTTTACCTTCTCTAAAAACGAATTTATCATTTTCTCTGATAAACTGCGGTTTATACTTAAAACTCATGGAAACTTTTCCGGTTTCTCCAGCCTTTAAATATTTTTTACTTATAATTTTCAACTTTACTGTTGAAGCAATTGTATTTAAATGTAATACCGGTTCATAGCCATCTGAAATTGTTGTTGGATGATTCAAAACTAAAATTTCAGCTTCAAAACTTTTTACAGCTTTTGGATTTAATTCTTTTTCACAAAGAACCATTCCTCTTTCAACCTCATCATATTTCACTCCTCTTAAAGCAATTCCAACTATTAATCCAGCCTCAGCTTTTTCTAATCTGCAATAATGCATTTCAATCGATTTTGCTTTAACTTTTCTGAAATTACCTTCTTTATCTGGTCCAATTAACAATTCTTTCCCTGCAATTAATCTACCCTGTTTTATACTTCCAGAAACAACACAACCAGTTCCAGGAACATTATAAATTTTATCTATATACATTAGAAAAGGTTTATCAATATCCTTTTTTCTTGACGGCAAAAGATAAAGGAATTTATACAATAAATCAAAACCTTCAAATTTTTTTGAAGAAGTTCTTATTATAGGAATTAAAGTTTCAAGTTTATCAAAAACTATTTCAATATCCCTTTCGTTTTTTATAGAATAAGGAATTCTTCCAACATTCTTTATTAAAGTTGAAATCTCTTCTTCAATTTTTTCTATTCTTTTTTCATTTACTTTATCAATTTTCGAGATGCAAACAATTACTGGTAAATTCATAGCTAACATTATTCCAAAATGTTCTTTTGTTATTGAAGTTATACCATCATCAGCAGAAACAATTAAAATTCCATAATCTAGATTTTGACCGATTAAACCTCTTATACTACTATATATCCAGGCATCATGCCCAACATTATCAATAAAACTAACAATTTTATCAGCTTTTTCTATTGCAATTTTCTTTTCTTTTTTATCTAACGGATTTTTAAAGCAGATTGGTTTTCCGTCTGAAAATCCTAAAAAAGTGTAATGAAGGTCAGCAGTTAATTTTCTTTCAATTTCATGCGGTAAGATATTCAAATAAAGCCAATTCTTACCATCTTTATCAGCTTTTCCAGTAATTAAAGTTCCTATCAAAGTTGACTTACCAGAAGATACATGTCCACCAATACCAACTATTATATGTTCTTTAAATTTTAATGGAATTCTCCTTTCAATTAAGATTTTACCTATATATAATCCATTTTCAGAAAACCTTTCAACTTTTTTTATAACAGCATCATTTTCCTTTGCTAAAATTTTTAACACATTCAAAGTCTGTTCAAATTCAAATTCATTTAATCCTCTTACTTTTCCAGAATCCTTTACTCCAACTATATATATTGCTTTCCCTTGTCCATTTTCTAGCCTATTTTTCATTTGAGAAGCTAATTGCTGTTTTCTCTTTTCTTTTAGATGAATTTCTGGTATAAGAAACTCTTTAAATTCTATATTTCCCCTTTCCTTTTTTGGTATTGAAATTTTCATGTTAATTGGTTGGTTTTTTCAATTTAAAAATTTAGATAAATATTTAAATACCAACACTATAATATAACATACAAGATGTTTACTAGAATCCATTACAAGTGTTCATCATGAGATTACAAGTCCAAAGCTTTAATATGAAAAAATTTTTCAGTAAAAATTTTAGGATATTAAAAATAAGAAGAAGTTTTAGCTTTGTTGGTAAAAAAAGCTCAAGAGGTTTTGAAATAGAAATTGTTTTGACCCAAAGGAAAAATAAGCCAATAGAAGGAAGCTTAGTAGTAACAAAGTTTTAAATGCTGATACCTATTTCTTAATATGGAAATTGAGATATGGGCAGAAAAATATAGACCAAAGAAATTTGGGGAAATAATTAATCAAAAGCATGCAGTTGAAAGGGTAAAGGCTTTTGCAAAAGCAAAAAACATTCCGCATATGCTTTTTGCCGGCCCTGCAGGTACTGGAAAAACAACTTTAGCTTTAGTTTTAGCTCGAGAGCTTTATGGAAAAAACTGGAGACAAAATGTTTTAGAGTTGAATGCAAGCGATGCAAGAGGGATAGATGTAATAAGGGGACAAGTAAAAGATTTTGCAAGAACAAGAGCAATTGGAGAAATTCCATTTAAGATTATAATAATGGATGAAGCTGATAATTTGACAAGTGATGCTCAACAAGCTTTAAGGAGAACCATGGAAATGTATACTTCAGTTTCTCGCTTCATATTGATTTGTAATTATAGTTCGAAGATAATTGACCCTTTGCAATCAAGATGTGCAGTTTTTAGATTTAAGTCTTTAAGTGATTCAGATGTTAAAAAGTTTATTGAAAGAATTGTTAAAGGAGAAAAATTGAATATAACAAAAGATGGAATAAATGCAATAATAAATATAACAGAAGGGGATTTGAGAAGAGTTGCAAATTTATTGCAAGCAGCTGCAATCTTAAGCAAAAAAATTAATGAAGATATTGTTTATGAAGCTGCATCTAGAGCAAAACCAAAAGATGTGACAGAGATGCTTGAAAATGTTTTAAAAGGAAGGTTTGATTTAGCCAGAAAAAAATTACATGAATTATTACTTAAACAAGGATTATCTGGTAATGATATAATCGCTGAAATTCATCGTCAAATCTATAATTTGCCATTAGAAGAAAAGGATAAAGTTAAGTTAATTGAAAAATGTGGGGAATATGATTTTAGAATTAGTGAAGGAGCGAATGAGTTAATTCAGTTGGAAGCTTTACTTGCGCAATTTTTACTATTTTCTAAAAAGTGAAAAAATGTGGGTAGTAAAATATAAACCAAAATTTTTAAAAGAATTTGTAAATCAAAATGAAGCTTTAAGAAAATTTTTAAATTTTATAAAAAAATGGAAAAAAGGTAAAGCTCTACTTTTTTATGGTCCACCTGGAACAGGAAAAACTTGTTTAATAGAAGCTTATGCTAATGAAAAAAATTTAGAATTTATAGAATTAAACGCAAGCGATTGGCGCTCGAAAACTCAAATAGAAAAAATTCTTTCAGAAACAATTAATACAAAGCCATTATTCAAAAAAGGAAAAATAATTTTTATAGATGAAATAGATGGTTTAGCTGGGAGAGAAGATGTTGGAGGAGTTGGCGCTATAATAAAATTAATTAAAGAGTCTAGATTTCCAATAATTTTAACTGCAAATGATCCTTGGAAATCAAAATTGAAAATTTTAAGGAATTATTGCGAACTAATTGAATTCAAAAAAGTATCAGTTTTTGATATAGAAAAAAGATTGATGTTTATTGCAAGAAAGGAAAATATAAAAGTTGATAAAATTGTTTTGAGAGAACTTGCAAGAAGAAGTGAAGGAGATTTAAGAGCAGCAATTACTGATCTAGAAATTGTCTCTAGAGGAAAAAATGAAATTAGATTAAAAGATTTGGAAGTTCTAGGTTTTAGAGAAAAAGAAAAAATTATATTTGATGTTTTAAAAAACATTTTTAAAACTTCTTCTGCAAGGTCTGCAAGCTTAGCTTTGATGAATGTGGATAAAGATCCAGCTGAAATTTTTTGGTGGATAGAAGAAAATATTTTGAATGAATATGAAAAAGCAGAGGAAATAGCAAAAGCTTATGAAGCGTTGAGTAAAGCTGATTTATTTAGAGCTAGAATAACAAGAGAACAAAATTGGAAATTTTTGAAATATATGATTGAGCTAATGACTGCTGGAGTTGCTTTATCGAAAAAAGAAATGTATAGAAAATTTACTAGGTATAAATATCCTTCGAAGTTGATAGTTTTGGGAAGAACGAAATTTGAAAGAAGGGAAGAAAAAGAAAAGCTTTTGGAGTTAAGTAAAGAATTACATTGTTCTACTAGGAAAATAAGAAAAGAATTTTTACCATTTTTAAAAATTTTTATGAAAGATTAACTTGGCCAAGGCACACTAAAATTTGAATTTATTTGAATAGAAGGAGATATTAAACTTAAATTGAAATTTACAGTTGTTGGAACATCTATGCCATTAGACTCGCAAGGTGAAGTGAATTGATAAGAAAAGGATAATAGCTTACCATGCTTACTTGCAAATTTCTCAGCAAAAATTTTATATTCTTCTAAATTGAATTCTAACTCTTCACAACTTTTTGAAATTTTAACAACTTCTATCGCTTTCTCTTTTATGTTGTTAAAAATAAAAACTTCATCGTTCAAAATTACTCTTGAGATATCAATTATTTCAAACGGCTGAACATATCTACTTAAAACGAATAAAGCAGTTAATATAGCAAAAGCAGTTAAAAGAAAAAATTGACCTTTAAAGCTTGATGATTTGTGCATGAGGATAACCTTCTATCTTAATTATATTATCTTTTTTTACGAAACCTTTTCCTAAAGCAAGATTTACTATATTTTTTCCAAATAAATTTACAATCGTAGCTTTTTTAATTAAATTCAATGCAACCTTTTCGTTTATCTCCACACCTTTATAAAAATTTTCATCGATTTTTATTTTTAACTCTTTGAACTTCATCTTTTTACCCAAAATTTCTTTATCGCAAATTGCAACTAATATATCAAACTTAGTTTGAAATACTTTACACCAAAATTTTTTTTCATCTAACTGAGCTTCTTGCACCACAGGCTTCACACCTTAAATAATAAATTCTCCCCTCTTTAATTAATTTTGTATCTGCAGATTTACATTCTTTGCATATAACATAAATCTTTGCATATTCTTCGATTTTCTTTTGAATAATTTGTTTAGATAATCTTCCTTGCAAACAAAGAACTTTTTCTTGTATATTTGATGGTGCAGCTAATTGTTGAGCTAAAAATTTTGCTAAATGTTTAGGATCTCTTCTAAAAACCTTTGCTATGTCAGAAAAGTTCTTAATCAAAGTTTTTTGCCCCTCCCATTTAACAATAGCCTTAGGCATAACAAATCTTTTCTTCTCTTCAATATTCTTTACTCTTTTCATCCCTTCTTCCAACATTTTTTCATATTCTAAATACATTTTAATCTACCCGGCTTAGGTTCATATAGTTGACCTTTTTCAAGCAATTCTGAGATCGCATCTTCTATTATCCTTTCTGGCAAAGCCGAAACTTTAAATATTTCTTCAGCGCTAACTCCCTCACCTTTATCTAAATCTTTTATTATTTTTAAAATTTTATCTGTATAATCAATTTTTTTAGGGACTAATATTTGTTGAATTGTTTCTTCATCCAAACCATATTTTTCTTTTCCATATTCTATTGCGAATATTTCTTCATATTTAGCTGCAATCCTTCTTATCTCATCTATAATTTTTATTTTTTCAAATAATTTTTTGAGATTTTGAAATTTTTCAAAAATTTCAGCTTTTTGATCTACTTTTCTCACAATTTCTGCATTCAAATAAATTTCCCCCATATATTCTCTAACTTTTCCAATAACATTTACCATATCTCCAATTTCAAACTCATCAAAATTTTGAGAAAAACTTTTTATTCTTATTTTTTCTGTCATATCATCTATTGTCAAAGAAGAAAAATTTTCACCAATAAATTTTTCAATTATAGTACCAACCACACTTACTCTCACTATTTTTTCTCCAAGCGGTGAAATAATATATGCAGGTTTTTTTTCTATTGCATTACTTGGAAAATATCTTCCCCTAATAATCTCAACAATAAACACTTTTTTAGCTTTAGCTCTTTTTATCATTGAAATCACAATTTAGAAATTTTATTGACACGAGGAGAATAAATAATTCCTTCTCTTATCATTTTATTCAAAATTTCTTCTGCATTTTCCACTCCCATTTCTATTGCTTTTTTAATTATATCATCTCTATTAATTTCTGCTCCTTGAACTTTAGTTAATTCATCAATTATGTCAAGCATAATCCTTATTTTACTTCTTTGTGCAGCAGTTGTTTTTAGTCCCTCTGCTCTATCTATGTCAAATTGCCCAGTTTCTGGCTCAAAGCCAAATTCTCTTAAAGATACTTTCATTAGTCTAATTGCTCTTTCAGCATCTTCTTCTGTAACGACATTACTTAATCTAATTTTTGCAGAAGCTTCAGCTAATCTTATTAAAGCTTCATATTGTCTTAAAGTAATTGGAATTGGCGCCTCCTCCATAGCCTTTTCTCTCATCGATACAAAGAAATTCTTTAACCTCCTTCCAGCTTCTTCACTAAGTTTTGGATGGCAATTTTTTCTTGCATATGCTACATATTTTTTCAAAGTCAAAGGGTCAATTTCTGGTTTTGCAAAATCAGCTTGGAAATGTCTAGTTTGCAAAATATAATCAGCAATTTTTTCATCAATTTCAGGATTTGGTCTATCACGCAAAGCAAATTTTAAGTCAAATCTTGCTAATAAAGTTTCTGGAATATCAATTTGCTCTTTTATTGGCAAATAAGGATCAAATCTTCCTAGCTTTGGATTACCCCCAGCTAAAATTGCAGTTTGTGCAGGTAAAGTTGCTACTATATTAGCCTTAGCTATTGAAATTGTTTGTTGTTCCATCGCTTCGTGTAAAGCGACTTGGTCACTTTTATCAATTTTTTCAAATTCATCAATGCAAAGCAAGCTTTTATTACATAAGACTAAAGCTCCAGCTTCTAAAACCCAGCCTCCAAAAAATTCTTCATCTCTTGTAACAGCAGCAGTAAGACCAACTCCACTCACTCCTTTACCAGAAACATATCTTCCTCTTGGTATTAGTTGAGCAACTGTTTTCATAATTTGGCTTTTTGCAGTTGAAGGATCTCCAACTAATAAAATATGCAAATCTCCTCTTATTCGTGATTTATCAGGTAAAACTTTTATTTCTCCACCAAATAATTGCAAAGCAATAGCTTCTTTTATATGCTCTAATCCATAAATTCCTGGAGCAATAGACTTTATTAATTTTTCATAAATATCTGGGCTTTTAGCTAATTCAATAATTTTTTTCTCATCTTCTTCACTTATTTCTAATTCTTCCCATTCGACTTCTAAAGCTTCAATATGATTTGCTTCTAAATAAATTTCCATTTGTCTAGATCTACTTCCTTTCAACCTTCTTGGTATTTCTTTTAATATGCCAGTAATCTTTATCCTATTTCCAGGATCAGTTTTATTTCTTAATTTTGGTTCGGTTAAATCTTCTTTCAAATAAATCATTAAAGTTGAGGGTCTTTCTGCTTCTACTATTTCAAAGGGCTCTTCAATTACTATCCATCTTGCATCATAAAGTTCTTGCTTAATTAGGTTAAACCCTCTTCTATTTCCGCAATTCGGACATTTATCTGGCTTTTTTACTGTTGTTGTTTTTTGTTCAACTTCTATTTCTGCACCACACTCAACACATTGAAAAACTGCTTTGGAAATTTCAGGTCTTACTTCACTTGCTCTCACAACTATTCCATCAACTGAAATAAACTTACCAATATGTTCAGCTCTTAAATTTCTTATTCTTATTTCTCTATCTTCAGGTAAATTATAAACTCTTATTCTGAAATTTTCAGGTAAGTCAGGTTCTACTTGTCTTACTGCCTCTTCAAAATATTGTAAAGTCTCTTCCGGATTTTCAAGTAATAAATCAGCTAATTCAACATCAAATTTATCTAACTCAAAAAAATCTATTGATAAAGATTTTTTTCCTTCTAATGAACATATCGTTAATTCTTTTTTATATATTTCTTCAAGAAACAAACAAAATCTTTCAATAATTTCTTCTCTCTCCATCAATATCACTTTCTATTTTTTTAATTTTATTACTAACTAAATTTTCAAATACTTCAAAACAAAATTAGAAAATTTTCAAAAAATTTATTTGGAGAGATGGGTTCCGGTAAACATAAAATAAATTAAAAAAGATGTTAAGGCTATTCTTTAACTATAGCTTTTAACGATTTCAACTTTTTGTATACACTAGCTATTGCCTCTCTTACTTCTTTCACACTTCTTCCTCCTGTGCATACTATCTTTCCTGAAGAGAATAATAGAAATGCAACCCTCGGCTTTTCCATTCTTAATACTAATCCTGGAAATTGCTCTGGCTCATATTCGCTATTCTCTAAGTTAAAAGCAATTAAATCTAAATTTAAACGGCCTTCAAATTTTGCAGAGGCAACTATATTTTCTATTTCTATTTTGTAGTTTCTTGGGACCTTTATTCCTGACTTTCTTATAAGCGACATTACTTTTTTTATAGCGTTTTTCAGTTCTTTCACACTTCTTGTACCAGTGCATACTATCTTTCCTGAAGAAAAGATTAGAGCAGCAGACCTAGGTTGTTTCATTCTATAAACTAATCCTGGAAATTGCTCTGGCTCATACTCTATACCTTCTGTTTTTGTTGTTATTTTTTCCAATGGTATTTGAATATTTAATGAAACAGAAGCAACTATATTTTCGATTCTTACATTGAATTTTCCTTTCATAATAAATATTAATTTCTTTAGTTGAATATAAAAAGGTTATTAAAATTTATATCCAAGCTTTTCAAATACTTTTTTCATCTTTAAAGAATCTTTTTCAAGCGCTGGAGATTCTGAAATTATTGTTATATTAACTTTTCTTTTCAAAATCTCTTTTGCTAAATCTTTGAATGGAGGATGAGAGTTTATTGGTATATGGATATCAACAAATTCTTTTTTATTTAAATTATACTTCACATTTGAAAAATGAGAAAATATTTGTTTTAATTTTAAATCTTTTAACTTATCAAAAATTTCTGAATAGCTAATTTTTCCATTATTTCTAACAAAGATATGAGCAAAATCTATGCAAATAGTTAACTGCTTATTTTTTATTTCTTTACAAAGATTAATTAGCTCATCCAAACTTCCAAACTGACTTTTTCTACCCATAGTTTCTAAAGCCAATTTACTTTTTATCCCTCTTTCCTTAACTTCATCTAAAATTTCTAAAATTCTTGTTTTAACATTTTCATAAGCTTTGGCTTTTAAATTTCCATAATAAGCTGGATGGATAACTACATATTCCGCTTTCATTTCATTTGCTCTATCCAAAGATTCTAAAATAAAAAATTTACTTTTCTTAATTACTTGCGTTTTTTCAGAATTTAAGTTTATATAATATGGGGCATGAACAGAAAGTTTTATTCCTAAACTTTTTGCAATTTCTCCAATTTTTCTTGCTTTTTCTTTGTTCAAATAAATATTCCTAACAAATTCAATTTCTTGAGCATTTAAGTCAATCTCTTTTAAATATTTTAAACTCGCTGCAGTTTCTTTTCTTGCGCTAATAGCATTTCCTGCTGGACCTAGCCAAATTTTCATTATTATTTTTTGTTTTCCAAAACTTTTTTAATTCTTTTAAACTTGAAAAAGAAAAATATTAAAATGCTGAAAAAAGGTTTTCCGAAAGTTGGAGATGTAGTAGTTTGTACAGTCAAAAAAATTACTCAGTTTGCTGCATGGGTTAACTTAGATGAATATGAAAATCTTAGAGGTTTAATTCATATTTCTGAGGTTGCTGGAAAATGGATCAAAGATATAAGAAAATATATAAAAGTTGGAAAAATGTATGTCGTAAAAGTTATGGGTGTTGATAAAAAAAGTAATTTAGTAAAATTAAGTCTAAGAAGAGTTTCCTCTTTTGAAAGAAAGGAAAAGTTAAGAGAATATAAGACAGAGAAAAGGGTTTTTTCAATTTTAAAACAAGTTGCAAAGGAATTGAATAAGGAGAATGAACTTCAAAATGTTGTGGAAAATATTTTTGAAAAATATAAGAGCTTGGGAGAATTTTTGGAAGATTTGAGAGAAGATAAACTTAAAGATATCAAACTTAGTGAAGAATGGATAAACAAAATAAAAGAAATAATTGAAAAAAGTAAAAAAGAAAAAATTTTCACTTTGAAAGCAGAGATATCTTTACAAAGTTATGAAGCAGATGGTATAAAAAAGATAAAAGATGCTTTAATGGAATTAGAAAATCAGACTAATGGAAAGGTAAAATATATCTCAGCACCTACTTACTTACTTGTCCTTCAAACGAAAAATCCAAAAAAGGATGAAAAACATTTAACAAAAATTCTAGAATCTTTTTCGAAAAAGTATAATGCAGAATTTAAAATGGTGAGTTGATGCTGAGAAAGTGTCCTAAGTGCAAGAAATATACTTTAAAAGAGATTTGTGATGTTTGCAAGGAAAAAACTATTAATCCTCATCCACCAAAATTTTCTCCTTTAGACAAATATGGAAAATATAGAAGATTAGCTTTCAAAAATAATTAAGAAATATAAACGAAAAGATAGAAATAATAAACATGAGTACTGAGATAGTAGAAATAAAAAAACCAAAACTAAAAAATCCAATTTTTATTGAAGGTTTACCAGGAGTTGGGAATGTTGGAAGAATTGCAGCTGGATTTTTAGTTGAAGAACTTAAGGCAGAAAAATTTGCTGAGCTTTGGTCTTCATCTTTTCTACCAATAGTTCTAGTTCATAAAGAAGCGAATGCTCATCTAATAAAAAATGAATTTTTCTTTTGGAAAGGTAAGAAAAGGGGACAAAGAGATTTGATAATATTAATTGGAGATTCTCAAAGTTCTGAACCTTCTGGCCATTATGAAGTTTGCATGAAAATTTTGAATTATGTAAAAAAGTTTAAAGTGAAAGAAATGTTTACTTTAGCTGGATTATCGATTGGAGAAAAGGTAGAAAAACCAAAAGTTTATGGGGTTGTTAATGATGATAAGCTAATTAAAAAGTATAAAAAATATGGAGTGATATTTGACTCAAATAAAGTTGGGACAATAGTTGGGGCTTCTGGTTTGTTGATTGCTCTAGGAAAATATTTGGGAATAGATGGAATTTGTTTATTAGGGGAAACTATTGGCTATCCTGTATTGCCAGACCCTAAAAGTGCAAAAGCAGTTTTAAGCATTTTGACCAAATCATTAAATCTTGATATTGATATAGAGAAGCTGGATAAAAAAGTTATGGAAATGGAAGAGTTTTTGAAGAGGTTGAGAGATGTAGAGACTAGAGCTTTAACACAATTTTTAAAAGGTTTATATCCTGCAAAACCAAAAGAAGAAAAGCCAACTTACATAGGTTAAAAAATTTATTTTTAAAGAAATAAGAAAGAGTATGGGAAAATTGCTTATACCAAGAGAGAAATATTTAGCAAGTGGCTTACATATAGGAATGAAAACTGTAAATGAGAAAATGAAAGATTTTATATTCAGAAAAAGAAAAGACGGTTTAGCTATTTTTGATTTAGAAAAACTCGATAAAAGGATAAGACTAGCCGCTAAGTTCATCGCAAAGAAGAAAAGAATTTTAGTAGTAGGAAGGAAAACAATTGCTCATACTGCAATTAAAAAATTCGCAGAGATAATAAATGCCAACTACAAAACAGGTAGATACATACCAGGCATGCTTACTAATCCTCAAACAGAAAGCTTTTGTGAAGCAGATGTCTTAATAGTGACAGATCCTTTCTCTGATAGGCAGGCAATAAATGATGCCGTAAAAGCAAGAGTTCCGATAATTGCTATTTGCGATTCTTCAAATGAAATAAGAGATGTAGATTTCATAATACCGGCAAATAATAAAGGTAAGAAAGCTATTGCCACACTTTATTGGCTTTTAGCTAGGGAAATTTTAAAAGAGAGAGGAGAAATAAAAGATTATAAAGAGTTTAAATATAAGGTTGATGATTTCTTTTCTCATCTGAAAGAAAAATAAGTAAAAATTGAATAAATTCCTTTTAAAATCTCTAAAATTCCAATTGTAGTTATTATGTTGTTTGAAATTCCTAAATTCACAAAATAGAGAGAGATTCCAGCTGCTATATCTATTAAACTCATAATGAAAGTTATCAAACATGGAAATCTTAGACTCGAAAAAAATGAGTATGCTCCTTTTAGGAAGATTAGAGTTATGATTATGGGAATAAAAGTTTTTATTACAAGTAATATTGACAATCCAGCTATTATATCCAGTAAACTCAAAATCAAAAACAGCATAGAAAATATTAAGAGGAAAAGAATATAATTGTTTATGGGATATAAAGAAGAAAGAAAAAAGAGACTTTTGGCTTACTTTAAAAAATATGTAGAAGAAAAAGGATTTTCTTTAAATGAAGAAAGAATTGTAGATAATATACTTGAAGGTTTAATTAGAAATGAAGAAAAATTTGGTCATATCTATTGTCCTTGCAGACCAGTCACTGGAAATTTAGAGGAAGATAGGCCAAAAATTTGTCCTTGCACTTTTCATTTAAAAGAAATTGAAGAAAAGGGAAGATGTTTATGTGGATTATTTGTTAAGAGGGATAAAAATGAAATTTGATGTCGATGAAATCCATCCAGTAAAAAAGAAGAAAAAGTATAAGGGTTATAAAAGAGGGTATAAAAGGAAATACAAAAAGGTTAAAACATGAAAGTGAAAGAAATTCTAACAAGGAAACCAATAGTTGTAGATGCAGAAGAAAAAATATCAAAAGTTCTAGAAAAAATGGAAGAGAATAGAATTCATCAAATACCTGTTTTAGAGAATGGTAAGTTCATAGGATTCATTTTTTTAAAAAAGTTAATAAAAAGAAGATTCTTTCCAGAAAGAAGTAAAGCAAAAAATTTTATAGAAAAAGTTCCTGAATTAAAAGGGGAAGAAGATTTAGAAGATGCGATAAAAACTCTTCTGTTTGCTGGAGTTAGAGCTTTACCAGTTGTTGAAAATTCGAAATTAATTGGCATTGTAAGTGAAAGGGATTTGATAAAACACGTTAAGGTTGAAGAAGAAATTCCTTTTGATTTTTTTAAGAAGGATATAGTTTTCGGAAATATTAAAGATAAAATAGGAAAAATAAAAAGTTTAATGGGAGATTTTAACATCTCAAGAGTTCCTATTAAAGATGAAGATGAAAAAATTATTGGTTGTGTTGATAATTTATCTTTAATAAAACTAATAAAAATCCCGAAAGAATCTCAATCTTTTTCAAAAATTTCAAAAGAAAAAATTTCAATTGAAAAAATTCCTATTAGGGATTTGAAGGAATTAATAAGAGAGACTTGCTTATTGAAAAGAGAAGAATTTTCTTTGAAAGAAGTAATTAAAAAATTGCAAAGATTTGAAGAAGTAATTTTAATCGAAGATGGAAAAGAGATTGGGATAATAACACCAAAAGATGTTTTAAGTTTAATATTTCCAGAAGGTGGAAAAGTTATAATTCCAAATGCAGAAGAACTAGATAGATTTGACACTTTCAATTTATCTTATATTCTCCAAAACTTTTTGAATAAAATAGAGAAAAGATTTAAAGTAAGGTCTTTGAAAGTTAAAGTAAGAGTATATAGCAAAGCTGGTAAAAAGAAATATTCACTACATGCAAACTTGAAAACTGAAAAAGAAAATTTCTTTGCAAAATCTTATGGTTGGAAAATTACAGATGCTGCACATTCTCTAGTTAACAAACTGAATAAAATATTAATTAAAGATAAAATGAAAGAAATGGATAGAAAAAGAGGAAAGCCAAGAGCTTAAATTTTTATTTTCTTATTTTCTACTTTTTTAAATGAAGAGAGTGAGGGTAAAAATTTTTGGCATAGTACAAGGAGTTGGATTTAGGAATTTTGTAAGATTTCATGCTAAAAAAATGAATTTAAATGGTTATGTAAGAAATTTGGAAGATGGAAGTGTAGAGGCAGTTTTTGAAGGAGCGGATGAATTAGTTGATAGAATAATTGAATTTTGCAGAAAGGGACCTCCTTTAGCCAGAGTTTCAGATGTAAAAATAGTAAATGAAGATTTTAAAAACGAATTTAATGATTTTAAGATTTTATACTGAACAAGCTTTCCATGCTAAGTCTGTTATATTCATATTTTTTATTTCTTCTTCACTTTCACTACCATAAACAATTAAGATTTTATCTAAATTCTTAAAAATGTAGTTTGAAATATTCTCAACTTTTTCTCCATTAACATAAAATTTTAAAGTATGCGTTTTATTGTTACAATATTTTTCTCCAGTATGCAAAATTAAACAATCGTTACTAACTTTCCACTTTATAGATCTAAAGAATATATCTAATGGAACATTTGTTGCATGCATTTGAATTACTGAATAATATGGGGATTGGATATTAATGTAAGCGTTTCTATTAAGGAAATAAGAATGATTGAAAAAATAAGGTTTTCCATTAATATAAACTGCAAAATCTGCACATATATGTTGGGAGCCTAATGGACCAATTTTTAGAGGAGAAGTTATTACGAAATAAATAGAATAAATTAATCCAAAAACAAGTAAACCAAAGATTAAATACCAGATAAAACTTTTTAAACTAATTTTCTTAATTTCTTTTTCAGCTTCATGCTTTGCTTTTGTATGCTGAGCTAATGCTTGCTCGCTATCAAATTTTTTACCACAAAATTTGCAAATATACTTCTTCATTAAATTATGATTTGTAAAAAAAGATTTATAAATCAAAACTTTTTATATTTTAGGGGCGAGCTTGTGTGGTAGCTTCAGCTTTTCCGCGAGGGAAAGCTGAGGAAGTTCCGTCCACCGAGCATAAAAGGGTTGAGAGACCCTTTGCCAGCATCAGAAACGATATCCATACATTTCGCTAACGATGATTGGAAATGAGTTGAAATGTATGGAATGAAACGGGCTGGCAAATCGATGAGGTGCAAGCCTTCGGGGCGCTTAGACAGATGCTACCGAAAACAGAAGACGGACTACACAAGCACGCCCTTATTTAAGTGAGAAATATGGCAAGAAAAAGAGTAATCTTACCATCTGGGTATGGGGGACTAATAAGATATCCAGAAGAGGAAAAATCAAAAATTAAATTGAAGCCAGAGCATTTGGTCTGGATAGTTGTTGGCATAATAATCATAGAAATTGTTTTAAGGCTAAT
>CAZWBF010000005.1:0-25776 GCA_964632185.1 uncultured archaeon
TTTAGAAAGAATTAAGCTACCAAACCAAAAGTTGAAAAATAATTACTTGTAAATAATAAATAGATTAAAATGATAATTGCAGCAACAGGAGATGTTCATAGTCCTCATTATTATGAAGATTTTTTGAAAGCGTTGGATGAGTTACCAGATAATATAGATTTATTTTTAATAGCTGGTGATATGATTGATAGAGGAGAAGTTGCTGAATATGAAAAAATTAGAAACGCTTTATTTGGCAAAGTCAATTGCCCAATAATTGCATGCTTTGGCAATAATGAGTTTGAAGAAAGAGAAGAAGAAATAAAAAATATTTGTAAAGAAATAAGATTTTTAAATGATCAAGCTTTTGTTGTTGATGTAAAAGGTATGCCAGTTGGAATAGTTGGTACAAGAGGTTCTTTAGAAGAACCGACAAAATGGCAAAGAGCACATATCCCAAATATAGAAAAAATTTATGCTCAGCGTTTGCAAGTAGTGAAACTTCAGTTAAGAAAAATAATTCATGCACCTTTTAAAATTTTATTAATGCATTATGCACCAACCTATAAAACTTTAGAAGGAGAGAATCCGCTATTTTATGGCACTTTGGGTTGGAATGCTTTTGAAAATGTAATAATTGAGATGAGGCCAAATTTAGTAATTCATGGTCATTCTCATAAAGGTAAAAAATTTGCATGGGTTGATACAGTTCCAGTTTTCAATGTTTCTTTTCCTGTAAATGAGAAAAAAATTGTTATTATAAATACAGAAGAATTAAAACCAGGTTTAACAAAGTTTGTTTAACGAAAAATATTTTTATCAGATAAAATAAAATAAAATTATGGCAAGAGCAAAAAGAAAAAGAAAGAGTAAGAGAAGAACAACAAAAAGAAAGAGTAAGAGAAAAAGTAAGAGAAAACGCAGATAAAGTAATTTAGCCTTGCTCCGTGCTTCTATCTTCACAGCAAGCTTTGCTTAAGCTCGATAGAGGCTTTAGAGCAAGGCAAATAATTAATAAATTTTACTTTTTATTAGTTTTTTCAATCTTCAAAATTTTTTCTATAAATCTTAGGAATAAATTTTATATTTAAAAAAGAAAATAATAATTGAGTGATATGTTCCAAGTAAGAACTTTAATATGACTCCTTCTTCTATTTACTTATTAAGAGGTAGATTTTATGCCTGAGCTAATTCCTCAAATTAAAGAAACTAGATGGGAGCCGAAACTTGAAGAAAAAGTACTTAAAAAATGGGAAAAGGATAAAATCTATAAGATCAATTTAAAGAAAGCGAGAAAATTATTTTCAATCGATACTCCACCACCATATCCTTCTGGTTGGCCATGGCATATAGGTGCAGTCTCTCAATATTCCCAAATCGATATGATAGCTAGAGCTGCAAGAATGCTTGGATATGATGTTTATTTTCCTATAGGTATTGATAGGAATGGAATTCCAGTCGAAAGATACATAGAAAAATCAATGAATATAAAAATGCATGATATTAAAAGAGAAAAGTTTTTGAAGTTGTGTGCAAAAGAGTTGGATAAATTAGAGAAAAAAATTTTGAGAACAATGAAAAGAATTGGAATTTCTGGAGATATAAAAAATCATTATAGGACAGATTCAAAGGAATATAGAAAATTAACTCAAGCAACTTTTATCGATTTGTGGAAAAAAGGACTAATACATTTTGGTTTAAGGCCAAGCAATTATTGTTTTGAATGTAAAACAACCTTAGCTGATGCAGATATAGAATATAAAGAAATTGAAACCGATTTAGTTTACATAAGATTTACTGTTTTTGAAACTCAAGAGGAAATAGTTATTGCAACAACTAGGCCAGAATTACTTTGCTCTTGTCAAGCTGTTTTAGTTAATCCAAAAGATGAAAGATATAAACATTTGCATAATTTCCATGCAATAGTTCCAATTTATGAAAGAATAGTTCCAATAATTCCTCATCCTTCAGCAAAACCAGAGTTTGGAAGTGGTGCAGTTATGATTTGTAGTTATGGTGACCAAACAGATGTGAGATTATTTAGAGAACTTAATTTGAAAGAAATAATTGCAATCGATAAAAATGGAAATATGACAGAAAATGCTGGTAGCTATGCTGGCTTACCAGTAGAAAAAGCAAGAAAGGAAATAGTAGAAGATTTAAAGCGAATGGGATTGGTAGTTAAGACTGAAAGAATTAGACATCAAATTCCAGTTTGTGAAAGAAGTGGAACTCCGATAGAAATAATTCCTATGGAAGAATTTTATTTAGACCAACTTTCTTTTAAAGAAAAAATGAAAGAAATTGCTTTCAAATTAAAATTTTTACCAAGTTTTCATAGACAAATTTTGCTTGATTGGATTAAAAGCGTAAGCATAGATTGGCCAATATCGAGAAGAAGATATTATGGTACAGAAATTCCTGTTTGGTATTGCAAAAAATGTAGAGAAATTCATTTACCTAAAAAAGGAAAGTATTATAGGCCATGGAAAGATAAAGCGCCTTTCAAAAAATGTAAGAAGTGTGGGAATAAAAGTTTTGTTGGTGAAAGAAGAGTTTTTGATACCTGGTTTGATTCTAGTATTACTCCTTTGTTCATTTCAAAATATTTTGATAAAAAACTCTTCAAGAAAATTTATCCAGTTACTTTAAGACCTCAAGGAAGAGATATAATAAGAACTTGGCTTTACTACACTTTACTCAGATGTTATCAGCTAACCAAAAAGATTTGTTTTAAATATGCTTGGATTGGTGGAATGGGGTTAGATGAAAGAGGGCAGAAGATGAGTAAGTCAAAAGGAAATATAATAGATCCTTTACCAATTCTTGAAAAATATGGTGCTGATACTTTCAGATTTTGGAATGCTGCTGAAGCTTCACATGGCTATGACTTTAGGTGTTCTGAACAAAGAATAGCTGGGGCTATGAAATTTTTAACGAAATTATGGAATATAGCAAGATTTGTTTCCCAGTTTCCTTTTCCGAAGAAAGCTAAGCTAAAAGAAACTGATAAATGGATAATTGCCGAATTAGATAAATTAACTTTAGAATGTTTGGAAGGATATAAAGAATTCAATTTCTTCATACCAGCAACAAAAATTAGAGAATTTGTTTGGAATTTATTTGCTCCACATTACATTGAAATGGTAAAAGCGAGAGCATATAAATTTGATGAAAGTTCTAAAAGTGCATGGTATACTTTGCATTATAGCTTGAGAAGACTTCTAATTCTATTAGCACCTATTGTACCATTCATAACAGATTACATATGGAGAAAATTGTATGGTAAAAAATCAATACATTTTGAAAAATTTGAAAAACCGAAAAGAATTAATAAAAAATTAATTTCTTTCACTCCTATAATTATTGAGTTCAATTCAAAAGTTTGGAATGAAAAGAAGAAGAAAGGAATACCACTAAATGAAAAAATTAAAATGAAAGTTCCAAAAGAACTTTCTAAATTTAAAGAAGATTTAATTAGTATGCATAAAATCGTGAAAAAATGATAAAAAGAAAAGCGCTTAGAAGATTAAAAAAGCTATTGAGAGAACTAAAAAAGATAAAAGGTAGACATACTGAGCTTGTTTCCCTTTATATACCAGCTGGTTCAAACATAGTTGATATAATAGCTCAAGTTAGAAGTGAGCAATCTACAGCGCAAAACATAAAGTCAAAGCAAACAAGAAAAAATGTTTTGGGTGCTTTGGAAAAAATTATTCAGCATTTAAAGCAGTTTAAAGAAGTTCCTGAAAATGGTTTAGTTGTCTTTTCTGGAAATGTTTCTTTAACAGAAGGAGAATCTGATATTAGAATTTGGAGTTTAGAACCGCCGGAAAAACTTAAGACTAAAATTTATTGGTGTGATCAAGAGTTTGTTTTAGAACCTTTGGAAGAAATGGCCAAAGAGAAAGATGTTTTTGGATTAATCGTTCTAGATTCAAAAGAAGCAACCCTAGGATTTTTAAGGGGAAAGAAGGTTGAAGTAGTGAGGCATATTGAATCTATTGTACCATCGAAAACAACTAAAGGAGGTTTTTCTCAAATGAGATATCAAAGAATTAGAGAGCAAGCTTTGCACGAATTCTTAAGAAAAGTTGGAGAGCAAGCTTCAAAATTATTCTTAGAAGAAGAAAAACTGAAAGGAATAATAATTGGTGGTCCAGGACCTATAAAAGAAAGATTCTATGAAGAAAAATATTTACATTATAAACTTCAACAGAAAGTTCTTGGAATAAAGGATATAAGCTATACAGATGAATATGGGTTGGAAGAATTGGTTAGAAGAAGTGAAGATATATTGAAAGAATTTGAAGTTATGAAAGAAAGAGAAGTTTTGAATAAATTTTTTGAAGAACTGAAAAAAGATGGATTAGTAACTTATGGCTTATATAATGTTTTGAATGCTCTGAAGGCTGGAGCAATAGATACTCTGATAATTTCAGAAAATTATGAAATATTTAAAGTTAAACTTAAATGTCAATGTGGTTATACAGAAGAAAAGGAGTTAGAAAGTAAAGATCTAGAAAAACAAAAATGTAAAAATTGTAATTCAATTATGCAAGTTGTCAAGAAAGAAGATTTGATTGATATTTTAGTTGAAGAAGCAAAAAATTTTGGCACAAAGGTTTTATTTGTTTCTAACGAAACACAAGAAGGAAGAGAATTTTCAAATTTTGGGATAGGTGCTATACTAAGATTTAAAGTTTAATTTCTAAACCAAAAAAATTTTTTGCATTTTCATCAGTTATTCTTTCAACTTCCTTAACATCAATTTTCTTTATTTCAGCAATTTTTTCCGCTACATATTTAACATTCCATGGATAACCTATTTTAGCATTAACCGGAAACCATGGAGAATCGGTTTCAAGTAAAATTCTTTCTAAAGGCATAGCTTTTACAATTTTTTTATGCGTTTTGCTTTTCAAAAGAATAGGGCCAATTGAAATAAACCACCCATTATTTTTTACCCTTTCAACCAGTTTTTTATCTCCAAACAAATGCATTAAAACTTTTTTTACATTTTCTTTTTCTAAAATTTCAATCGCATCTAAAAAAGCATCTCTAGCATGGACAACTATTGGCTTATCAAGCCTTTTGGCAAAATTTATTAATTCAATAAAAAGCTCTCTCTGTTTTTCTCTCCACTTAGCTTCTTTTATCCAGTTATAATCTAAACCAATCTCTCCAATACCAGAGACTTTATCCTTATCTTTTTCTATTTTTTCTAAAAAACTTTCTTTTTCCTCTTCTTTAATCTCTTTTATATATCCTGGGTGCAATCCAACAGTACAAAAAACAAAGCCATTATATTTATTAACTAAATTGAAAGTTAGTTCTAAGTCCTTGGGATGAGCACAACATGTAATAACTGCTTTTAATTCCTTTTTACATTTTTCAATTATTTCATCTTTATTACTAAATTCTTTTTGCTCTAAATGGCAATGAACATCTATCATTTACTCACAATAAATATAAAAGACCATTTTTTAATAAAATAATTATGATAGTTGAAGTGTTGGAAAGTTTAGCAAATGCAACCATAGAGTTCACACCAAAGATCTTTGGTGCAGTAGTTTTACTTTTAATAGGTTGGGCAATAGGAAGCGTAGTAGGACGAGCAATAAAAGAAATAATAAGAAGGATGAAAGTTGACCAATTTCTCTTCAAGGGAAGAAGACCAGTAATAAAGATAAGTAGCATTATTCCACTAATCATAAGTTGGACAATCTATTTGCTTTTCATTCAGGCAGCAATTGAAGTTCTAGGAGTTCAAGCTCTAATGTTAGCAATAGGAGAAATTTTAAACTTTTTGCCTAGACTAATAGAAGCACTAGTAATCATTTTGGCAGGATATGGAATCGGAGAATATGTAAGAAGGCAAATTGAAGAAAGTGATGTTGCCTTTTCAGATATAGTAGGCAAAGTAGTATTCTTCTTAATCCTCTATGTCACAATAGCAATTTCACTACCTTTACTAAATATAGAGACATTCCTAATTAATGCGTTATTGCTAATAGTAGTTGGTTCATTTGGTGCAGGATTGGCAATAGCAATGGGCCTAGGACTTAAAGATGAAATGAGAACAGCATTCAAAAAATACATGAGAAAACTCAAGTAGGTACAAAGATTCTTTGCAGTAATCTTCGGAAGTTCGTGATTACTTTACTTTTTTTTACTTCTTGGAATACCAAAGAATATACTGATAGAAAATTTTCAATTCTATATGATATATCAAATGGTATAACTGCACTTCCAAATATTCCGGTTGGAACATAACCTCTTTTTTCACTCAATTTCTCTAAGAATGGCATAGAAGAAAGTCTTAAAATTGTTGAGAGGATAAATACAACTTTTATTCCAAAAAAGTCAGCTATAATTCCGCCAACTAAAGGAGCAATAAAAGAAGAAAAACCAGTAAAAAGATTGTAAATAGATAAGAGAGATGGAGATTTTTCTTTTGGTATTACATCAGCTAAATATGCAAAACTTGCTAAATTAAATCCAGCCCAGGACATATTCACAATGAAAGAATAAAGGTATATTAAGAGAATATTTGGAGCAACAAAATATACAAAAGGAAGAAAAGAAATAGGAATGATACAGCCTAACATAACTGTTCTTCTTCCTAAATAATCCACTAGAGTTCCCCACGGCCTAAAGAATAATATTGCTGAAATACTTCCAATTGCTGAGATTATTGCTAAATCCATTTTACTTCCTCCCATCCCCTCTATTATATAAACTGAGAAAAGTGGACTAGCTATTGAACAAGCAAAATTTAAAAATGAAATAGCTATAGCAAGTCTCAAAAGTTTTTTGTATTTAAAAATCTGAAGAATGTTATAAGATTCTTTTAAAATTTTTTTTACACTTCTTTTACTAACAGGAGTTTTTGGTTCTGGCGATACAATAAAAGGTATTCTGCTTAAAATTCCAAAAAGGCATGCCATGTAAAATACAAAAGGAATAAAACCATATCTGTTAAGTAAAAATCCACCTATTAAGCTACCAATAAAAGCACCTGTTTGCGAAAATATATTAATATTACCTCTTGCTCTCCCCCTTTTGTATCTTGGAATAATTCTTATTAGAAGAGAAATCCAAGCTGGAGTTACTGCTGCTGAAAAAATTGATTGAATAGAAATTAAAACAATAAGTTGATAAGGGTCTTTTACAAATGCTATAGGTATCCATAAAATTGCCCAGATGATTTTTCCTATTATTATAAATCTTTTCTTTCTTCTTGTACTTTCTGTTATTCTTCCCCAGAAAGGTTGAAAGAATATGTTTATTAATTGTTGCAATCCAGATAACAACCCAATTAAAGTTTTAGTTGCACCAAGAAATAATGCATATATTGAAAGAAATGGAGAGATTAAGTTAGATGCAAGCGATGCAAGGAAGGAAGAATAATAATATGTCCTTTCATTCATTTTCTAAAATTGTTTTTTACTTTTTAAAAATTATTCTATCAAAATTCCGTTAACAACTCCATGCTGTCCAGGTCTAGATGTTATTTTAACTAATCCTTTTTCAGTTTTAACTATAGCGCCTTTAGTTATTATTCCCATTCTAACGAAATGTGGATTTGCCTTATTCTCAACTATCTCAAGGATTTTTAGTTTCTCAGATTTTCCTTTTATACTCACATTTACAAAGCTAGCAGATAAAACCCTAACTTTTTTATTTCCTCCCTTACCTTCTTCTACTTCTCTTTTCTCTTCACCAATTTTTGTTAAAGTTGGTAAATTGCCTAATTCATACTTACGCTTCTTTCTAGCTATTTTAATTTTTCCACCAGTCCTTTTTCTTCCACTATCTCCATGCCAAATTGCCATATATCTATAATTAACAGAAGAAAATATTAAATACCTTTTCACTAATTATTTTATAAATGAGTGAACGACCAATAGACGCATTGGATAAAGCAAAAGGAAAAAGAATAATTGTGAAATTAAAAAATGGAGAAGAAGTGACAGGAGTTCTTCGAGCATTAGACCTTCATTTAAATCTTTGGTTAGATGAAGCAGAAGTATCAAGAAGCGAAGAAAAAATTAAATTAGGGACAGTATTAGTCAGAGGGGATACAATAGTTTATGCTTCTCCTGTCGAATAAAAAATAAATTTAAATTTCTTTTAAAATAGAAAAAGAATAAAGATAAAAAGATTTGAGAAGGTATATTATTATGGTTAAAGGAACTCCAAGTTTTGGAAAGAAAATTGGTGTTAAGCATATTAGATGTAGAAGATGTGGAAGAAGGAGTTATAATGTGAGAAAGAAGAAATGCTCCTATTGTGGTTATCCAGATTCTAAATGGAGAAAATTTTCCTGGCAAACTAAATTGAGAACAGGGAAAAGAAGTTGTTAATTACTCATTTAACATCTCTATAAGTCTTTCAAAATTCTTAATTTCTCTTTCAATTTCTTTCTTAATTTCTCTTCTCAACTCTTTTCTATCAATCTGAATTTTTTCTGAATTCTTTTCATAGATTATGTTTTCAGTAATTTTTACATTATATCCAAAATATTCTCTTGCAACACTATTTATTATTTGTCTAATCCCCGGAGTCAAAAAATTTTTATCTATACCCAAAATTTTGTAAAGTGATTTAACATAAAATTTATCAGATGATTTAATTGCGGAATAAACTGTAAAATGGGGTAGTTCTGGAAATTCTTCCAAACCTTTTGGTTTTCTATTTCTAATAATTATAGGAATTTCATAAAGCAGAAAATAATTATTGATAACCTTCCTTAATCTGCCTATTGAAATTCTCTCTTCTTTACTAAGACATTCAAAAGCTATTTTTTCTATTCCTTTTTTCAATCCCTCTTCAAAATATTCACTCATTATCTTAAAAAGGAATGTAAAAAGATTTAAATGTTTTGTACATACCAAATGAAATAATAAAAATCATTAAATGTTAATTAATTACAGTTAAAAATGGGCCCGTAGCTCAGCATGGTAGAACCAAAGCCAAAAGCAACCGGCTCTTAACCGGGAGGTCGAGGGTTCAAATCCCTCCGGGCCCATCATGACATTTACTATTATAATTGAAAAATTAAAGAGTCGAAGAAAAGATTTGAGAGGTAAAAAACTTTATTCTATAACTATTAAAGGTGTGGAGGAAAGAGATAAAGAAAAAATACTTTCTGGGTTAGCTTCTTATGTTTTTCAGGGCAAAACAAACACAATAATAGATCCTCATTTTGACAGTAAAAAACATGAGCTTTGGTTTCTTCTCTACAGTCCTTTTTCTGAGAATGATATTAAATCAATTATAAATACGTATGAAAAAGCTAAAAATTTTGGTATTAAGTGAATAATTAAGTAGTTTAAATATTAGATTAAATATTATGTCTGAATCAAGAAGATTTAAAGTGTTGATCGTATCTCCATATTCTCCAGAGATAAGTATAGGTGGTGTTGAAAGATATATTTATAATTTATTTCAATTATCTCATCTTTTAGATTGCGAGCTTCATTTGCTTTTGCCTACACCAAAAAAAGAAGAAAATTTTGTGATGGGTAATGTAAGGATATATAAAAGGAAATTCATGAATGTAGATAAAAAGGATAGAAGTAAAGATTTTTTCAATTTTTCCCTTAGATTAATCAAAAAGAAAAGAATAGATTGTGTGCTTGCAGAAAATTTTCATATTGGAGCACCTATATCATATTCTCTTGCAATAAATATGGCATGTTTTAATCTTAGAAAACCCCTTTTTCTCCACCTTCACTCTTTTCCTTTAACAGAACTTCAAAATGAAATAATAGATAAACTACCATGGAAAAAGGTGATATGTATTAGCAAAAGTTTGTTAGCTGATTGCTATTATAAAGGTACCAAACTTTCTAAATTGAGAATGATTTATCTTGGAGTAAATACAAAGCAATTTAAGCCAGATTTAAATAAGGAATGGTTAAGAAAGAAGTTCAATATAAGCAAAGAAGATAAAATAATCCTTCATGCATCTCGAATAATTTGTGGTTATAGAAATATTTTAAAAGAAAAGGGTATAATAACTTTGTTAAAAGCTTTTTCTATATTGAAAGGGAAATATCCGAATTTAAAACTACTTATAGCAATAGCTTCTCCTCCAAGAAGGTTGCACAAACCTTTCATAAAAGCAAAGACAGAACTTATTGACCATTTACACATTTTTGATATCAAGGAGAGAGTTATATTAAAAGAATTTTCAATGGATGAAATTCCTTTAGTTTATGCTGGTTCAGATTTATTTGTTTTAGCTTCCCAAAACGAAACTTTGAGTCAAGTTTGCCTAGAAGCTATGGCTTGTGGTGTTCCAGTAATAGCAACAAAAGTAGGAGGAATACCAGAAATAATAGTAGATGGATATAACGGATTTTTGATTTCTCCAAATGACCATATAACTCTTGCTCATAGAATAGAAGAGTTAATAACAGATGGTAGTTTAAAAAATGAATTTGTAAAAAATGCTTTGAAAACAGTTAGAGCTAATTTCTCGGCAGAATCTCAGATTAAAAAATTGATTAACTTCTTAAGGTCATATAGTCAAAAATAATTAAACAAAGTTAAAATTTCCATAAAAGAAATTTTATTTAATGAATTGGCATAGTTTAGAGATAGAAGAAATATTTAAAATCTTGAAAAGTAGAAAAGAAGGATTAACAAAGAAGGAAGCAGAAAAAAGATTAAAAAAGTTTGGCTCAAATGAAATAAAAAGAATAAAAAGATTTGGAACCGCAAAACTTTTTCTTCGTCAATTTTTAAATCTTTTTGTTTTAATCCTAATCTTAACAATTTTACTTTGCTTATTCTTAGGAAAAGAGTTAGATGCTTGGCTAATTGCTTTTTTTGTTTTTACAATAGTTTTTATTGGATTTTTTCAAGAATATAAAGTTGAAAAAATTTTAGAAGCGCTAAAAAAGCTTGTTACGCAAAAAACAATTGTAATAAGAGAAGGGAGAGAAATTGAAATTGATGCGAAAAAAATTGTTCCTGGAGATATAATTGTTTTGAATGCTGGTGAAAAAGTTCCGGCTGATTGTAGAATTATAGAAGCTACTAATTTGGAAATTGATGAATCTTTGCTGACTGGTGAAAGTCTTCCTGTTAGCAAAATTTCTAAGAAGATGAAGAAAAATATTGAAGTTGCTGAAAGAAGGAATATGGCATTTATGGGTACTGTAGTTACAAGCGGAAAAGGTAAAGGCATTGTTGTTAATACAGGAATGAACACAGAAATGGGGAAAATTGCAAGGGTTGTTCAGAAAGAGAAAAAGTCTGAATTTAAAGTAAAGATGGAATTGTTTGCCAAACAAATTACGTTAATGATAGCAACAATAATTCTTATAATTTTCTTCTTAGGAGTTCAGAGAGGTACAAAAATTTCTGAAATGTTTCTTTTTTCAATTGCTTTAGCTATTTCAGCTATTCCAGAATCTTTACCATTTATTATAACAGTTTGTTTAGCTTTAGGTGCAAGAAAAGCAGCACAAAAAAATGCTTTGTTTAGAAGAATTGATTTGGCAGAGACTTTAGGAAGAATAAATGTAATTTGTTGTGATAAAACTGGCACTCTTACAAAAAATGAAATGACTGTTCAAAGAATATTTAATGGAAAAAATTATTTTGTATCTGGAATAGGCTATAAGCCCAAAGGAACATTCCTTGAAAATGGAAAAAAGAAAATTAATCCATTAAAAGATAAAAAACTATTTTTATTACTTAAAACAGCAAATCTTTGTAATGATGCAAGTCTTGAAAATGATATTTTTGGAAATTGGTGGGTCATTGGCTCACCAACAGAAGGGTGCCTACTAACTTTAGTTAGAAAAGCTGGATTAAGAGATTTGAGAAAAAAGTACAAGCTTATAGCTGAAAATCCTTTTGACAATTCTAGAAAGAGAATGAGTAGTGTTTACGAAGAGGGTAAAGATAAATTTGTATATGTTAAAGGTGCACCAGAAAACATTTTAGATATTTGTAAAATTTCGAAAAAAGAAAAAAGAAGGTTTTTAAAAGAGGTAGAAAAAATGGCAAAAGAAGGTTTTAGAATTTTAGCTTTTGCTTATAAAAAATTACCACCAAACTCTAAAGATTTTTCAATTAAAAATGTTGAAAAAAATCTGAATTTCCTAGGAATAGTCGGAATTTTAGACCCAATTAGAGAAGAAGTAAAAGATGCAATAAAAATTGCTAGAGAAGCAGGAATAAGAACAATTATAGTTAGCGGAGATCATGAATTTACAGTATTAAATGTTGCAAGAAAACTTGGAATAGAAGGAAAAGTAATAACTGGAAAACAACTTGAAAAATTGAGTGAAAAAGAATTAGAGAAAGTTGTTGAAGAAATTTCAATATATGCAAGAATTTTACCTGAACATAAATTAAGAATTGTCAATATACTAAAGAAAAAGGGTTATGTTGTTGCTATGACTGGAGATGGTATAAACGATGCTCCAGCACTAAAATTTGCAGATGTGGGAATTGCGATGGGAATTAAAGGTACAGAAGTTGCAAAAGAAGCTAGTGATTTAATTTTACTTGACGATAATTTCAAAACGATTGTTGAAGCTGTTAAAGAAGGGAGAAGAATTTTTGAAAATATACAAAAAGCAACGCTTTATTTACTTGCAACATCTTTAGGTGAAGTTTTACTTATCCTAACCGCTATATTTTCAAATCTTCCTTTGCCGCTAACTGCAATTCAGATTTTATGGATAAATATTGTAACAGAAGGTATTCCTGCATGCTCTTTAGCATTTGAAAAAGAAGAATACGATTTGATGAAAAGAAAAGCAAAAAAAGAAAAGCATCTGATTGAAGAAATTTTACCCCAAATAATAGAACAAGGAGTCTTAATAGGAATTGGAAGCTTTTTTGTTTTTGTTTACTTTTTAAATAATTTACAAAAAGCAATTACTTTGGCTTTCAACACACTAGTATTTTTTGAAATATTTAATTTACTTAATTCTCGTTCTTTGCGATCTTCAATATTTAAAATTGGAATTTTTTCAAACAAAGCTGCTGTTTTTACACTGCTAATTGCAATGAGCTTACAAATTTTAGCAATTAATTTCTTAACTCCATTGCTAGGAATAACTAAACTATCTTTCAATGAGTTTTTGTTATCAGTACTAATTTCTTCCTCGATTCTAATTTTTGGAGAAATAAGAAAATTTTTATTTCATTAAAAAGATTTTTTCTTTATCTAAATACATTTATTTATTGAGAGAAAATGGCAACTAGAATAAATAAAATAGTTTTGCAAGGATTCAAAAGCTTCAATAGAAAAGTTTCAATACCCTTTGTTAAAGGTTTTAATGTAATAACTGGACCAAATGCAAGTGGAAAATCAAATTTAATAGATGCAATTTGCTTCGTTTTAGGGAAAATTTCTGCAAAAAGTTTAAGGGCTGGGAGATTACAAGAATTAATATTTCATGGGAGCGAAAGGAAAAAACCTGCTAAGCAGGCAATAGTCTCTATTTATTTTGATAATTCAGAAAAAGCATTTCCCTTTGAAGATAGAGAAGTAGTAATTACAAGAAAAGTTAATCAAAAAGGTATTTGTACATATAAGCTCAATGGAAAAACTGTAACAAGGGAAAAAATTTTGCAAGTTTTGAGTGCTGCAAGAATTCATCCAGATGGCCATAATATAGTTTTTCAGGGCGATGTTGCAAGAATAATTGAGATGAATCCGATAGAAAGAAGATATATTATAGATGAGATTTCAGGTATAGCTGAATACAATGCAAGAAAAGAAAAAGCTTTAAGAGATTTGAATTTTGTTGAACAAAAATTAAGAGAAGCGGAACTTTTAATAAGTGAAAGATATACTCTGTTTCAAAAGTTGGAAAAGGAAAGAAATGCCGCTTTACGTTATAGAGAGTTGAATGAGCAGTTAAAAGTTTTAAGGGCATCTTTTGCTTACAAGAAAATGCAAATGTTAGAAGAAAAATTGGGAAATATTTCTGCTAAAATTATGCAGAAGGAAGAATTTTTAAGAAAGGTAGATGAAAGGATTGAAAAAGTTGAGGAAGAATTGGATAAGAAGAATGAAGAAATGAGAAATATTGCTAAAAGACTCATAGATTTCTCTAAAGTTGTAAAAAGTGAAAGAGAGATGGCAAAATTAAGAACAGAGATTTTGATTAAGAAAAATGAAATTGATGCGATGAGAAAAGAAATAGAGAGAATAAATACTTTTATCGAAAGATTGCAGTTTTTAGAAAGTAGAAAAGCAGAATTCTTGCAAGAGATGCCAAGAGCAGTTAGAGAAGTATTAAATCAAAATTTCGATGGAGTTTATGGTACAATTTCTAGCTTAATAAAAGTTCCAGATAATTTGAAATTAGCAATACAAATTGCTGCAGGTCCTCATTTATATTCGATTGTTGTTGAAAATGAAGATGTTGCAAAAAGATGTATCGAATTTTTAAAAAGAGAGAGAATAGGAAGAGCTACTTTTCTTCCTTTGAATAAATTGCAACCTTTCATTTTCGATGATTATTCGATATTGAATAGAGATGGAGTACTTGGTGTCGCTTCAAAAATTATTAGATATGACACAAAATTTATGCGTGCTATAGAATTTGTTTTTGGAAACACTTTAATAGTTAAAGATCTAGAAAAAGCTAAGGAAATTGGGATTGGAAAAGTTAGGATGGTAACCTTAGATGGAGATTTGATTGAGAGAAGTGGAGTAATGACAGGAGGATATTATTCCTCTCCATTAATAGTTAGAAGTTTTGAAAAGAAAGAGTTGAATTCTTATTTAAAGCAAAGGAAAATGCTAAGAGAAAAAATTTCTTCTCTTGAAGCTGAGGTTCGAGAATTGGAGAAAAAACTTTCTGGGTTAAAAGAAAAGGAAGAAACAAAAGAAGTTTTGAATCTAGAAAAAATAAGGGTTGTTTCGCAAAGAGAATTAGAGAAGTTGAGGAAAAGAAGAAAGAATTTGATGGAAAGAAAGATTTCAATTCAAACTGCATTAAATAAACTAGCTATAGAAAAAACTAGGGTTGAAACAGAGCTTGAAAATGCAAAGATGGAAGTTGAAGAATATGGAGATATTAAATATTTAGATGAGAGCTTAAGTGAAATCGATAGGTTAATTAAGAAAGTTGAAGCAGAAATAAGAAGTTTAGAGCCAGTGAATTTTAAAGCGATTGAAGAATATGAAGTGTTTAAAGAAGAGTTTGATAAATACAAGAAAAGATATGATGAAATATTAAAAGAGAAAGAAGCTGTTCTAAAGATGATTGAAAAAATTGATGAAAAGAGAAAAGAAGTTTTCTTTTCATGTTTAGAAAAGTTAAGTATGCATTTTAATTCTATATTTAATTCAATAACTGGGGGGATTGCAGAACTAGAGCTAGAGGATCCAAATGATTTGGAAAGTGGGCTTATAATTAAAGCAACACCAAAAGGAAAAACTTTATTAAATCTAGATGCTATGTCTGGTGGAGAAAAAACCATAACAGCTCTCTCATTCTTATTTGCAGTTCAAAAGCTAAAGCCTGCTCCATTTTATATACTTGATGAAGCTGATGCTATGCTTGATAGAGAGAATACTAAAAAGATTGCAGAGATGATGAAGAAATTTTCGAAAAATAGTCAGTTTATTGCAATTACACATAATGATCAAACTGTTAAATATGGAGATGTTGTATATGGAGTAACTATGCTTGATGGGGAATCAAAGATCGTTGGATTAAAATTACCGAGGGAATAAATGGAAGTTGAAGAAAATATATTAAAAACTGTGATTGAGAAAGAAAGTTGGGAGGAGATAATTTATTTTATAGTTAGCAAAGAGAAGCTTGACCCTTGGAGTATTAATATAATAAAACTTGTTGATGGTTTTATGAAATTCTTGAGGGAGGTTGAAGAATTAGATTTTAGGATTCCAGCGAAAATAATTTTTGTTGCTGCTTTATTACTAAGGTTAAAAGCCCAATACTTATTTTTGTTTCCAGAAGAGAAAGAGGAAGAAGAAAAAGCTGAAGAAATAAAGTTAGATACAAAATATGCTCAACTAAGATTACCAATAAAAAGATTTCCTAAAAGACAAGTTACATTGGAAGAATTGATTGATGCGCTAAGAAAAGCTTTGGCTGTTCAAGAAAGAAAAGAAGAAAGAAGAAGGATAATCCACGCTAGATTACAACCAGAATTAGAGCTTAGTGAAGATATTTCCATTGCAATGGAAAGAGTGTTAAAAAGAATTAGAGAATTGATGGAAAAGTTGAGAAGGGACAAAATTGAATTTAAGCAGGTTGTTGGTGAGTGGAAAAGAGATAAAATAGTTAGTAACTTTTTCCCTCTTTTACATTTAGATCAAGAAAGAAAAGTTGATATTGAACAAGAAGAATTTTTCAAAGAAATTTGGATAACCAAACCAAAATGAAAATCTATTTTTATTTTTCGATTGATTTAAAACTACTCTTACTTGGACAAAATTTTTGGATAGGGCAAACTTCACATCTTGGCCTTATAGTTCTACAGATATCTTTTCCAAAATTCACAAAGAGTAAATTAATCATCTTTCTATATTTTCTAGGAATAACTCTATGCAAATCTTCTCTTATCTTTTCTGGATCAAAATTTTTTGTTAATCCAAGCCTTCTAGAAATTATAGCAACATGTGTATCAACCGCTATTACAGGTTTATTAAATCCATAAGCTAGAACTACATCAGCAGTTTTACTTCCTACTCCAGGCAATTTAAGCAATTCCTTTCTTTTATTTGGAACCTTTCCTTTATATTTTTCTAAAAGTATTTTACAAACTTTTTTAATTCTTTTCGCTTTTTGTTTGTAAAAACCTACGGGATAAATTAATTTTTCAATTTGTCTTTCACTCAATTTCAAAATTTTTTCTGGCTTATTTGCAACCTTTAATAATCTTTCAGCAGCTTTATAAGTTACTTCATCTTTTGTTCTTTGGGATAAAATAGTTGAAATTAGCAACTTGAATGGCTCTTTCCAAAAATTTTCTGTATTATATCTTTTTTCCAAGATTTTTATTATTCTTTCAATTCTTTTCATCATTTAATCCCACATTAAATTTTAAATTAACATATGTAAATTAAATTCAACTCTTCTGCTCTTTTCTTCACTTCTTCAAACTCTTTTAGAGTTATCTTCCTTCTCAAACTCATAAACTTTTCTTTTTTCAAAACGTTGTAGCAGGGATAATATTGGTCCATTAGATTTACAATACATTTTTTACCTAAATTATTCGAAATCCATTCTAAAATTGGGAAAGAGCAGCATTTTATATGATTAGGTAAAATCAAATGTCTTATTACAATTTCTCCTTTTGCAAGTAAGTGATTTCTTGAAATAATATCAAAATAATTTTCAACTAGTGAAATATCTTTAGCACATCTATTATTGCTGTATTTAAAATCTGGCAGAAAAACATCGATTATTTGATTTAATATATTCATAGTTTTTTCGCTCATATAAAAATTTGAGTTCCAAATTATTGGTAAATTTACTTTTAAATTTTTCAGTTCTTTTAAAGTTTGTAAGATGAAAAGTAAATAAGGTGTAGGTTCTCCTCCGACAAAATTCACGTTTTTTGAGCCTTGAGTTTTTCTTTCTTTTATTTTTAAAGCTAAAATTTCTGGAAAAATTTCATAACCACTTTCTAACCATTGGGAAATTGCATAGTTTTGGCAAAATTGACAATGCATTGTACAACCCATAAAGAAAATTGTATGGCTTGGTACAAAGAAAGGTTCTTCTCCAAAATGCAAAAATTCACTTGAAATAAGCATTTTATTAGGAACTTTACAATGACCAATTTCACCTTTTAATCTATTAACTTTACATTTTCTTTCGCAAAGTTCACAAGATTCCATTATTTCTCTAACTTCTTCGATTAACTCATCTAAATTTGCCTTCAGAAATTTCGCTCTTTTCTTTCCAGCTAGAATTGCATAATAGTTTTTCAATTGATTGAACATAATTAAAATTTGAAAATAAATAAAAAATTCAATTTAAATACAATTATGCCTATCTTCGTTGTTCAAGAACATCATGCTAAAAAGTTACATTGGGATTTTCGTTTGGAAATGGATAATGTATTAAAGAGTTGGGCTTTGCCAAAAGAGCCTCCTTTTAAAAAAGGAATAAGAAGGTTGGCTATCCAAACTGAAGATCATTCTTTAGAATATGCAAATTTTGAAGGAATAATAGAAGAAGGATATGGTGCTGGTAAAGTAAAAATTTGGGATAAAGGAAATTATGAACTTTTGGAAAGAAATGAAAATAAAATTATTATAAATTTGAATGGAAAGAAATTGAAAGGAAAATATGCTTTGATAAAAATGAAGAGCGGAAAATATAAAGGAAATTGGCTTTTCTTCAAATGTTAACCTTTTAAAGTATAAAAAACAAAGTTCAATAATGCAAATGAAGAGAAAAGGAAAAATGGCAAAAAATGAAGAGGGTTCTCTTATTCTTATAAATGAAGAGAATAAGGGATATAGAGTAGACGAAGTTGTTGCTGCTATTTGGAGCAAGTGCGATGGAAAAAGTGTTGATGGTTTAACCAGAGAAATTGCAGAAGAAACGAAGCTTAGCGAAGAAGAGTTAAAACCTCAAATAGAAAGAATTGTTGGTAAATTAAAAGAAGCAAAGTTGATAGAGTAAGAGAACTTTTTAAGGAATTTAGTAATAAATAATCCTTACTCTTCTCTTTCTCCTTTTTAGAATTATTCCAATTAATATTCCTGTTAATAACCCTCCTAAATGAGCATGGTGAGCAATTGAAGATGGAGTAAAAATGCCAAAAAAGGAAATTATCCCCCATATGAAAGCAGCGAATAAGATTGGCATTGGAGTGAAACCAACCCAAACAATTAAATTTGGGTATAAAATCGCTAAAGTTCCTAAAATTCCAAAAATTGCAGCACTTGCGCCTAAAGCTGGAACATTTGAGCTTGGATAAAAAGCAAAATAAGTAAGGCTTCCGAAGATTGCAGAAAGGAAATAAATTATTATAAATTTATTTCTACCAAGTCTTCTTTCCAAAAAACTGCCAAAAAAGAGTAAAGCGAACATGTTAAAAAATAGATGAGATAGATCTGCATGGAGGAATGCTGAGGTTATTAAGGAATAGGGTCTTTCGAACATTTTATTTGGTACAAAACAAAACTTCTCAATATCCCTTGTGCAAATTCCTTCTATATTATAATCCCAACCTTCATTTGAAGAAAGATATATTAGAGAGAGAAAAAATATTAGAGTATTTAAGCCGATTATAGTTAATGTCAAACTTGGTCTTCTACGCATAATCAAAGAATTTGAATTAAGGAAATAAAAATTTTTGGCGACAAATATATAAAATATGGACAAAAGAGGATTAATAGAAGCTGCACTCTTTGCTTCGTCAACACCAATTCCAATTCAAACTTTGTGTAAAATTGTAGATTCAAACGAAGAAGAGGTTAGAAGAATTATTGAAGAGATAAGAAATGAGTTTGAAAGTCTGAAAAGAGGGATTGAAATTGCAGAAACTCCAGAAGGTTTTGAATTGAGAATTAAACCGCAATATAGAGAAAGAGTAAAAGATTTAGCGCCATTTGCCGATTTAGGAGAAGGTTGTTTAAGAACTTTGTCAATAATTATTTTAAAACAACCAATTACACAGGCTGAAATTGTAAAAATTCAAGGAAATAAAGTTTATGATTATATAAGGGAGCTTGAAAGAAAAGGTTTAATAAAAACTAAAAGGAGTAAAAGAACTAAAATGGTATTTACAACAGAGAATTTGGAAAAATATTTCGGATTAAAACTTGAAGATATTAGGGAGAGATTGAAAAAAGTGGAAGAGGAGTTTTAATGGTTTATATTACAAAGGCAGATGGAAGTAAACAAATTTTTGAAAGATGGAAAGTTGTCAGAACTTGCTTAAGATTTGGGTTGAAGGAAGAAGAGGCTAATAAAGTAGCGGATAAAGTTGAAAGTAAGATTTATGAGGGAATAACTACAAAGGAAATACTAAAACTAATTTTTAGATTTGTAAAAGAATTTAAGCCAGAAATTAGACATCAAATTGATTTGAGAGAATCAATTTCTCTATTAAGGTCAAAACCAGATTTTGAATTTTTTGTTGCTAGAATGCTTAAAGAAGAAGGTTATAAAGTTGAAAAAAATGTTGTGTTAAGAGGAAAATGTGTTGAGCATGAAATTGATTGTATTGGAAGAAAAGGAGGAGAAACAGTTTATGTTGAAGTGAAACATCATGTTAATCCTCATATATTTACTGGGGTTGACGTTTTTCTCAAAGCTTATGCTGCATTTCTAGATTTAAATGAAGGATGTAAGTTAAAGAAGAATAATGTAAAATTTGATAAAATTCTTATAGTATGCTCTACAAAAATTTCAGATCATGCTCTTGAATATGCAGATTGTATGAAAATTTCTTATATTGCATGGAAAGTCCCAAGAGAAAGAAGTTTGGAAAGGATAATAAGTGAGAGAAAGCTTTATCCAATAACTCTAATAAAAAATCTTAGAGTTAGAGAGCAATCAAGATTGATAGATAATGGCTTTATACTTTTAAAGGATTTGATTAAATTTCCAGCAAAAGTTATAAGGAGAAAGACTGGTATTGATAAAAAAAGAGTTGAAGAATTGAAAGATATTGCGAAAAAATTATTGCAAAGTTGAAATTTTACCTTTTTCAATTTTTATTTTTCCTACAAAAAACCACTTTGCTCTATTTTTCCTTTCTAAAAATTTTCCAGTATAATCATGAAAGAAAAATGAATAAAGAAGAATTAAGATAATTAAAAAAATTAGAAAAAATTTAGTAAGTTGCATAGACATAGTATGTACCGTTAAAGGCTAATCCGCAAAAAGTTCCATTTTCTAAGATTTGGGTTGTTGCACCCGTGTTATAGATCTTAAAACCATAGCCTATGCTACTGTTATAATAAACTGCAGTTCTACAAGTACTCCAACTAATATTTTCTGGCAATTCTAAAGTTGTTTGAATAGTTAGACCTTTAGAAAATTCATCTGGGTCAATTTTCTCTGGCAATAACCAAATTTCTTCTGGAGACCATGAATAGTTAGCAAGTTTAAAATTTATTGCTCCAGTGACCATTCCAAAATTTGTTGATATTTCTTGAATTCCTATATCAGCTATTACTCCTTCTTGAACATTTATTTCGCTTGCTTGCAAACTTATTGCATAAGCTGCTGGCAATATTAAGATTACCAATGATACAATTTTCTTAAACATAATTTTTCGATTTTTTCCTTGCATTATTTAAATTTAGGTTGGAAAGAGGAGTGAAAATTCCCTAATTTACTCCATCTAGTTAAATTAATTCTAATCAAACCAATTAGATTTAAATAACAAAAAACATTTTCTATATAACCTATGAGTATACTACCTAGTAACATTATTATTCTGCTCTTAATTAGTGATATTTATGGTCTTTGAACTTCTGAACCCCAAATTGCAAGAATTGGTGAAAGAAAGATTTGAAGAGCCTACACTACCGCAAAAATTAGCTATACCAAAAATTTTAGAAGGAAAAAATGTTTTATTAATTTCTAAGACTGGTACAGGAAAAACAGAATCTGTTATGCTTCCAATTTTCAATTTTCTGACAGAAAAAAAATTAAAGCCAATTGCAGCTCTGTACATAACTCCTTTAAAAGCTTTGAATAGAGATTTATTAGATAGATTAATTTGGTGGGCAAACAAGCTGGAAATAGATATTAGTGTTAGACATGGAGATACGAGCAAATATGAAAGAAGGATGCAAACTGAATTTCCTCCTTTATTATTAATTTCAACTTTAGAAACACTTCAACCAATTCTAGTTGGGAAAAAAATTAGAGAGCACTTAAAAAATGTGAAATGGGTTATACTTGATGAAGTTCATGAGAGTGTTGATAGTAAGCGAGGAATACAATTAGCTTTAGCTTTAACAAGATTAAAGCAGCTTTGTAAAAATTTTCAATTAATAATGATTTCTGCCACAATTGGTGAACCAGAAAAAGTTGCAAAATTTTTTGCTGGGAATGAAAAGGTTGAAATAATAAAAGCTATTCTTTCAAAAGAAATGGATATAAAGGTAATTTGTCCAGAAATTGAAAGAAGGGATAGAGAAATTGCAACAAAAATTTTTTCTTCTATAGATGCAGCGTCAAGAATAAGAGAAATAATAAATTTAGTAAAAGATTCAAGTTCAACTTTGATTTTTACTAATACGAGGGAATTCGCAGAAATTTTAACATCTAGAATAAAAAGTTATGACAAGAATTTTCCGATTGAGGTTCATCATTCAAGTTTAGGAAAGAATGTAAGGATAAAGGTTGAAAAGGAATTCAAAACCCAAAAATTAAAAGGTATTGTTTGCACTTCTTCTTTACAATTAGGAATTGATATAGGAAGTGTTGACCTTATAATCCAATACATGTCTCCAAGACAAGTTACTCAACTTATTCAAAGAATTGGGAGGAGTGGCCATAGAATTGAAAAAATAAGTAAAGGTGTAATTTTGCCAGTTGATGAAGATGATATCTTTGAGTCTGCAATAATTGCAAGGAAAGCTATGAATGAAGAATTAGAAAGAATTAAACCTTATAAAAAAAGTTATGATGTTCTTGCTCATCAAATAATTGGTTTGGCTTTAGAATATGGTAGGCCTAAATTAGAAGAAATTTTTAAAATAGTTAAAAATGCTGAGCCATATAAAGAGTTAAGTTATAAAGAATTTTTAGAAGTTTGTAAATTGCTTGAAAAAATTGGAATAATATTTTTGAATGAAGAAATAAGAAAGAGAAGAAGAAGTTTTGAATATTATTTTGAGAATTTAAGTACAATTCCTAGTATTAAGCAATATAAAATAGTTAATGCAATCGATAAAAGCATAATAGGAAATTTAGATGATGAATTTGTCGCTTTATATGCTAGCGAGGGAACAACTTTTATAGTTAAAGGAGAGGCTTGGAAAATTTTGAGTATAGAAGATGATAAGGTAATTGTTGAGCCAACAGAAGATATAGAAGCAGCTATACCTGCTTGGGAAGGAGAGTTAATACCTGTTCCTTTTGAAGTTGCACAAGAAGTTGGTTTGCTGAGAAGAAAAATCGCTGAAAATTTGGAAAATGAAGAAAAATTAAATGAAGTTCTTTCAGCCTATCCAATAAATGAAAAATGTAAAAGGAAAATGATAAATTTAATTAAAAAACAGAAAAAGTTTGGAATACCGAATGAAAAAACTATTTTAATTGAAGATAGCGAAGATATTTTTGTACTTCATTGCTGTTTTGGTTCTAAAATAAATGAAGCTCTATCAAAATTTTTAGCTTCTTTTATTTCAAGTAGAGTAGGTTTGCTAAAGATAAAGAGTGATCCGTATAGAATAATTCTTGAAATAAAAGGGGATAAAAGTTTGATAAAGGAAGCTTTTCAGGTTGATCCAAAACATGTAAGATTTTACATCCAAAAAAGTATAGAAAATAGTGAATTATTTAAATGGAGATTCTTGCATGTTGCAAAAAGATTTGGAATAATTAAAGAAAATGTAAAAGCTCATTCTTCAACAATAAAAAGAATAATTGAAGAGTATTCTAACTCCCCAGTCTATAAGGAAACACTTAGAGAAATAGAAACGGAAAAAATTGATGTTGATGGAGCTATAAAAGTTTTAAAAAAAGTGAAAAATGGAGAGATAAAGATAAAGTTCATAAAAGGGTTATCTCCAATTGCAAAATTGGGATTAAGAGGGAAATTTGGAGAAATCTTTACAAGTCCTAGAAAAGAGATTTTAGATATTTTCAAAAAGAGAATATTGAATTCAAAAGTAAGCTTGATTTGCTTAAATTGTGGTAATTGGTACCAAACCTATACGGTAAAAGATATTCCTAGTGAGTTAAAATGTAGAAAATGTGGAGCAAAGTTAATAAGTATAGCGAAAAAGTTTTATTCTTCAGACTTAAAAATAGTTAAAAAATATTTGCATGGAATAAGTTTGAAAAGGAATGAAATTAGAAGATTGAGATATTTGAAAAGTACTGCTGAACTATTCTTAGTTTATGGAAAAAAAGCTGCTATTGCATTAAGCGCAAAAGGTATTGGGCCAGAAACTGCGAAAAGAATTTTGGCTAAAAGAATTTTACCAGAAGATGATTTTTATAAAGAAATTTTGAAAGCAGAAAAGCTGTATATACAAACAAAAAAATTCTGGAAAGTTTAAACAAGGATAAAAAGAATAGAGAGCAGCAAAATAGAAAAAATGGGGAATAAAAACTTTTTACTTATCTTTTTGCTTACGATAGAATGAAAAAACAAAAATTTGAAAATAGTATTTGAAGCACTTGCTAATATAATTCCATTTTTTATAGTTAGGAGAGAAATGGGTGAAGTGGAAAGAGAAATGGTTATAGCATCTACATCAGTTATTCCTGAAAAGAATGAAGCAATATATATTCCTCCAAAAAATGGGAATCTTTCAATAATCCTAATTAAAGTCAAAACGATTAAAAATATTATTCCGAATCTAAATGCGATGTTAAGAGAAAGAGGTGACCTAATTTCAACTTTTTCTTTTTTCAAGAATTTATTTTTTCTTGAGAAAAAATATGCAAAAAATAAACTCAAAACACTTAATGAAAATAGTGGTAAAAGCAAATAGTAAAATATTTGGAAATTGAAAATGGTTCCAATAAGTAGCATTCTCAAATACATTGTGGAATATGAAATTAAAATTGCTGAAATTGCAGGATAAACTAATGTTTTTTTCTGTTTAATTTTTTCGGCCATTGAAATAGTTAGAGAAGTTGAAGAAATTAAGCCTCCAAAAAAACCAGAGAGTAATAAACCTTTTTCTGCACCTAGGATTTTCATTGCAATATAAGCTAAAAAGCTTGTTCCAAGAACCAAAACTATTGCAAGCCAAATTAAAAATGGATTTAAAATTTGGAATGGGTCTATAGTTTTATTTGGTAATATTGGCAAAATCACAAAAGCTAAGATAGCAAAAGTTAGTCCATCTCTCAACTCTTCTCTTTTCAAATGTTTTGCAAATCTATGAGCAGCTTCTCTTGAAAAAAGAATTAAAGTTATGAGTATGCTTAATGAAACTGGTAGTAAATAGGGAAAGGAGTCAAAAAATATAAGAATGCCAATTAGATAAGTAATTATAAATGCTATTTCAGTTGTAACACCAACCCTCTTAACTTTTTTATACGTAAGTAAATGATTTAAAATAGAAATTGATAAAATTCCAGCTAATCCTATATGCATCACTATTTTTCCGAAATTCTGAGCTAAAAATGCGGTAAGATAACCAAACAAAGAAACAAGCATAAAAGTTCTGATTCCAGCAAAAATTTCGGTTTTTGCTCTTCTCTCTCTTTCAATTCCAATTAAAGCACCTAGGGCTAAAGAAAGCAAAATCTCAAAAAAAGTTTCTATTTGCATAATATTTTCTTTTAAAATTCGAATTAAAATTGTTTATAGGTTTTATACTAACGGAACTTTTGTAATTTTAGAAATTAACAAGCTTAAAGCTCTAAGATCTTCCTTATTCAAATCATGGATATTATTTTTGCCACAAGCAGCAGCAATCATCTTAACTTCTTCTGTGCAAGCTTTTAAGAAATTTACAACATGCTTAACAGCATTTGGATCTAACTTCTTTCTTAATTCAGGATCTTGAGTTGCAATCCCAGCAGGGCATTTTCCTAAATTGCATTTATTGCAATAAATACAACCTATAGGTATAAGTAAAGAAGTTGCCATAAAAACAGCATCTGCACCTAAAGC
>CAZWBF010000006.1:0-22797 GCA_964632185.1 uncultured archaeon
AGGTCAGCTTAAAAATAATTTGGAATTACCTTCTAAAAATTCGATATTTAATGTTACTCAATCGATAATAATTAGATTTAATACAACAAGTGATTGTTCTGATGAAGGATTAATACCTAATGCAAGTGTAAGTATTGAATTGAAATCTCCATCTGGTAATTGGGAAAGCTGTTCTCCGGTTAATAATGAAGGAAATGGATGGTATAATTGTACATGGGATTCAACTGATAAAGAAGAAGGAAATTGGAGTATAATGTTGAATTCTAGTAAGCAATACTTTAATGATAATTCAAGCTTATACACTAATTGGTTCTTCCTCGAGAATATACCAAGTAATGCAACTAATGAAAGTATATATGTTTATAACTATTCGACTAACAATTGGCAAGAAATTAATTTCAGTGATCAAGTTGGTTGGTCTAGGAAGTTTAATTTCACTATAGATGTTTATGACCAAGAAGGGGATGATGTTAATTGTAGTTTGTTCGTTAAAAGAAACTCAACAAATAGTTGGGAATATGTTAATAGTAGTTTTATTCAAGGAACTCCTGGAACTCCAACTATAGGAACTTGCTCAGTAATTTATCAAGGATTTAATTGTGGAGATATGGGAACCAATAGTTTCAAATGGGAAATAAAAGATAAAGAAAATGCTAATACTTATAATACAAGTGAAATAAATGCACCGAACTTGACAAGATCATTAGTAAATATTACTTTAGTTATAGGTAATAATTCTGCTGTTAATAGAAGTAATTATAACATAGGTAATGTTAATGAATTGGTTGTCAAAGTATTTGACCTTGAAAATAATAGTTATGTAAATAATGTTACTGTTAATTTCTATGTAACCACTAACGATAACAATTATATTTTAACTAATTCGACACCAACAAATTCAAGTGGTTATGCTATCGCTATGTTCAATCCAAATTGTAGCTTTAGTGTAGGAACACAATATTGGAAAGCCAAAGTTGAAAATGATGCAGGATATCAAGATGCTAATAGTAGCATATTTGTCATGAACATAACAGGAGATTTGTTCTTGAATATAATCCAACCAAATGGAGAAGAATATTTGAGAGGAAGTAATATAACGATAAGAGCAAACATAACAGACGATTGTAACATATCAATTTCAGATGCAAGTGTTAACTTTATAATGAAATCATTAACTACTTTACAAGAATTTAGTTGTTCTTCTATTAACAGCGAAGGAAATGGTTATTATAATTGTACATTTAATACAACTTCTCCGCAAATAATGCCTGCTAAATGGTATAATGTAACTATGAATGCAAGTAAAAGTTATTACAATTACGCTGCTACAACTAAGTACAGAGCATTCTGGATTGAAACTAAACCTGTTTTAACAAATGCAGTAGTAATTCCTGCACAAGATGGTGGATGGGGAGAGACATTTACATTTAGAGTTAACTTCACTGATGAAGATGGAGATACAAATTGGGTTAGACTATATCTAATAAAATCAAATACTGTTTCCTTGGGAGATCAAAATCAAACTGTCTCTGGCAATAATATTACAGTCGAATTTGTGCTCTCACCATTTACCGAAAATGATTTCAATACTAATAGGACCGTCGCATTCAAATTCAATGCAACCGATAATCCACCAGTTGGAAATCCTGAAGATATAGCGGATACTGGATGGATATACTTCAATTTAAATCCAGATAATGTGTCGATAATACCGATTGAACCTGTTAATATTGTATTTAATAGAAGTTCTCAGAAAGGAATAAAAATAAACTATACTATGCAAATAATTGATACTGATAGAAATCAACCATTACCATCTCCAAGAACCGCAAAAATCTTCTATACTAAAGATGGATTAAACTATATTGATAGTGGCTTCTTATATTCAACATCAGGTGGATATGTTAAATTGACTACAACTCTAGATTGTAGTTATTCTATTGGACCACAGAAATGGTATGGTGCAACTGCAAACAATACACTAACTTATGCTTGGGAAATAAAGAATTCAACAATTTCAAACTTCACAATTATTACTGAACCGCTAAAAGTAAATATAACTGCTCCTATTAATAACTCTCCTGGAAACGCTCCGATTAAAGGAAAAGACAATATAACTTTAGTAGCAACTGTTGAGGATGATTGTGGTTATGTAAGTGGAGCAACTTTAGTTTTCTACATCTATGATCCGAACTGCGCAAATGGAGTTTGTGAATGTAATAACGTTATAGATTATAATAACGGAACTTATAGTTGTACTATATTGCCATCAGAAACTTCATATTGGCAAACTGGATGGCATAATGTAAGTGTGAATGTAAGTAAGCAGTATTATAATGGTAGTTCTGACTTTCAAGAGAATTCTTTCTATCTAGCTACTGAACCAGAAGTCACTCCTGAAACTTATCCGCCAATAGTAGCTTCTCCAAGTGGTGATGGTGGATGGGGAGAGACTTGGACGTTTAGCGCTTATGTAGTTGATTGGGACAATGACCCAATAAACATTTCACTATATCTTAATTTAAGTGGTAATTGGGTTCTTAGAAATTCGACAATTATTCATGCACCAACACCTACACAAGTTGAATTTTCAAACACATTTACATGTGATGACATCGGAAATAATAAAGGATTCAAGTTTGTAGCTACTGATATTTGGGATTATAGTGACCAGAAAAATAGCACATTTAACATCGATAAAGATGATGTGATAATAGAATATGTAACTGGAACTGGAGAACAAGTTAGAAGAGAAGGTAGTAATTATGTCTTAATGCGAGTAAAAGTTAAAGATGGAGAAAGAGGTAATTATGTTGGAAGTAACGTTAATGGAAGTTTATTTGTAACTACAAAATCAATTGGTTCAAGTGGTAATCTTTCAACTTATATGCTTTATTATTTGAATAAAACCGATGAAAATAGTATATTATCCTTCTACTTTGATCCAAATTGTAGCATAGGTGTTGGAATTCAAAACTGGAAAGCAGGAGTTTATAATGATGAATGTTACAAAAACAATATACCAGAATATGGCTTTACTGTTAATGTCACGGGTCAATTAAAGATTAGTTTAATTTCACCAAACTATGGCTCAAACATTCCAGTAGGAACAGTAGTCAATGTTAATACAAGCGTTTATAGTGAATGCTCTAATGAAGGATTGTTAGCAAATGCTACAGTAACTCATGAATCTAGAAATCCAGACTTGCAATTTGAACTTATTTCTCCGGTATATGATCAAAAAAATGGATATTATAATTCAAGTTGGAATACTACTTTCCATATGGGTGGTAATTACAGCTTTAGAATTAATGCAAGTTTAGATAATTATTATCCAAATTCAACCTTGTTCACTAATTGGGTTTATTTAATTAATACTCCACCAACAGTTGAAAATCTTTCAGTTACTCCATTCGAAGGTGGATGGGGATCTACCTTCACATTTAAAGCTGATGTATATGATTTGCAGATGGATAATGTTACTTGTAAACTTTACACTTACACTTCAGGTTCTTGGGTATACAAAAATGAAACAATTATTTATGGTGGGGAAGGAACTTGCTACATAAATGTAAGCGATTTTACTTGTAATGATATAAATACAACCCCAACTTGGTTCAAGTTTGAAATAGACGATAATACAAATGTTTTCAATACTTCAAACGTTTCCGGACCTTCAATCCTTAAAGATAATGTAACTATCCAATATATCTATGGAAATGAAAGTTTCGTTAATAGAAGTTCTATGCAAACAACTTTGCTAAGATTAAGAGTAATTGACACAATCAAAGGCTATCCTGTAGGTGCTAATGTAAGTGGAGTTATATTTGTAACTAAAGATGGAACAAATTATGATGATGGAACATTCAATCAAACAGATTCTCAAGGTTATTTAACAGTTTACTTCAACCCAGAAGCTGATTATTCTGTGGGAAGACAAAAATGGAAAGGTGGAGTTTATAATGATGAATGCTATTTTGATGCAAATTCAAGTGAATTCAACCTGACAATACTTGGTGATCTAAAAATATCTTTACTCTCTCCATCTCAATATTCAGAATTCTTAAGAGGAGAAAATATCACATTTATTGTTCATGTAGATGATGACCAGCCAGTAGGGGTTGAAGGTGTAAATGTAACAATACAAATGATAAATGAAAGTTCCCAAGTATTTAATTGCTCTCCAGTTGTTGAATATGGAAATGGAGAATATCGTTGTACAATAAATACAAGTAGTCCAATAGTGTTGCCAGCAAGATGGTATAATTTGAGTATAAAAGTAAATAAAACATATTACAATACAAACTCATCTTTAATTGAAAATTCATTCTTTATCAAAACAATTCCTTCTCTATCTGCTGAATATGTAACTTCAGAACAAGGAGGCAATTTGGGGGGATGGGGAGAGACTTGGACGTTTAAAGTTAATGTAACTGATGAAGATTTAGATAATGTTACAATTTATTTGAAAATAAAAAGACCTGGCGATACTGAATGGACAATTGCAAACATCTCTAGTTTTGACACAAACCCAGATTTAAGAGGACCGCTTAATAAACAAATTACATTGTTATATAAAGACCCAGGACTATTCCAAACAGATATATATAATTCACCAACTCAGTTATGGTATTTCAAATTCGATGCTATAGACTCGAGGAATTATCAAAGTAGTAGTGATATAAATAATTTCACAATTGAGAAAGATGATGTAAATATTCAGTTAATCTCTGGAAACAATACACTTGTTTGGAGAAATGGAACAGATTATGCAACGTTAAAAGTTAATATAACAGATGTTGACTTAGATGGTCCTGCACAACAAGCAAATGTAACATTTTGGATAACAATGAATGCAAGTGATTCAAACTCATGGGATTCTGGAACTGTAACTCTTACTGGCAATGATGGTATAGCACAATATGATTTTGACCCAGGTTGTCCTTATACTGTAGGAGTACAAAAATGGAGAGTTGCAACTGTACCAAATGTTCTGTTTAAATCAGTAGAATCAGAAAATTTCACATTAACTATTAAAGCACCATTCACATTAAACATAACCTATCCAAATGGACAAGCTTTCTTGATAGGAACTAAGATTCCTTTCGTCGGAATAATAAAAATGGAAGATGAATGTGGTTATGTGGTTGGAGCTTCTGTTAGCTTTAAAGATAATTACGGAGCTGCATGGTATTCATGTACTCCAGTAACTGACTTAGGCAATGGCACTTATAATTGTACTTTTGACACGACGAATAGACCTTATAAATGGCATAATATAAAAATGATAGCTAGTAAACCATATTACAATACATATCCTACACCCACCGAGTTTCTAAAAACAAATGCATATTTCTTAGCAAGTGCTCCATCTTTATCAACACCAAGCTTAGACCATGAATATGGAGGGTGGGGAGAACTTTATAAATTTACAGTTTATCTTACTGACATTGATTTAAACCAAAACAATGTAACTCTTTGGAAAAGTTTTGATAATAACACTTGGTTCTTAATAAATTCAACTATTGTAACACCAACTTATAGCAACTATCCAGTCACATTCCAAAGAAGATTTAGTTGTGAGGACTTATTAAATGCAACTAATGGTAGAATATATTGGAAAATTAAAGCTGAAGATGAATACGGATATTCTGATGAAACTAATGTATATAACCTAACTTTAGAAAAAGATGATGTAAGTTTAAGTATTTCTAGTAGTTCAAGTTCTAGTGTAAGAAGATATGGGAATAACTTAGCTAATTTAATATTTAGAATTTATGATACCGATAGAAGTTCTTATGTGAATAACGCAAATGGTACGATCTGGATTACTACAGATGGTAATAATTACGATATAGCTTTAAGTTGTACTTCAGTCAATGGAAATTGCTCAGTTAATTATAATCCAAATTGTACAACTTCAGTTGGAATACAATATTGGAAAGGTGGGACAACAGGCGCTTGCTATAAGAATTTAAACACTACAAGCACAACATTAACAGTTTATGGAAAATTAAATACCACTATAATTAATCCAATCGATGGAAGTATATTGAACAGAGATGTAGTTGCTCTATTAAATGCAAGTACAAAAGATGAATGCAGTCAACAAGTAACAAATGCGAATGTCAAGTGGTATAATTCGACTTTGAATTTGTTAGCATCTGGCTATAACACTAACTGGAAAGTTCCTGCTTTCTACACACTTGGACCAGAAATAATAATTGTCAACGCAACTGAACAATATCATGACTTTGATACTAAAAATGTTTCTGTTTTAATTTATGGATGGAGTGGTGTAGATATTGTTTCACCAGCAAATGCCTCTGAATATGCAGCTGGTTCAAGTATAATTATTCGATGTAATGTAAGTGATGTAAATACTTCACAACCATTGGAAGGATACGAAATTGACTTTGTAATTGATGGGGAAATTAAAGAAAGAAAATTATCTGATGAAAATGGAGAGGCAAGCTATACTTGGTATACAACACAAGTTTCTGGTGGATGGCATAATTTAACATGCAAAATAGGAGATAATTCAACCTTATACTACAACGCTTCCATATCTCAAAAAGAAGTTTTGGTTAGGATTAGAAGGCCTTTAGTCATTGATTCTATAAATGTTCAACATCCTTCTATTTATAGAAATGATAGTTTTAATCCACATGCAACAAATATTACGGTGCATGTCAAAGATGCTAATATTGGAAATGCAGAAAATGCAACAGTATACTTCTATAATTCAACAGATCTAATAGGAAATTGTACAACTAATGCAAATGGATATTGTAGTTTACTTAACTTTAATCCAGATGATTCAATAGACCCAACTTTATACACAATATACATAAATGCTACTAGACCACAAAATGAAGATTCTGATACTAATACAACTACTATAACAATAAAGGGAATTCTCTTCACAACAATTTTACAACCAGCAAACAATTCAGTTTATTCAAAATCTGATTTCATACCATTAAAAGCTGATGTTGTTAGCGAAAATGGTGAAAACTTAACAGAATTAAACCCAGATGTAAAATGGTATAATGAAACTGACTTAATTGCAGTTGGCTATGATACATCTTTACCACAACCACAAGTTGCTGCACAAAAAACTGGAACTCATATATTCAGAGCAGTTGCAACTAAACAATATTATGATGATGGAATTGCAAATGTTACAGTAATAATTACTGGTTTAGCAGATGTTTTTTGGATTTCTCCAGTTGGAGAAATTCCATATCCAAACGTATTTTACCCAACATGTAAAGTTGAGGATACAGAATCGCATGCAGGAGTTTCAGGTTATGAAGTTAATTTCTCCTATAAGTGGGAACCCTCTAGCAATTTCATATTTAATGGAAGCTATTTAACAAATTCTTCAGGATATGCAAGTTATCCATTCCAACCAACACAAAAAGGAAATATCACATTCAAATGTGTAATTGGTGATAATGTAACTCAGTATTATACAGCAAGAATAAATGAAACAACCCAAACTATTTGGGTTAAGGATATGGCTGCTCCCAAGATTTATAATATATCTATTCTACCTAATTCAAGCATAGAAGCTAATTTAGATTATGTAAATATAACAGCAACTATTGAAGACAATTACATAATAAATTCTGTATGGGCAAACATAACATTGCCAAATCTTATCAGTTATGATATAGTTCAGATGACAAATATAACTGTACCAGAGCAAAGTTTAGGTTTATACAGAGCTATTTATAGAGCATCTTACTTACCAGCAATGAACGGCAATTATAGAGTTGATATTTATGCAAAAGATGAAGGTCCAGAATATAATATAAATCATACTTTAGCCGGATTCTTTGATGTATGGGGTAAAAGTTTTGTAGATATAGAACAATGTGTTAATGATACTTCAGATAACAATTTAACCGATTGTGATGGTGTAATTGAAGTGCCATTTATTACCCAAACCCAAGGATTTAATTTCACAATTACAGCAAGAATAACTAATTTAGGGCCAGCAAATGTTTATTCAGTTAATTTAACACATAAAGATTCTGGATACTTAAATTACAATGAAAGTTATAAGGAATGTGGTAATTTAGCAGTAAACGAAAGTTGTAATTGGACTTTCTTAGTTACAGTTTTACCTGGAACACCACCACAAACCTTAGAAACCCAAGTTAATGTAACATGGAGAAATCCAGACTCAAGTATAAATTCAACATTTGATTTAACTTCAATAAACGTTCATTCTAATCCAGTAATAGAAATATCTCCAGAAACTATTGAAGCTAATGTCCAACATGGAACTTATGTATTAATAGCTACTATTAACGTAAGTTCTAGCGGAAATGATAGAGTCGAAGATGTTAATTTAAGTGCAGTTGGATTATCAGTTTTACCAGAAAATCATAAAAGTTTTGCAACAGAGTGCGGATATGGAAATGAAACTTGTAATATTACAATTAGTCCTCCAGCCTTAGGAACAATGGATGCAGGAACAACTTTACCTGTTAATATTTATGTTAGAATTCCTTATGGTACAGAGCCTGGATTCTATTTACTTAATTTAGTTGCTAAAGGATATGCTCCATTAGGTGGATTACTAACTGACACTTCTCTAGTGAATATTACTGTACCATTAAACATGAGTTGGACAGCAATACCGAAAACTTTTGGAACAATATTAACTCCACCCAGTACATCTGGAATGATTGGCTTTATAAATGTAACCAATTTTGGAAATGTAAAAATAAGTTATAGTACTACAAAAGGCGATTGTGGATCTGAAATTGGAGGTTTAATAGGAAGTACCCTCTTTGTTAATGTTCAACCACCAGCAGGAATTGATGTTGATAAAATATCTTATAGATTAATTAATTTATCTTATGATATTCCATTAACCGCTCAGCAAGGACTGTATTGTTTCAAATTAACAATAAGGAATTCTTCAGCCATTCCAGATAAAATAGCAGTTAATGTTACATTAAATGTTAGTGATGTACCTCCAACGATTTCTGATGTTTCAATTTATCCTTCACCATTTGAATTAGGATATGAAAATGTAACAATTCAAGCTAAGATTACTGATAATATTGCTGTTGATAAAGCTTGGATTAATGTAACTTATCCAAATAATATAACAACATTTAAGTTCTTAGATAGTTATCCTAACTCAATTTACAATACAACTTTCTATGGCAATATTTCTGGATTTTACAATATAAGTATTTGTGCAAACGATACAAGATCTTTAATAAACTGTAAAAGATATAGAGTAGAAGGATCAGAGACAACTAATTTGACAATAATAACTCAGCCTGAAATAATAGTCGCTGATAATATAACAATATACTCTGGACAAACATTTACAGTTAATATAACTTTGAATAATAGTGGTGGGTCAAGAGCAAGAGACGTTAATTTATCCATAATAACTCCAGAAAATATTAGTGTTTCACAAGACTTCTTTACCTATGGTTTAATTTATAAATGGGAATCTAAAACAAACTCAACTAACATAACTATTGCTGCTAATACTACAGCTGGAATTTATATAATCAATTTAAGTGCTACTTGGATAAACTTAAACAATACTTTTGGTTCTATAAATAGAACATTAATTGTTAATGTCACTGAAAATGCTTTTGTTCATTCTATAGAACCAAAAATTAGTATGATAGTTTATGATGGCACAAGTAGCTCTCATAACTTAACAATAAAATCTGCAGGCAATATAAACGCTTCCAATATATCTTTGATTTGTTATTCTGGAGAAGTTTGTCAAAACTTTACTGTAACGTTTGATCCTCAAAATATTTCATTTCTTGAAATTGGAGAATCTGCTAACATTAATTTAACAGTTAGTGTTCCACTTAGTTATCCAGCAGGTAAACATACTGGAATAATAAAGATAAGTTATAACAATAAATCTACGGATTTACCAATAGAAATCACAGTTCCATTAAATATATCATGGACTCAAACACCAGAAAAAATTACAAAAACTACTTTTGGAAATACTAGTGGATTATTGGGTACAATATCATTAAAGAATACAGGAAATGTTCCTATAACTTTGAATCTAAGCCTAAATGGTAGTATAGCAAACTTTACAAGCATGAGTTTGAACACTACAAACATTACCTTAGATTATAATGAGGAAAGATTAATTAATATCACTTTTTCAGTTCCAGATGTTTCTATTGATACTAATCTTACTGGATATATGAAAAGTGAAATAATTGGAGATTTGGCTAATTATTCCCAAATGTTATATACAGAAACTTATCTAGAACTTTTTGTTTTGAGTTATAAAGTTAATATTATCTACCCAACAAAAGAAAATCCAATAATTAATGTAAATCCAAATGATACACTACAAGCAAAAGTGCGAGTAACTTCTAATTCAGTACCTGTAACTTCTAATGTTGAATTTAATGTTTCGCTATTTAATTCTTCTTTAATCAAATATGCATATACAAATTCAAACATGTGGAATTACAGTGGTAGTGATAATCTATGGTATGTTAGCTTCATAGCGCCTAACTTATCTCTTTCAAGAGCTTATAATCTGAATATAACTGCAGATTATACTTTACAATCTGGAAGAATAAGAAGTGACATTGAAAATTATTCGATTATCTATACTGATACTATAAAGCCAGTAATAAATATACAAATTCCAGTAAGAGTTCCTGCTAACACAACTGTAAATATTTATCTTAATATAACAGAAGCTGGAAGTTTGAAAAATGTAACAAGTAAAATTACTTATCCAAATAACATAACTCAATCATTAACACCTAATTTCATAGGTAAAGTTGGTGATGCCTATATGTACTTAGTTACTCTTACTAATACTTCTAGAATAGGCATTTATAATTTCTCAATCTATGCATGCGATTATTCAAATAATTGCAATGAAAGCTATAAGATTTTCGAAATTTATCCAGTTGCAATCTTTTCTGGATATACTAAAAATGTTGAATCGATGAATGAAGAACCAATACCAACAAACTTTGTATTTTACGATATAAATTCATCTATAGCTAGATTTAACTTTACATCAAACGAATCAACTGGATATTATAATGAAACAATAGATGCTAAAAGTTATAATTTAGTAATAGAAACCTTAAATAGAACATTTAGAAATATCTTTAACTTAACGAATGTAGAGATAGCAGAAGGTTATTCTTACTATAACCCAATAATTTTTGGTATAATTCCAAGAGAAAGAAGTACTACAAGCGCACTAAAAGGAATTTATATAAATACTACTTTGAACTATTCAAGCGCTACTCTAATAATAGACTTTTCAGATTGTTCAAATCTGGGTTGCGGACTTCAAATTTATGACCCAAATCATTTAGCAATATACAAATATACCGGTAGTTGGACACCAAAAGTTAGTTCATCAGAAAATACGCTTTGGGAAAGAGTTAATAATTTAGATGGCGATAATTCTGACAATTCAATAAATCTTACAACAATGACCGCAAAAGCAGAATTAACAGATTTATCTGGAGTTTACGTACTTGCTGAATTCATTTGTGGAAATGGGGAATGTGAGACAAGTTTCGGAGAAAGTAGTACTATTTGTCCATTAGATTGCCCAGCTATTCCACCTGCTCCAGCTGCACCTGCTCCAGCTGCTGCTGGAGGTCCAGGAGGAGTGGGTGGAGTTGGTGTAGCAGCACCAATTAATATAACTGCGCCTAACATAACTGCACCACAACCTGTTCCAATAGAGGTAGAATCTACATTACTTGAAACAGAAATTGTTCCAGGAGAAGAAAAAATATTCTCCATTGATGTAACTAACAATCTAAATACATCTGTAACCGTTTCTATAAGTATAGAAGGTTCTGCATTCTCTTTATTGACACTCCAACAAACTAGTATAACTGTAAAACCAAAATCTGTTGAAAGTGTAAATGTAAGAGTATATGCACCTTTAACTATATCACCAGGAATTTACACAGGAGAAATTGTTACTAAAAGTGGAGAAATAGAAAGAAGAATACCAATAACTATAAAAGTAAAACCATTATTCGAACCTTTATTAGATGTAAAAGTAAAAGTTCTTTCGAAATCTGTTCCACCTGGCGGAAGTCTCATCTTTGAAACTACTTTAGTAAATATGGGTCAAACACCAACTATTGAAGATATAGTAATAACCTATACCGTAAGACCAATAGACAATCCTACAAAAGTTATACTCACAGCAAAAGAAACTGTTGGTGTTGAAAATGTTAAAACATTTAGAGGTAATATGACAATTCCTGATAACACTCCTGAAGGCAGATATATTATAGAAGCGAATGCAACCTATTGGTATGGTAAAAAGTATGCATCATCTGCTGACAGTTTTGATGTAGTAATAGTACCTATTCCTCTATTAATTTTAAGAGCAATATTTACTAGCTGGATAACATATGCAGTCATATTTATCGGAACACCATCATTCTTAGTTGGATTTAGATGGTATGCTGCATATAGAGCTGCTAAACTCGCAAAAGCTAGATATGTAGTACCAGTAGATTTCAAAGCCTTACCAAAACGTGGATCAAATTCAATAGAGGTTGGTAAGATTGCAGAATCTGATGTGAAAGCTTATGTAGATTTAGGACAACTTACAATGCACACAATTGCAGCTGGTGGTACTGGTTCTGGTAAAACTGTATCTGTGATGGTAATGGCAGAAGAATTGCTAAAGAGAAAAATACCAGTAATAGTTTTTGATCCTACTGCACAATGGACAGGATTTATAAGGCCGTGCAGCTTAAAGCCAATGTTATCCCTATATTCAAAGTTTGGATTAAAGAGAACGGATGCAAGAGGATTCAGAACAAATGTTATATTAGTTGAAGATCCAGATATGCCATTAGACTTGAAGAAGTATATGAAGCCTGGTGAAATTACAGTTTTTGTTATGAACAGATTAAAACCAGCTGAACATGACAAGTTTGTTAGAAGAAGTGTTCAAGCTGTATTTGATATGAGACCAGAGGAATCTAAACAATTAAAGCTTCTAATAGTATGGGATGAAGTTCACAGACTATTACCGAAATATGGTGGAAAAGGAGGTTATGTTGCAATTGAAAGAGCATGTAGAGAATTCAGAAAATGGGGAATTGGTGTAGCAGTAATTTCACAAGTATTGCAAGACTTCAAAGGTGCTATAAGAGCAAACATTGCAAACGAAATTCAGTTAAGAACTAAGTATGAGGGTGATATAAGAAGGGTTAAAACTAAATATGGTTCTGACTATGCTTCAAAGATAACTAAATTAGAAATTGGTACTGCATTATTCCAGAATCCAGAATATAATCATGGTAAACCATGGTTCATAAGCTTTAGACCTTTGTTGCATTCGCCATTTGCATTAACAGACAAAGAAATTAATCAATATGTAAAACTAAATAAAAAATTAGATGAAATTGAAGAAAAATTAGCTCAATTGAAGAAAAAGGGAGTAGATACTTACGATATGGAAATTGAAGTAAATATTGCAAGAGAGAAAGTTAAAACTGCTGCATTCAAAATGGCTGAAACATATATAGAATCTTTGGAAAAAAGGTTGGAAAAAATAAAGAAGTGATGTAAATGTTGAAACAAGCTGAAAGGGAAAAAATATTGAAAGAAATTTCAGATTTAAAAGAATTGATTAATCAGGTAGAAGAGGATTATAGGAAAGCAAATATTTCTGAAAAGGATTACCAAGAGTTAAAACAAAAGTATTCTCAAAGAATTGAAGAACTTCAAGAAAAGATTGAAGGCAGAAAAAAGGAAGAAAATAAACCAAATGATGAAATTGAAGAGATGACACCAGAAGTTATAGAAAGATTAGCTGCACAAGTTGCTCAGCAGCAAGGTGTTGAAGAAGTTAAGAGTGAAGAGGAAGTAAGTGAGGAAAAAGAAGTAAAAACTGATGTTGGTGTTGAAATAGAGAAAATAAAAGCAATGCTTGAGATGTTAAAAGATGCAGATAAAGCCATTAATGAAAAGGTTCAAACCCTATTTGAAAGTATAGGGGAAATTAGGAGCATGCTCTTTCAAATCGACGGTTCTCTTAGAGAAGTTACAATAGAATTTGAAAGAATAAAAGAAGAGATAAAAGAAATAAAACCAAAAAAGATTGAGAAGAAATTTAGTGATATTAATGCAAATTTTGAGAAGTTTGGTATATCGATTGAGAAATTGGAAAAGAAAAGTGAAGACCTGGCAAAAAAAGTTAACAAAGTTTATGAATATTTCAAAAGTGTAAAAAGTGTTAAAAATTTAATGAAAATCACTAAGGAAATAGATGAAAAATTAGAAGAAATAAAAGAAGTGGAAAGATATATTGAAAGATTAGCTGCAAAAACTGAAAAAATATTTATTGATTTAAGTAAGAACGTTCAAGAATTTACAAGATATAGAGCAAGGCAAGAAGCATTAGAAGATGAATTAAAAAATATTATAAAGTCTGTTGATGAAATTAACCTTAAATTAAATGAGCTTGTACCAAAAAGTGATTTGGAAAATTTGAGGGGGGAAGTGCAATTATTAACACAACAAATAACAGAATTAAATAGAGCTTTACCTTTAATAGAAACAAAATTACCGGAAACTATAGAAAAATTGAAGGAAGAAAAGGAAAATGTTTTAACATTTCTTGAATCTCTCGAAGAACAACTTAAAAGTGGTGCAATAACTATTGGCGAATATAAAGAAGTTAGAGCCAGAAATCTTAGGAAGTTGAAAGAAATTAATAATAAACTCACTAAAGAATGGAAAAGACTAATGGAATTCCTCTCAAAAATTAAAGAAGCTGGAGTGTCAGAATTGCCAGAATTGCCAGCGGAAGAAGTGGGAGAAGAGGAAAGTAAAGGGAAGGAAGAAGAAGAGAAGGAAGAGATAGAAAAGAAGGAAGAAGTCGGGGAAGAAAAAGAGATAGAAGAAGTTGGAAATATTAAAGAAGAAATGGTAGATGAAAAAATTGGTAGAGAAGAAATGGTAGAAGTTTTAAAGAAAATAAAAGAGAGGTCTAAATGATTATAGGAGTTGTAAGCGCTAAAGGTGGTGTTGGAAAAACTACTTTTGTATCAAATGTAGGAATGAGTTTAGCTTATGATTTCAGTAAAAAAGTTTTATTAATCGATGGAAATATAACTACTCCAACTTTAGGTATACATGTTGGAATTTTGTCACAAGAAAAAACAATTCATGATGTTTTAAATGGAATAATAGATATAAGAAATGCTACTTATATACATCCATTTGGTCCTCATATAATTCCAGCAAGTCTTTCCCCGACTGAAAATTATCCAAATCCCGATGTTCTAAAAGAAAAACTTAATGGAGTTACGAATTCTTATGATTTTATTTTCATTGATGGAGCTGCTGGCATAGGAAGAGAAGTTATTGCAACTTTAAAAGCTAGTGAAGAAGTTATTGTTGTAACTAATCCTGAGATGACAGCATTAATTTCAGCTGCAAAAGTTATAAAACTTGCAAGAAATTTAGAAGTTCCAATAATGGGAGTTGTAGTAAATAAGGTAATGGGAACTAAGCATGAGATGAAAAGGTTAGATATAGAAGAAATTTGTGAAGCAAAGGTTATAGCTGAAGTTCCTCTCGATAAAAAAATTCCCGAAAGTATAAAGAGTATGACGCCTGTAGTGGTTTATGATAGAAATTCCCCTGCAGCAAAGGCTTTCAAAAAAATTGCAGCATATATAAGTGGGGGAGGAATAGAAGAAAAAGAAAGTTTTTGGGAAAAAATAAAAAGATTTTTTAGCTTAAGGTCTTGATGGGTTCTTTAGAACTTAAAGAATTAATTAATCTTTGAATGTCCAAAAGTTCTTTTTCTAACAAATTTTCATTTAAAATAAAAATTCTCCCAAAAATTTCTTTCAACTTTCTAATCTTTTCTTCATCTATTTCACTAGAATAAATTGCTATCACTTCTCTACCTTTGCTATCCCAAAAACTTTTAATATTTTCAAATTCTTCGATTTGTTTTTCTATAGGAATAGTATTTTTTGAAACATCAAACAAAAGAATAATTTTACTTATGTTTTTCATTTCTGAAACATTAAAATTTATTCCATCTATATAGGGCTGAATAGTTATAAAAGAAAAATTTGAATTTTTGCTTAGCATATTTTCTAAAGTCTTTACTCTATTTCTATTTATAATTTTACTTAATAGAATCAAAACTTTAGAGACTTTAATTTTTTCCTTTATGGAATTAAATCTCCAAACAAAAATTGCGGAAGAAATTGCTAGGACTAAACCAACAGAACCAAAAAATATGAATGGCTGTTGAAAAATCATTTTGTTCTCACCAAAAATTTATTTAGTAAGTTATCTATAAATATGATTTCTTTCCAAATAATTAAAATTACTCCAACACAAAACACAATTGGGTTTATTATCGGAAAAAATGAGAAATCTGCCGAAGCAATTAAAAAGTTAAACCCAATGATAATCATAGATAGATGTCTTTCTGGAAAATTCTTTAAAAAAATAAAAAGAATAGAATAGGGTATAACGAATATAAAAGCTCCTAATGCTGCAAAATACCAACTTTCTGCTCTTGGACAAATCATCTCAGTATAAGTACCTTGTTCTGAATCTAATAATACAAATTTTATTTTTTCGCATCCTTCATATAAGCCTAAAGTATAGTGGCCTAATTCATGTAAAAGTAAGGTTGCAGATGTTACCATAGAATTAACTAATATAACATATAAAAAGAGAACTAAAAATTCTGAAAAGTAAATTTTTCTAATCATTTTTTCACTAATTAATTAATTCTTAGCGTGATTAAAAATAATTATGGAAAAAAGTTTTTTAGCAATTATTTTAGTTATAATTATAATAAGTTTTCTTACAATTTTAAATAAATTCATAAATTTGACTGGTTACTTTGTTGGATTTGGTCCTGCATATAAAAACTTTGAATGGTGGAATGTTTCTTGGAAATATAGAGTTAGAGTTGATATAAATGCTTCTATTTATGACAGAGTTGATTGGCCAATCGAACTTACACTTAATTTTACTGAACTATTACCTTCTGGTACATTCGATGAAAATTCTATAAGAGTTATTGAATATTCTTCTAGTGGAAAAGTCTTATATGAAATACCAAGTCAGTTCGAAGAAGATTATAATTATAATGCCTCTACAAATGCTGTAGGAACTTTGGTTTTCATTTTGAATGGTACAACACAAGCTAATACAAAAAGAATCTTTTTCATTTATTATGACAGCATAGAGAATGGACAAAAACCACAACCAAATTATGCAAGTAGTGGAGTAAACTATACTTGGGATGGAAAAGCTATGAATGTAACAAATGCTTTACTAAAATTTTTCATAGACACAAATTTTGGAGAAAATACTTCTGGTATTTTTAGAGTAGAAGATATTTATCAAAACGTAATTTTAAATGCAGAACTTCCAAACAGAACAGCTGAATACATAGAATATTTTAATAGTACGCATAATCTAACTTTTGACCTAAGAAATAATGCGAGTTTTACTGATGGGCCTGTAAGACTTATTGTAGAACAAATTGGGGATGAAGTTGTTTTAGGAAATCCTTCCATAAAAACTAATGAGGCTAGGGTAGTCAAAAGATACTACTTTTACTATAAAGCTAGCACTCAATCTTATGGCTCATTTATCAAAATATACCAAAAAGTAAATAATCTAGCAAGCTATTCTATCCAAAGAAATTCTACACCAGCCGGTGCTTTAGCGTTAGACGTAAATAGAACAATTTATGGTGGTATTTTAAATCTTAATTTTAATTCAACTGATCCTTACTCTTGGGTTTGGGCTTCTGGAACTGGTGGTGAAGTTGTTGGTATAATTAATTTGAAAGAAGTTAATACACAGAATTATCTTGCTCAAAATAGTAGTGAATATGGAAGAATTGGTATTAATTTGGATTCTACAACTATTCCTTCTCAATCTTATATCGAAGAAACTTCTCTAGTGTATTTTGGAATGGGAGGCGCAAACGCTATAACAGAATTTTTGGATATAAAGAATAGATATTTGCATCCAGTTATAATTAATCAATCTTTACCAGAACAGTTATATGTTGGTATTTTGCCATCAACTAATGCAACTATTTATAATAGGAATGAAACGGTTTTAATAATTGCAAATCTTTCTGATGGAGATGTTTATAATGTCTCAAAATATGTTAACGCAACCTTAGATATGGGAACCACTCAAACCAATGATGATATAACAATAGAACTTTATGATGACGGTTTACATAATGATCAGCAAGCCAATGATAAAATTTTTGCAAACTCATTTTCTTTATCGAATGATGCAACTACTGGAATTTGGACTATAAACTTTTCTGTTTATGGTAGTAACTACGAATTCTTAAATTCAACTACTTATAACTTCAATGTAACAGATGAATTAAAGGTTTATGTTAATATTACTAACAAAAAACCTATGGTTAATTCTATAGTTAATGCAACTGTAAATGTAAAAAATTATAGAGAAGACTCTTACATTCCAAATGCAAATTTAGTTTGTAGCTACGACTCAACTTCAGTTTCTGATATAACTGATTACAACAATGGAACTTATTTAGTAAATTTCACCGCACCAAGCGAAGAGGGGGATTATACTTTAACTTGTAATGCTTCTAAAAATGGTAATTTTGGAAGTGGTAGTGATAATTTTACAGTTGAGCCAGCAATAACTACAGTTGAATTAATAATTACTCCTTTAAATCCATTAGTCTACAATATAACTATTTTTAATTCAAGCTATTTTCAAATTTCAGTAAATGCAACCAATACAGGAAATGGAACAGCCTATAGTACAAACATATCCATAGAAGTTTTGTCTGGTTGGAGCTCAAATTCAAGTTTGGAGGAATGTGGAGATTTATCAAAAGGTATGTATTGTTTAAAAAGTTTTAATATAACTGTATCGAATGGCACTTTAGCTGGTAATTATACAATGAATGTTTCAGTAACTTGGAAAAATCCAAATTCTTCCATCTCAACTAATAAACAAACTATAAATGTTACTGTAGTTTCTAATCCATTAATTGATGTTATAGAAGAAGAAATTTTCAAAGAAGTTGCTGATGGATATTGGAATTATATTGGCAATTTTACTGTTTTATCTATTGGAAATGATGTATTAAGTAATATTACTTTTAAATGCATTTCTTCCAATTGCAATGATTTTATTTTAGATTTTGTTCCTGATAATATAACATCATTAAATTCAAGTCAAAATTATTCTGTAGCTTTGAATGTTAGTGTACCTTTAGGATATGCTGCTGGAAGTTATAATTTAACGATAAATGTTTCTGCTGAAAATGATGGATATGATACTTTTATAGCTAATTTAATCATACCATCAAAAACTAATGTTTCTATTACAACATCTATACAATCCTATTATGCTTTTAATGTTTCTTTATTTGAAAATGAAAGTTTTTCTTTTTCAGCAACAGCAACTAATATAGGTATTGGAAGTGCAAGGTCTACTAACATAACTTTAACTTTACCAAATAATTGGTATTCTAACTCAACTTTAGAAAATTGTAACATTTTGAAAAGTAATCAAACATGTGAAAAATATTTTAGTATAACTATACCGAATGGAACATCTCCTGGAAACTATTGGATTTATGTCTATTCTAAATGGGTAAATCCAGATAATTCATCTAGCTCAAATAGTACATCAATTCTAGTTACTGTAGTTTCCAACCCAATTGTTGATGTATATGAAGATTTTATAACTTCTATAATACCAGATGGCACAAAAACTTATGCTAATAATTTTACTGTTTTATCGATTGGAAACGATAATTTGAATAATATAACGTTTAGTTGTATTTCTGGTGATTGTGAAAATTTAAGTGTAGAATTTATTCCAAACAATATTACTTCTTTAACTCCTGGAGATAATTATTCTGTAGCTTTGAATGTTAGTGTACCTTTAGGATATGCTGCTGGAAGTTATAATTTAACGATAAATGTTTCTGCTGAAAATGATGGATATGATACTTTTATTCTTGAAATTAATGTTCCTGAAAATAGAACATGGAGTTTATATCCACAATATTGTGAAAAATCAACTCAATATCCAGAGGGGATTGCATGCACAGTAAATGTTTCGAACAAAGGAAATACTATAATTAATTTTACAGTTTATCCAGAAACTGGAAATTATACTCAAGTAAATGAAACTAATTTTTCGATTCAAAGACAAAGTTGGTATGTTTTTAGTATAACCTACAACGTTACTGGAATTCCTCCTGGCATCTATAATTCAACTTTTACTGTAGATGCTGTTCAAGCCGATGCAAATCCAGATAAGAAAAATGTTAAAGTATCTCTTGTTCCTTATATTCCTCCTCTGATTAATATTTCGATTGTACCAAGCGAAATTTTACAAAATCAAAGTTTAAGAATTTTTGCAAATGTTACTGATAGGTCTGGTAGCGGAATTGCTTGGGTTAAAATAAATGTAACTAGACCCAGTAGTGGTAATATTGATAGTGCTGATATGATATTCATTAATTCTTCTGGCAATTTAACTAGGTGGTATATAGACTATCCAAATAAAACTGGTAATCAAACCTGGGGTGAAACGCTTGAAAGAGGAGTTTATAATATAACTGTTTATGCAAGTGATAATATTGGAAATGAAGAAAGTAAAAACGATTCATTCATAGTTAAAATAAAATTAGTTGTACTTGCTTCAACTCTTTCTGATAAATATTACCAAGGAGATACTGCTTCTATCTATTTTTATGCAAGGAATTTAACAGGTCAACCTATAGAAAATGTAATTACAAACTTTTCTGTTATTAATCCAAATGGAAGTTTAATATTCACTTCTCAAAACTTTTCAACAGATGAATATGGAACAATTTCTCCCTTACCTACATTTTCAATTTCTTCAGATGCAGTTCTTGGTAATTATACTTTACTTTCATCCTCAACTTATTATGATAATATCGTAAATAGAACAGTAGCATCTCAACAAAATCATACTTTTCAAGTATTATCAAGAACTATAAGTGTTAGTGGATTATTTGCAGATATTGAGACAGCAATTGTTTGGTATCCAGATAATATAATGAAATTTGGTATTTTGGTTTATAATGGAGAAGGTAAACCTGTTGACCCAGATAGTATGAATTTAACAGTTTATGATCCAGCTGGAAATCTTTACTTTTCGACAAACTTATCTCAAATGACAAAGCAATCTACTGGTTATTATATTTATCAATATGCAATGCCTCCTACAACACCAACTGGAATGTTTCTAGCGGTTTTAAATGTAAGTCAAGGAGATTTTCAAACCATGAAATTAAAGGCTTTTAGAGTTGCACGTGGTGGCCCTTATGACGTTAGATTAGTTCTTTTAGAAAATGAAGTCCCACAAGGAGATTACTTAGATTTTATTATTGTAATTGAGAATAAGGGAGAGGTTTCTCAAGACGTTTTTGTGGAATATTGGGTTTCAAGTGGAGATAAAACATATTTTTCAAATTCTGAATTTGTTTTGACACCAGCTTTAACCAATCAAAGTTTTACAAGAACCGCATTCATTTATTCTGATCAACCTTTAGGAACTTACTATTTAAACTTAAGAGTTACTTATGATACTGTTCAACCTCCATTAATGGTTAATTCTACATTTTTAGTTGTTGCAAAAAGAGTTACAAACGTTACACCCCAAACTCAACATGTCACTTATAGTTATACAGTTCCATATTCCCCAGTACCTACTGGAGCTTTTCCAACTGCAGCACCTAAACCTACAGAAAAAATCCAGGCAAAATTAATGATTGCAAGATATAATACAAACATTTCTGTAGCAAGAGGATTTACTAGAATGGAAGTTGTTGTGATTAATAACACTGGAAATGTTGATTTAGAAAATGTTAGCATATATATTATCGGTATACCTCAAACTTGGTTTAATGTTACACCAAAAACATACAAAATTTTGCCAAAAGGAAAATCAACTAGTTTTGTAATTACTTTTAGTATTCCTTCTAATACAAATCCAGGAAGTTATAGTGCAACTTTATTAGCATCGTCTTCTATTGTCAGTGATCAGAAAAAGATAAATATAACTGTTTTCAAATCGATGGAAGAAGTTGTACAAAATGAAATAAATAAAGTTAAAAAGATGTTGGAAGATTTGATTATCGATACAAAGGTTGCAGAAAGAGAAGGTAAAGATGTTTCTTTAGTCTATGATATGATAGATGAAGTTGAAAGAAAAATAAAGTCTGCTGAAGATAATTTAGCAAATGCTAGTTTTGAAGACGCTTTAGATAATTTAGCTGATGCTAAATTACTCATTGAAAGAGCTAGAGACTTATTAAGGAAGCTTTATGTAGTAAAGGCAAAACCATTCATTATTCCTATTTGGTTAATCGGTTTAATAGTAGCTACAGTTGTTAGTTTAGGTATTATTATAGTTCTTAGGAAAAGAAAAGTTGAAGTTATAAGACCTTGGATTATACAATTAGGAAAGGTTGTTGAAGAAGCGAGAAAGAAAAAAGTAGCTAAGAAAGAAGCTATTATGGTAGAAAGAGAAAAAATAATGAGAATGCTTGAAATTTTAGAAAAAGAAAGAAAGGAAAAATTAATTAGTTTTAGTGCATATAGACAAATGAAAAGGAATTTAGAAAATAAATTAAAAAAATTAGGAAAAGATTAAATCGAATTAATTATTTAAGGGTTTGCTGCAACTACAGTAAAGGTTGCTGTGGCTAAATCTCCACTTGGTATTCCTTTTGGT
>CAZWBF010000007.1:0-21126 GCA_964632185.1 uncultured archaeon
ATTTGGTCTGGATAGTTGTTGGCATAATAATCATAGAAATTGTTTTAAGGCTAATAATATAATAACTAGTTAAGCAAAAAATTTATATAATTTTTCTTTCCCTTTCTTAAAAAAATAAAATTTAAATATTTTAAATCCTTAAAATTAATTGCGATAAAATGGCTGCAAGAGAAATGCTTTTTGATGTTTTAAAAAGGTATGGCATTGAAGAGGAAGATACTCAACGAATTGAAATAAAAAAAGATGTTTTGGAAATTTTACTTTATGATAAAAGAATAATTAAAATTAAAGATCCTGCAATTGTTAGTCTTGCAAAATTCTCTACCCTTAACTTTGAAGAGGCGCATAGGGGTTATCTACTCTCAACTCTTTTTTCTTATGAGAGAATTAGAAGAGGAATTAAAAATCCACTTGAATTTTATGAGGAAATGATGGAAAAACCTCTTGATTATTTAAAAGAAATACTTACTGAAGCAGAGAGAAATATTAACCCAAGAAGATTTAGAGAATATATAATTATAGATATATGTTCAAGAATTAAAGAAATTTCAAAAGAAATTCCAACAGGAATTGATAGAGAATTAGAAAAATTACCATTACATCAATTGATAGATATGCATAACTACATTTATTCTATAAATGAAATAAACCATATCGACGTTTCGGATGGTGTAATAACTTATTGGATATAGTGTGGTTGTAAAATACCTAAATCTATAAGATAATCTCTGAATTTTTTTCTTGAAAATCTAAGTTTTGAAGCATTTACAATACACCTATTCTTCACATTTCTTATTCTCAAAAACTTATCTGAAATATCTTTTGATAAAACACGTCTTAATCCTTTTTCTGGAAATTCTTCTCTTAAAACTTTTTCCGGGTTATTTTTTATTATCATATCACGAGTTAAAGAATTATCAAGAGAATCGACCAAAAAAAGATTTATAATACCATATGTTCTTGTGGATGGAATAATATAGGTAGAATACCAACTTCTATAAAATTCCCTTAACTCTTTTGCATATCTTTCAATTATTTCTATAGGAGATTTTTTATGAATAAAATAATCTTCCCTAATGGAATATAAACCATTGTCAAAGTCCAAGAGAAATATCAATATCGACGCATTGTTTAATACAGTCTTATATTCTTCTATATTTAAAGAAGATTTTCTTTTTTTCAAAATTTCTACAGTTGGTACTATATTCTTTTCATGAACTTCATTTAAAATTTCAGAGAATTTTTCTTCTGATGGAAAGTAAATTTTGCTTTCTTGGGATAATCTAGCAAGTTGTTGAAAATAACCAATATCCTCTGTTTCTTCGTTAAATAAGTATGGGGCCCATAACTTATAGAATGCTCTTGAAGCTTCTAATCCCCTATCTTTTTGATAATATCCAGGGACAAGTTCTCTGTTAAAAGATGTGGCGTTAGACCTAATTATACTTTCTGCTAAACTTCTTCTTTTTTCAATATATTCCTGAGTTGGTCCCCATCCTGTTATTTCCATTAATTCACCTATAAAAGTTTCAAAGAATTCATCAACTTTTAATAATTGATAGGAAAAAACATATTTAAATATTTACTTTAAATTTCAAAATCGAAAACCTTAATTTTATGCCAAAAAATTAAATTTTATGGAGAAATTCAAGTTTATCGACATAACAACTTCAGATGTAGCTTTTATTGCTTATGGTAAAGATTTAAATGAACTTTTTGCAAATGCAGCTCTAGCAATGTTTGAAGTTATGATTAATACTAAACAAATAGAGCCAAAAGTTGAAAGAAAAGTTAAAGTTAAGGGAGATGATTTGTTAAGTTTGTTATTTGAGTGGCTAAATGAACTTTTGTTTTATTACGGAGCAGAAAATTTAGCATTTTCAAAATTTGAAGTAAAAGTTGATGAAAAAAATTTTGGATTAGAAGCAACTTGTTACGGCGAGAAAATAAACCCAGAAAAACATGAAACAAAAACTGAAGTTAAAGCATGTACCATGCACAAAATGAAAATCGAAAAAGTTAATAATATCTGGCAAGCACAAGTTATTTTGGATATTTAAAAATTTTATTTTTCCATTTTTCAGAATTGTTTATACATATAGCAAAAAGAAAATGTACTTAAATTTTTAAAATGTGTGAAAATTAAGCATCCTGAGAAATTGGAAAAAAGAAAAAAATATTATCCCTTTACAACCCCGATAGGAACTAATCTAACAACTCTCCTACTTATTCCCGCCTTTTCTGTAACTAAAGCAACTTCATCAATTTCTTTATAAACTGGCGTTGCTTCTTCAGCCAAAACTTTCCAGCTTGCAGCTCTAACTAAAATACCTTTTTGGCCCATTTCTTTAGCAACTTTTTCACCTCTAAACCTTTTTAGTGCTTTTGACCTTGACATTACTCTTCCAGCGCCATGAGCTGTTGAATAAAACGTATCTTTACAACCTTTTCCAGCAACCAATACATAACTTGCAGAGGCCATTGCTCCAGGCAAAATCACCGACTGCCCTACAGCTCTATATTCTTTTGGTATTTCCTCGCTTCCAGCAGGAAAGGCTCTTGTAGCACCTTTCCTATGCAGGTAAACTTTTTTCTTTTCTCCATCTATTTCATGTTCTTCAATTTTTCCGATATTATGTGCTACATCATAAACAACTTCCAAACCTATATCTTCTCTTTTCATTCCTAAGACTTTTATCATACTTTCTCTGGTCCAATGCATGATCATTTGCCTATTGCACCATGCAAAATTTGCAGCACAACACATTGCTTTAAAATAATCTTCACATTCTTTTGTGCCTGCAGGAGCATAGACTAGTTCGCGATCAGGCAATTTTCTCAACTCATCTCTAAATGCATGCTCTAAAATTCTTAAATAATCAGTGCAAACTTGATGACCAAATCCTCTAGAACCAGTATGTATCATAACACAAACTTGTCCTTCTTTTTCAATCCCAAAAACTTTTGCAATCTCAGGCAAATAAATCTTATCTACTTTTTGAATTTCGAGAAAATGATTTCCTGCTCCTAAAGTTCCTAGTTGAGGAGCACCTCTTTTTTTCGCTTTACTTGAAACTTTTGTTGGATCAGCTTGCTCCAAACAACCATTTTCTTCTAAAAATTCCAAATCTCTTTCTGTACCATAACCATTTTCTACAGCCCATCTTGCACCTAATTCTAAAACTTCATCAAGTTGAGAAGGTGATAATCTTATCTTTCCTCCTCTACCCACTCCACTTGGAACATTTCTAAAAATTGAATCTAAAAGTTCCTTTAACTTTACCCTTATTTCTTTTTCTGTTAAATTTGTTTTTAACAATCTTACTCCACAGTTTATATCAAATCCAATTCCACCTGGAGATAAACCACCTTCTTCATAATCTAAAGCAGCAACTCCACCAATAGGAAATCCATAACCAAAATGCATATCTGGCAAAGCAATACTATATTTCTGAATTCCTGGTAAAAATGCGACATTAGCAATTTGTTCTATAGCTCCTTCTTCAACTTGATTCAAAAGTTTTTGGGATAAATAAAGTCTTGCGGGTACTTTCATTCCTAACTTAGCATCTTTTGGTAATTCCCATGTACAAGGTCCAATTTCTTTTAACTTATTTTTTAAACTCATATAAAAGATACTCTTTTCTATTGATTTAAATTTTTAAATTGAGAAACAAAATAAAAATAATGATAATAGGATTAGCTGGTCCAGCAGGTTCTGGCAAATCAACAATTTCAAAATATCTTTCTTCGAAACATAATTTTTATCCAATAACTTTTTCAGATGTATTAATTGAAGAAGCTTTGAAAAGAAAGATAATAGAGAAAAATTTTAGAAAGGATGATGAAAAGGTAAAAAATATTCTTTCAAAATTTGGTAAGGAATTGAGAAAAGAAACAGGAAAAGAAGATATTCTAGCAATAAAAATAGTTGAAAAAATTAAAAGATTGGGGTTAAAAAGGGTTTGTGTTGATGGATTTCGTTCTAAAGAAGAGGTAGAATATTTTAGAAAAAACTTTAAAGATTTTTATCTTATTTCAGTAAAAGCAGAAAAAGAAAAGAGAATTGAAAGAAGAAAAAAACTTGACCTAAATTTTGATATAAAAGATTTTGAGGAGAGAGAAAAAAGATTTGAAAAAGATTTGAGAGAAGTTCTTGAGATGAAAGATTTTGAAATAGAAAATAATTCAAGGCTAGATAACCTTTATAAAAAAATAGATAAACTAATCGAAAAAATTAATTATGGATGTAATAGAAGCAATGAAGAAAAGAAGGTCGATAAGAAGCTTTAAAAAGAAAAAAATTCCAGCTAAAATTTTGGCTAAAATTTTAGAAGCAGCAACTTGGGCTCCTTCTTCTGGCAATTTACAAAATTGGGAGTTTATTTTGATAAGAGATGAAAATGCAAAAAAGAGAATTGCTGAAATCGCTTTTGGTCAAAGCTTTATAGAAGAGGCTGATGTTATTATAGTAGCTTGTTCTAATCAAAATAAAATGTTTAGATATGGTGAAAGAGGTGAAAAATTATATGCTATTCAAAATGTTGCTGCAGCAATTCAAAATATTTTATTAGCTGCTCGTTTTTTTGGTATAGGTTCTTGCTGGATTGGTGCTTTTGATTCTAAAGAACTAAAGAAATTTTTAGAATTGCCAGAAAATATTATGCCGCATGCAATAATTCCTTTAGGCTATCCAAACGAAAAGCCAAATATTCCAAAAAGAATAGATTGGAAAGAAATTACTTTTTATGAAAAATATAACAAAAAATATATTTTATAAAATATATTCTAAAACAAAACCTTGAAATATAAATTTTTAGAAATTAATTTCAATTTGTGATAAAGGAAAAATCTAAGCCAAAAAAGGCAGAAGATCTAAAAATAATCAATCATATAGGCACTCTTTACATAACTTTTGATGGTACTGATATTTGGAGAATTGATAGAGTTGCTTGTGGTATTTTAAGATTATGTGATGGAAAGAAAACAGTTAAGGAAATAATAAGAGAAGTGGCTGAAAAGGCTGGATTAGAACCTAGAGATGTTAAAAAAATTGTTTTAGAAATTTTAGAAGAGTTAAAAAAGAAAAAGTTTATTGTTTTTAAAGAAAAAGCTTAAGTATTTCAAATTCTTATTTTTCAATAGTGAAAACTAATGGTGAACACTAAAATCGATATAAAAGAGAGAATAGTAGAATTATTGAGAAAACATCCAGAAGGATTAACAATAAAGGAAATTGCAAGTTCTCTTAACTTGCATAGACAAACAGTAACGAAATATATATTAGAGCTAAAAGGTGCAGGTATAGTAATAAGAAAGAGAGTTGGAAGTGCAACTCTACATTATTTAAAAGAGAAGTATGTTCAGCAAGTTACAGAAGAAAAAATAATTGAACAACTAAAGAAAAAGCTTTAAGAGGTTGATAAGATGCCGATAAGCAGAGCTCCATATAAAAGAACCTATAAACATTCGGCTGGTAGAGGAAAAGAATATAGAATACCATGCGCTTTTTGTAAGAGATTAGTACCTCGATATAAAACTTTTGTTATAACCAGATCTTCTTCCTTATTGAAAGACCCAGTTTTAGCAAAACAATTGGACAAAAGATTTATTCATACCGGAAAAAGAAAGCTTAGAATTTGTCCAGCATGCGCCAGATTTAGAGGAATAGCCCAACCTGGAAAAAGTGTTAGAAGGAAGAAAAAATGATTAGAAAAATTAAAAGTTTGAGAGGTGTCCTTTACAAAAAAATTAAAAAAATTGAAGAAGAAAAACAAAAAGTTAAAAAAGAAGTAAAATTACCTGGTTTTGAGATAAGAAAAGTAGAAAGATTAATTGAATTGCCAGAAGTAAAAGATCCAACAAAACTTAATGTTACTTATCCTTTAATTGAGCCATTCGCTTATGCAAACATAAGATGGGATGAAAGAGAAAAGACTATAATGTATAATGTAATTGAACCTTCTTTAAGCGAAAGAGAAAAAGATTTATTCAAAAAAATTTCAGATGCATTGGTTGAGTTAATTGAAGTGAAATTTACAAAAGCAAAAGATATGAAAGCTCTTATAGACTATCTTAAAGAAAAGGTTTTGAAAATCTTGAAAGATTTTGGAGTGAAACTATCTTCTACAGAATTCTCAAAGATAATGTATTATATTTATAGAGATTTTGCTGGATATAATGAGTTAGAACCTTTGCTTAACGACCCAAATATAGAAGATATAAGTTGCGATGGTGCCGGCATACCTTTTTATATAATTCATCGTAAATATGGAAATTTGAAAACGAATGTAATAATTAACGATGTTGATAGACTTAGAGATCTAGTTATTAAACTTGCGGAAAGATGTGGAAGATATGTTAGTTATGCAGAGCCGATCTTAGCTGGAACTTTGCCAGATGGAAGTAGAGTTAGTGCAACTTTAGCAGGAGATGTTGCAACTAGAGGACCAACATTTACTATTAGAAAATTTGGTACAAAGCCATTTTCTCCAGTTGATCAAATTGAATTAAAAACTGCGGATAGCGAAATTCTAGCTTATTTATGGTATTTAATTGAGAGCAAAGCTTCTATTTTAATAGTTGGTGGAGTTGCTACTGGTAAAACTAGCTTTTTAAACTCAATAGCAATGTTTATTGAGCCAGAAGCAAAAATTGTTAGTATTGAGGATACAAGAGAGCTCAAATTAGTTCATGAGCACTGGATTCCGGGTTTAGCTAGAGTTGGTTTTGGGATTCCTACACCAACAGGAGAAAAATATGGTGAAGTTTCTTTATTTGATTTATTAAGAGAAAGTTTCAGACAAAACCCAGATTATGTTGTTGTTGGTGAAGTAAGAGGAAAAGAAACTTATGTTATGTTTCAAGGTATGGCATCTATTCCAGAATGGGAGAAAGTATTAGTTTTGAATGATGGGCATTGGAAGTTAACAGAAATTGGTAAATTAGCTAAAGGAAAAAAATATTGCGCCTTTTCTTTCAATCCTTTAACCAAAAAATTTGAAATTTCAACCATAAAAAATATAGTTGAGCATGGAGAAAGAAAAATTATTTACAGAATAAAAACAAAGGCTGGAAGAGAAATTTGGGTAACTCCAGACCATTCTCTATTTATCTTTAAAGATGGGATTAAGCCTGTAGCAACAGCTCAAATTAAAGTTGGAGATAAAATAGTTCTTCCCTCAAAATTACCTTCTGGATTTAACGATTTAAAAGAGCTTAATTTGCTTGAATTATTACCTGATATAAGAGTTTATGCACCAAAGTTAATAAGGAGAGCAACAAAAATTTTAGGATTTGAGAAAGCATCGAGAATAGCTGGAGTAAAATCCATTTCTGATTTTTATGCCAAATTTAAAAGATCAAAACCTTCTGCATTAAAAGTATCTAAATTTATTAAATTGATGAAAAAAGCAAAAATCCAATTCAAACTTAAAGAATTAAAGATGAGGTTTGATAGAAGAAGTAAAAGCTTGCCAGCTAAACTCAAAATTACTCCAGAATTCTTAAGATTGTTTGGATATTGGATTTCTGAAGGTAGTTTAGGTAGCGGAAAAGGAAGTCAGATTACTCTTTATAACAAAGATAGGAAAATTATAGAAGATATGAAGAAATGTATAAGAAAAGTTTTGAAAATTGATAAAATAAGAGAAAGAAAAATAAAAGGTTATTCTTCTATCGAATTAGCATTTAATCATAAAGTATTTTATGAGCTTCTAAAAAGGTTTTGTGGAAAAAGGTCTAAAGAAAGAAAAATTCCTTTCTTCATTTTTGGTCTTAGCCCAAAGAAAATAGGAGAGTTTTTAACTGGTTTATATAGAGGAGATGGGTGGTTAGTTAAGAGAGGTAAGAATTATGTAATAGGTTATTCAACCTCTTCTCCCCAACTTGCAAATGATTTGCTATATTTGCTTTTGACGCTTGGCATATTTGCAAGAAAGAAAGAAAAAGGTAAGGAAATAAGTATTCTGATCTATTCAGCAGAAGATCAAAAAAGATTTGCAAGATTCGTAGATTTTGGAAATATAAAAGTTAGAGGAAATGGAAGAAAAAGAAAGTTTGAAAATATTTATTTGGATGAAGTTGAAAAAATTGAGAAAATAGTTTTGAAAAAACCAGTAAAAGTTTTTGATTTATCAACAAAAAATGAAAATTTTGTTGGAGGTTTTGGAGGGGTTTTATTACATAATTCTGGACACCCTTGCATGAGTACTTTTCATGCTGGCTCTCTAGATACAGTTATAAAAAGATTAATTACTCCACCAATAACTTTACCTCCATCTTTGCTTGAAAGTTTAGATGTTGTAGTTGTTATGCAACATGCAAAAGAAAAAGGAAAATCAGCAAGAAGAATTAAAGAAATTGTTGAAATAGTTGGTGTTGATGTTAAAACTGATAAAATACTTTCAAATGTTGTTTATAAATGGAATGCTATTGAAGATAGATATGTGAAAGTTAATGAAAGTGTAAAAATTGAAAAACTTGCATTAGCTCGAGGTATTACAAAAGCTGAAGCTTTGAAAGAAATTGAAAGAAGAAAAAGATTGTTAGAATGGTTGAAAGCTAATGGTATAAAAGATTATTTAGAAGTTGTAAAATGGATAAGAGAGTATTATAAAAGGCCAAAAAAAGTTTTAGAAAGAATTGGATTAACAGAAGAAAGAATAGAAGAAATTAAAAAAGAAGAAAAAATAGAAAAAGAAAAAATTCCAGCAAAAGTAGAAGTAAAACCTGGAAAAGTTAAAAAAGTTAAAACTCTGGAAGAAAGAGAAAAAATGAGAAAAAAGATTTTGAGAAGTTTAGGTTTTGCGATATTAAGGGAATAAAATGGTAGTAGGTTTTGCGACAAGAATGTTTGGCCCAATAGTAGATAAAAGCATTCAAAATTTTTACTTTTTAAAAGATGTTTTACTCAAATCAGGATTATCTATTTCTCTTCGCTCTTATATTTCTTTAGTTCTTTTTTTCACATTTCTAATTTTTGTTATTTCGGCAATTGCAACTTTTCTCGTTTTACAAATTTTGAAAATGAATCTTTTCCTACAAATTGTCTACACAATTTTTATACCATTTTTAATTTCAACAATTTCTTTTGTTTTATTCTTATTTTATCCTTTTCAAAGGATGCTAGAAAGAAGAAAAAATATTGAAGTTAATCTACCATTTGTTTTAACGCATATGGGCTCAGTCGCACAATCAGGGATTCCCCCTTATGTTATTTTCAAATTAATTTCGCAGTTTGAAGAATATGGAGAAGCTGCAAAAGAATTTGGAAAAATTGTTAGAAATATAGATTTCTTTGGAATGGATCCTATAACTGCTGTAAAAGAAGTTGCAAGAAGGACACCAAGTGAATCTTTAAAGCAGGTATTGCTTGGCTTTTCATCCACAACTGAAGCTGGTGGAGATGTTAGATTATTTTTGAGAAATGCTGGACAACAAGCTTTATTTGAATGGAGGATAAAAAGAGAAAAATTCATGCAACAACTATCAGCTTATGCAGAATTCTACACAGGAATTTTAATTGCAGCTCCCCTTTTTATGATAGCTTTATTTGGAGTAATGAATATAGTTCAGCCAAAAATTGGTGGTTATGACATTCTATTTCTTTCAAGATTACTTTACATAATAATTCCCGCAATCAACATAGGATTTTTAATGTTTATAAAAGGAACAGAGGTTGAGATGTGATGAAGATATCTATGCAAATAATAATGCTTGCAATATCTGCTTCTATTGGTTGTATTATATTAGCAATAAATTGGTTATATTTTAAAAATCTAGGAATGATTTTCCAGTTACTCAACATTTTTGGAGCCTTTATTATAACAGTTCCTATTGTGCTTTTTCGATATATCTCTTATTCAAAGAAAAAGGAAATGGAGGATATGTTTCCCATATTTTTAAGAGATTTTGTTGAAGCTGTAAGAAGTGGAATGAATTTGACTCAAGCTATTGAAAGTGTTTCAAAGAACGATTACAAATCTTTAACTCCCTTTGTTAAAAGATTAGCAGCTCAACTAGACTGGGGATTTCCAGTAGAGTTAGCATTAAAAAAGTTTGCAGAAGGTACAAAATCAAGGATGATTGCAAGAACAATCTCTTCTGTAATTGAAAGTTATAGGTTTGGTGGAAATATAGCAGATACTTTTGATGCTTTAAGTAGTACTGCAGTTGAAATCGATAGATTAAGAAAAGAAAGAACTTTATATTTGCATTCTCAAATGATAACTGGTTATATAGTTTTCTTTGTTTTTCTTGGAGTAATAATAGCTCTGGAAAGATATTTAGTCCCTTCTCTAACCACAGTTTCTGTAACTCCTTTAACAGGAGAAGAGGGGGTTTCAATGACTCAATTAACTTCAGCTTATCGCGAACTTTTCTTTCATTTAGTATTAATGCAAGGTTTCTTTGCAGGTTTAACAGTTGGAAAAATGGCGGAAGGTGCAATGATCGCTGGTTTAAAACATAGTGCATTTATGGTTACTGTTGGTATAATTACCTTTACTCTTTTCGGATAAATAGTTCAAACATTAAATGTTAATTCTTATATTTAAACCTAAGAGCAAGTCAAAGAAATGTAAGAGGAATCAAGATCATCGTTAACATTTGTACAATTGGTAGTAACTCTAACAAAATCGATATTACTGCTAGATTTTACATTAAAAATTGCTATATCACTAGAACTTAAACTCAAATTCGCTGTTTGACAATTAACTACACTACTATCAACTTCACATAAAGGATATGAAAGAATTGTTCCATTAGTAAGAATAACACTTACTTTTATTTTTCCTAGTAAAACATTCCCATTATTTTCAATTTTTCCGCTTAAAGTGCTTGTGCTTGAGCAGTAAGTTAAATCGTAAAGTCTTATTGAACCCCAAGAGCAATAAGTTTGAGTTTCAGCTTCTTCTCCAACTAATGCAGTTTGCCTTCTAGTATAAGGTATAATCCACGCACTTATTATTCCTGCAACTGCAATTGTAAAAGCTACTAATAATACTGTTCCAATCAAAGGAGATATTCCTTTTAGCATGTTGTTTCTACCCTAACTGATGGACAATGAGTAGTTATCAAAATACTTGAAAATGCAGAAACATTTTGTATTTCAAATGTTTTTAAAGTATTTCCTTTTAATTCTCCTAAAAGATAACCTTCTTCTGGCAAAACACTTCCATTTGCATAAATTATAAAAGCTGTTACGTTTTTCAAATCAACATTTTTTATGTTTTCAAGAATCAAAGATATTTTTCCATTCGCTTCATCATAACTACATTTAAAAACTCTGAAATTTGCAAATTGACATTCTCTAGCTTCAGTTTCCTTTTCAAATTCCTGAACTTGTTTTCTAACAAAAGAAGTTGTCCAGAAAGATATTATTCCAGCAAGGGTCATAGTTATTGCAATTACTAATACAGTTGCAATTAATGGGGATATACCTTTTTTTGACATACTCTTAATTTAAAATTGTTTGCTTTAAATAAAATTTTTATTCCTAGCTAAAAACAAATTCTTCACTTTTTAACTAACAGTTATTCTTATAATTGGCCTATTTAATCCTTCATTTAATCCTTCATTTTCAATAACTAACCTAATATTTCCCTTACCAATTCTTCCGCTATTAGTTATGTCCACATTTTCTAAAGGTAAAACCAATTTCATCTTTTTTTCTACAGTATTTACTTTAATATCATCAAAATAACTTTTCCCAGAAGGATTACTTACAACCAAATAAATTTTATTTTTATGCTCAACAGTAGTTGTTTTCCCAGTAGATTGCAATCTTTTTAATCCCAACTCATATTCAGCTTTTATTTCAGTTTCATTCAAGGCTTTATCATAAATGCGAACCTCATCTATTGTACCATTAAAGTATGAAAAATCAGCATACCCATCATTATCTTTAGCGGCAGCTCCTATTACAATGTATAGAGGAGCTATTGTAATAGATTTACTTGTACTAGCTACTTCGGTTCCATCAACATATAATTTTTGACTCTGAGAACCATCTACTACACAAACTACATGATGCCATTTTCCTGGATTAGCTATCCCACTTCCTATGAGTCCAGCATTAGAAGTTCCTGACACTTTAGCATATACACGTCCATCAGACCCTATCGATATTTGAGGTTCATATTTAGCCTCCCAAGTATATCCTCTATGAAATAAAACTTCTCCTGCAGTTGGAAGAACTGAATAATAAAACCATAAAGATACTGAATACCTACTTAGATTTATAGCTAAAATTCTTACATAATCATCAACTCCATCAAAGCTCAAACCTTTTCCAAATTTTCCATCAACCCATTGAGGTGGAGTATCTCCATCGCTATTAGAGGCATTTGCATCTTTTAAAGTTCCGTTATTATAATGTAAAGAATAATCGTAAGTTGTATTGCCAGAGCCTTCATCAAAAGTTAAATATAAAACTAAGTTTTCTGGTGCTACGCTTAAAGGAAAAATTTCTCCTTTCCCATTTCTATTTATTATTTTTCCATAAATCGTAAAATCTTGAGTTATGTTTGTAACGTTTGCATAAGCCGCTCCTTTATTACAATAATACATACCATATTCAACTTTACAAGTTCCATTAATTACTTTCCAAGTTGGTGAAGCGTCTGAATCAGCTTGATAATAATTAAAATATTCTAAAAATACAGGATTCCTTTCCAAATAAACATTTCCCATTGTTCCTTCTAATAGCAAATCAGACTTTGGAGTATATTCAAAATAAATTAACTCTTTGTTATTATCAATTATATATTCTCCATCCGTTACTGTAAAAGTTATAGTTCTTCTACTTCCCTCACTTTCAGAAGCAACTTCTCTTATAGCAGAATTTATTAATTCTAAATTTTCTAAACCTTCGCTAATAATGCTCGAATCTTTCATCCTATCCATTGTTGGCAAAATTAAAGCTACCGTTATAGCTACTGCAGCAGTACTTATACCAATTGTTAAAGCTAGACCAACTAAAGGACTTAATCCTTTCATATCTAAAAGATAATTGTTTTTTGTTAAAATCTTTCTTTATGGTAAATTCAATTTTTTCTCAATTTTTTGCTTGTGTAAAGCGTTTGTGCTTACTAAGCTTAAATCAAAATAATAAAAGTAATTGTCTTTTGTGGCTGAAGTTTCTAGACTTAGGTTTCTAGTTGAATTATCATAAGTTATATTGAGCCAATAAGTATTTCCAGGAATAAATTGATAGCTATTATCCCATCTTTCGTAATCTTTTAGCTCTTTTGAGTTCTCATTTCCATTAAAATTCAAACTTACGTTTATTTCTTTTCCCATTGAATTTATAGTTGTAACTAAAAGAGAATTGGCCGAATGATTAGAGTAAATGCCGACAAAAAATGTTTTCAAAATAAAGCCCCTTTCATAAGATTTTTTTCTCGAAAAATTCATGAAGTCAAAAGCATTGTTTGTAATTTCATTTTTTTCATTCGCTGAAAACAAAATTGAATTTTCAAGTTCGCTCTGCATATTTTCAAAAAATTCCTTTTCATAACTCATTTCAAGTAAAGCTTTCTGTCTCGAAATTTCTGGAGTTCTTATTCCCATTCTTACAAAGAACAATCCACTTATTATTATAATTGTTGCAATCAAAAACATTTGGCCTTTCATCTAAATCCCCACAAAAATACTTTTATAGATAAAGCTGAATAATTTCCAACTTTTCCAGCAAGCAAATAATTAACAACAACTATATCACTAGCTAAAATTTCCGGAACCTTAGTAACATTTCCAGTATTATTATAGATCACAACTTCATAATTAACTAAATAAGGTAAAAGTCTTGCCATTTCGTTCTTTATTTTTGTTGTATTTTTTTCCAACGCATAATCTCTTAACTTCCCTGTTTTATCCATAATTTTTAAAGTTGAAAATGTATATAGCTTATAATTAGCTTTTTCCAATTCCGGTACTTTTAAAGGAACACCGAAAAATAAAATAAGAAATACTGTTAGCAAACCTAAGCAAATTAATGCTTCTAAACTTTTTTGGATCATTCTCTAAAAATGATTTGGAAATAGTTTAAATTAAATTATGGTTTTTTAATTTCAATCCTAATTTTATATCCTTTTCCTAGAATTCCAATAATTTCTTCTGCAGTTTTATTCCTATATTCCTCTAACTTTTCTCTAGAAATTATTTCTACTCTTTCTTCTGGGAAAACAGTGACTTTTAAAGGTTTTTTCTCAAATCTTAATCCATCGACTTTTAAAGTTCTTGTTAGTCCAGAAGTTAAGTTAATCGCATAAATTTTGATATAATCAATTCCTTTGCTTGCATTAAAACTTTGCCATCCCTGCCATTCATTTGAAATTTCTTTTTCAAACAAATACCATTGATTACTTTCTATATCAGTAATTTCATAACTGATATTTTCATTTCCATCACTAATTTCAACCCAAACTCTTAAATCTGATTTATTGTTAACAAATATCCAAGATCTTAAATACCAATCATTTTTCACTCCGTCTATAGTAATCGAAGGATTGTAAACCAAATCAATTTTTCCACTTGCAAAATTTCCAGTAACGTTTAAACTATAATTTCCAACTTTTCTTTCAGTAGAAAGAGATAATGTGGCTACAGAACTCCAATCAGTTAGACTTTCTGTCCATGAATCTCCATTGCTAGGAATCCAGCTAGATGTATTAATGCTTACATTATAAGAAGGAGGAGCAACTTCATTATTATGGTAAAAGATTTGAAAGATTTTTCTTTCATAAGGTGATAAATTAACATTAAATAAAACTTTTGCTGAACTTATATAATTTCCAGAGCAAGTTTGAAAATCTTCTAGCAAAAAAGGAATTTCAACCCAATTCTCATCTTGAATTCTTATAGAATTATTCAAACTTTTATTACTACAAGCTTCATCAGTAACTATTTCTACTTCAACAGGTTCATTTATTCTTTCTAAGCCAGCATCTTCTTCTACCAAAACTTGAACTCTATAAATTTCAGTGGTAATTCCTTTACTTGAAAACAATTTATTTTTAACTTCCATCGCAACATCTCTTAATTGGCCCAAAGACCTCCAAAGTGGCAATTGTGAAAGATAGTTGGAAAAGAAAATAACAACTATACTTATTGCTACAATGAAAATTACAAGTGAAGCTAACAAATCTATATCCATATTACTCTAACTCTTTAATCATCAAACTTACTTCAATTATTTTCTTTCTCGCTTCAGGCATATCTAATTTTAAAGATGAATACAAAGTTTCAATTATTCTATCAATTTTTTCTTTTTCTTCACTTTTTTCTTCAAATTTCTTTAACCATTTAATAGCTTCTTCAACATTTTCTTTAAATTCCTCAACTGTTGTTGAAACTAATGCATTTGCAACATATTCACTAGCTCTCTCTACCTCTTTACCTACTAACTCAATTTTTCTCTCTTTCTTCTCTTTCTTTAGAAATACAAAAACTACTATTAAAAGAAATGCAATAGCTGGAATTAATGCAAATAAAATTAACATAAACCTTTCTCTTTCAAGTTTTGGTAAACTAATTTCCATTCCTTCTTTTGACCTTTCACCAAATGCTAAACATCTTCTACAATCAATTTCACAATTAGAACAGCTTTCAGTTCCAAAACAAATTTCATCTCCGCAATAATTGTTTTCTTTCATATAGCTTGGTAAACATTTTGGAATTCCTGAGCCACAATCTAAAAATTCATTTGCTTCACATTTAATAATTCCGCAATCAGCTGGGCAAATACAATAGTTTTCATCTTTTTGGCAATTTCCATCTCCACATTTCATTGGGCCTAAATAAAAGTAACCAGCTTTTTCTACGTAACCAAAATTATTGTTGGAATCTGTTATATTCAAATCAATGAAATAACCACCTTCTCTTGTTATATCTTTTTCTAATAGCCATCTTGAGATAGAAGAGGAAATATTTTCCATTTCAATTGGTTCTTTTGTCCCATCTGGATAATTCAAAATTAACTCTACATTTTTTACTTCACTACCATCATCTCTTGGATATGCAAGAATTTTGAAAGTAGTTGCATTCGCCGCTTGAATTGGTTCAACTTTTAAATAATAAAGATATGGAGGATTATTATCTACACTTATTTCTTTTTCTTTCACAACTTCATTTCCAGCCAAATCTTTAGCATAAAATTTTATTTTATTAATACCATCCTCTAGCAAAGAAGAATCAAACGTTATAGCACAAATTAATTTCTTTCCTTCTAATTCCTCTTCACAATTCATAACTTCAGAATAATTCCCAACTTCAAATTTTACCGTATTGTTTAGTTTGTAAGAATCTAAAACTATTATCTGAGAATCAAAAGAGTTTTTAACCCAATACTCTGGATAGACAACATCTATACTTGGAGCTTCTCTATCTATAGTTAACAGAAAAGAAGAGTTTATTAATAGGTCTAAAGGATTAGCAACTCTTACCATAACATCATATTCTCCATCTTGAAAAGAAGAAATGTCTAGATAATAAGAATAGTTTTGCTCATTTATTTTGCTCATATTTATCCAATCGCTTATATAGCCAGCTTTCGAAAAGCGAATTTCAACCCATTTTGCAATTTCCCCAGGATTTATTATAGTTATATTTATGTAAGTATTTTTTGAGGTAAAAGAATTGTTTGAAGGATAAACAAGCCTAACAGAAGGATAGATGTTTTGGGTAATTATTTTAATTGTTGAAGAATTAGAATTTCCAGCATTATCATAAACTGTAAATGTTATGTTGTGCTCGCCATCTTCTAATAAGCTTGTATCTAATTCTCCAACAAAACTATTATTTAAAAAACTCAGATTTCCGGAAATTCCATCTACAGAATAAATAGCTGATGAAAAATCAATTCCTGAATAAGTATCACTAGCATTAATTTCTAACTGAATTACTCCGGAATAACTTTTATTTTCCTCTGGTTGCAAAATTGTAAGTAAAGGCAACTCATTATCAATTCTTACATTAATCGATTCTATCGCTGTATTATTAACTTCATCTGAAGCTTTTACATAAAGTGTAACACTTTCATTATTTTCAAATTGTGTTGTATCAAAATTTGTAACAAAATATTCTTCTCTATTCATTTTTGTCCAGGTCTCATTATCTATAGAGAAAAATACAGATTCTTCATTAACCCCTGAAGAACTATCTTCGATAGCAACTTCTACTCTTATTATATTACCAATCCAACTATTATTCTGTGGATAAATAAATTCTATTTCTGGAGGTTTTCCATCAACAGTTACTTTTAAAGGACTTTCATTTGAGCCATAATAGCCTGTATTTCCATCTAAATCTGTGGCTTTAAAATAATAATATTCTACAGTATCAGAGCCAACAATTCCCAATGGCATTAAAACGTTACAAACCCAATCGCTTAAAGTATAATTTTCACAATTCATTTGAAACGTTTCCCATTCTTCAATATATTCAGCTCTCATTATTAAGAAAACTGCAGAAGTATTTAGATTAGGAGAAATTACATTTATTGAGAAATTTTTTGAGCCTACTGGAATATATGAACCACTATAAGGAATTGGATTAAATAAAGTAGGTTGTGAATTGCCTAAAGGAAAAGAGAAAAGTAAAAATATCGTTAATAAAAAAAACTTTAGTTTTATTTTTTTCATAATTTAGAATTTGTTTTCCTACTAAAAATTATTTCCAAACGCAAACTTTAACTCTAACTTCTTCCAAAGTTCCATCTGGATTTTGGATTATCTGAGGTTCTTCATAGCAAGCTATTTGAGGTGCAACTTCTTCTTCTCCCAAAGTTGGAGATACTTCAAGTAAAGTTGTATTATAGAATAATTTATCTGTTAAAGGGTCTATTACTGAAGCGTTTACAATGAATGTATCAGTTGAATTGGGAGCATTGAATATGCATGTATATTTACCGAAACTATCAGTTGCGGCTTTGGCCGAGCATTTAACACTATCATTAACTTTTATTTCAACATCTGCGCTTGAAACATAGCTATTATCTTTTCTTATTGCCTGAATTGTACAATTTACTGCATCATTCCACCAAACTTTGGTTGCATTCAAATTAATAATAACGCTCACATTTTGATAAACTACAAATTGTGAAGCCGAAGAGTTGTATCCATTATCTGTATCCCAAACAGTACAAACTGCTGTATAGTAACCTATTAATGAAGTATCGCTTGTTGAATAACTTCTATAAAATGTATTTCCTATTCTGTTTGCTGTAATGTTATCCCAATTTCCAGCAGGATCTTTTACAGAGATATTTACTCGCAAATTTTCTGCCGTATCTTCTATGTCATTTGCGACACAAGAAATTTCTATAGATTCTCCTTTATGAATTTCTGCTGGAGTAACATTATAAGAGGGAGTGCTTACAGTTGGTGGATTATTCAGAATTGTTATTTGGACAGTATCATAAGCTGTTGAATAGCCAGCAGCTGAAGCTTCTGTTCTGATTGTTTTTGTTCCTAACATGAAATCGGCCAAAGGAATAGTCCATACTATATCCTCACCACTTCCAATTATAGTACTTTCATTATACCAATTCACCGTAGCTGAGGGAAATGGATAGCAACTATCGTTTACTGTTGATTGTAAGTTAACATCACTCCCTCTATAAAAACTTTGACCTTCAGTTGGGGAATCAATATAGACAAATAACCTTTCCTTTAAAGTAATGCTTTTTGAAGCAAAGTTGTTACTTTTATTATATTCCTTTACCAAATTATTTGGGTCAACTCTTATTGAAATATTATGTTCAATGGGACAATCTGTCTTTAGTTCGCAATAGGCATATCTTGGCTCTTGCATTGAAGGATTAGGAGGAATAGAATTTATGATATAAGAATCAAAATAATTTCCATTATCATAACAAGAAACGTTTACTTGAGTTGCTGCTGCATCACCAATATTCCAAACTGTTATGTTAATTCCTAAAGTATCACCTACATAAGGCTCGCTAACATTAAATGAAATAGAAGATTCGTTCACATATAAATCAGGGTAAACTCTACAACATATTTTCCAAGGATAGTAATCACATCTTGCAGCATGTGCATTTGTTTCTTTAGCTAAAGAAATTATGCAGGCTTCATTGATTGAGCATTGATTCTGCCTAATTGTACAGTTTGCAGGTTCAGAGGCAAGTGTTGCACAAACTCTATTTTGATAATACCCTTTTTTTGCAGCATGTGAGTTATAAGTTTTATATAGACTTAAAACTTCTCCTTCATTTGGCTCGCAATTGCTTCTTATAGCTACAAAATCAAAATCACAACAAAGTTTATAATTGTATTTATCATAACTCCCAACGTGTGCATTCGTTTCTTTAACCAAAGAAATTACAGCAACTTCATTTCCTGTACAACTTCCTTCTCTAATTGTGCAATTGAAAGCTAAAGAAAGTGGGAATAGAAAAATGAAGAAAAAAATTAATAAAAAAATAATTTTTCCCATAATTATTTATTTGAAAAACCATATTTTATTAAAGTGAGAAGATGGCCAAGAAAAAAGTTGCTTTGGGTTCACTAGTAATTGCTGTAACTATAGTTGCTTTATTATTTTATCTATATATGTTTCCAACAACTCCAACAAGTGAAATAGAAGAAAAAGTTAAGAATTTGTATGAACTAGCAAATCCAGGTTCTTCTGCAGAAATAATAAGCATAAATGAAGAAAGTGGAGTTTATAAAGTTGTGGTAAAGATAATAACTGCAGCTGGGACTACATATAGAGAAGCGTATGTAACTAAAGATGGAAAAATGCTGACAGAAAGTATGATCTTTATTGAGCAATCTATTGAAAGAATAAATGCATTTAAAAACTTTACAGATTGCTTAAGAAATAATAACGTAAGAATTTATGGTATTACTAATGATACAGCAACTTTATTGCAATTAAATTTGCTAGGAAGATATTCTACTCAACTATTTGTTCCCTGCGATGGTAATTTGGTAAACTATTGCATAAGTGCAAATGTCTCGCAAATTCCTTCAGTAGTAATTAATGGTAAAGTGTATCCAGGAGTAAAAGACATAAGTTGGTTTGAACAGAACACAAATTGTAGATTTTCAGAATAAAACTTCAGATTAATAGCTGGTAATACTTTATTTTTCCAATTTTCATACCTCTAGCAATTCCCAGATTTTCCATTTTCTTAAGATATTCATTACATCTCGTTCTAGATAAATTCAAAATTTTTGAAAGTTGAGAAGCCGATACTCTACCATTTTCCCTCATTATAGAAATGATTTCTTGAATTTTCTTTGATTCAACTATTCCAATTTTTTCAGAAGCGATTACAGGCTTAATTATTTTTTTAACTTCTTCAACTATTTCTTTTACAACATCATTTCCATCTTCAATTTGAGTTTTGAAAAATTTTTCACTCAAAACTCTTTCAGGAATCCTTTCATTTATTATTTTTTCTAATGTCCATATTCTTAAGTTAAGTAAAGTGACCTTTTCTTTTAACTCTCTCAAATTTTCAAGAATTGCACCAATTAAAATTTTTTCTTCATTTTTTAAAGTTTCCATATATCTATATATTCTATTTTCCATAATTTAAAGATATCGCTAATAATCATCATTAGTGTCGATTTAAAGACGGAAATTTCGAAAGATAACTTACAAAATTTTTCTTATTTTTAAGTTTTATCAAAAATTTTTATAATTATTGGAAAAACATTTCTTTCTATTTTCGAATTTTATTTTTTAAATTTAATTAAGAATCCAAAAGAAACTTTTTGTTAAGAATAAAAAGAGAATTTTTAATTTTTAGCAAGTCGAGTAATTCAATTTTTTGTTTAGAAACTTTTTGAAAAACAAATTTTGTTTTTACGTTAAGCTTTGTTTACCAAAGTTATTTAAAGTTCGACATTGTTAAACAATGTTAACTATTAAAAGTGTTTAAAATGTTAAGCGTAGAAAAGGAAATAATTTCACTACTTGAAAAATCGAAAGATGGGTTAAGCATACAAGATATAGCAAAAAGAATGAATTTAGCTAGGCAAACTACTTCAAAATATTTACATGCCTTATATTTAAGCGGAATAGTAAATTATAGAGAAGTAGGTAGAGCTAAAGTTTTTTTCCTAGCTAAAAAAAAGAAATTTAAAATTGGAA
>CAZWBF010000007.1:21226-22327 GCA_964632185.1 uncultured archaeon
ATTTTCCTTCTGGTTGTCCGGAAGGTTATGTGGTTAAAGCAGTTGGCTCAAGCTTAACTTGTACAAAAGTTCAAGTTGAAGGAATGGTTAATGGAAGTGGTACTGTTGATCACATTCCAGTATGGACTGGAACAAATACATTAGGAGACTCAAAAATTCACCAATTTGGAAATAGTATAATTTTTGAAGGAGATATAGATCTAAATACTCATAATTTGTTTGGAGCAAACCAAATCAATGCAAGCTCTTTTTACCAAAATGGAAAACTTGTCATAGCTAGTGGAACTGCAGCAGGTGGAGATTTAAGTGGAACATATCCTAATCCAACTGTAGCAAAGATAAGGGGAATAACGGTTTCTACAACCTCTCCTTCAAGCGGACAAGCCTTAGTTTATGATGGTACAGAATATTTACCCACAGGAATAATTGTCGATAATGATTTGGTTTTAGATGGAAACAATAGAATTTATCAAATTAATATAGCTGGAACAAACAGAGAAATAAAAGCTAGTGATTTAGCTTGTACCGATTGTGTAACTTTAGGAATAGAAACAACAGGCAACTATGTAGTTAATATAACAGGAGGAACAGGTATTTTAGTTTCTGGAACACAAGGAGAAGGCTGGAGCCCAATTGTTACTATAGACACTAACATTGTTCCTAGAAAGGACGTAGATGAAAATATACCTGGTAATTGGATATTTCAAAATGATTTGACTGTAATGAAAAATCTAAGAGTAGCTGGCAATATTACTTATGTTAATATTTCTCATATTAATGTAAATGGAAGTTTTGTCCCCTATTTCAACAATATATTCAGCTTAGGTACTTCAACAAATAAATGGGCAAATATCTATGGTGTTGATATTCGTGGTGATAGTGTTTATTCCGGAGGAAATGCTGTATTGACCACAGCCACGTCCTTTTCCGATACTTCGTCAAGCGACATTTCTGTTACAGGGACTTATGATAATTTAAATTTGCAAATTAAAGCCGGAGCTGTAGGAACAAGTGAAATATCTCAGATTGGATGTAATCCAGGATATGCTTTAAGAGTAATAGGAGGAGGAAATTATATTTGTGAGCAAATTAATGCAACAG
>CAZWBF010000008.1:0-1297 GCA_964632185.1 uncultured archaeon
GCATGCATTATTGAAACTAAAATTGTATCTTTTCTTATCGCATTTTCCAATTGAGCCAAATCAATTAAACCATATTTATCAACTGGTAAATAAGTAACTTCAAATCCATTTTTTTCTAACCAATGAGCTGATTCTAAAACGCAGTGATGCTCAACTTTTGAAACAATAATATGCTTCCCTTTATCTTTATTTGCAAACGCTATTCCTTTCAAAGCGAAATTATTAGATTCTGTAGCACTACCAGTAAAAATTATTTCATTTGGTTTTGCATTCATTAAATTTGCAACATATTCTCTTGCATCCTCTACAGCAATTTTAACTTCTCTTCCAAAAGAATGCAAACTCATCGTATTTCCAAACTTTTTTGAAAAATATGGAAGCATAACTTTTAATACTTTAGGATCAACTGGGGTTGTTGCTGCATAATCCATGTAAACTCTTTTCATATTTACTAAAGTGAAAAAAGAATAATAAAAACTTAACGGTGTTAAGTTTTTAAATATGAAATAGAAATGATATACATGAAAATCCCTTGCGAACTAGTTTGCAATTTCATTTTACCAAATGTAAGAGCATTAATTGCAAAAGAAGCTATTAGAAAAGGGATGAAACAAAAGGATATTGCAAAAAAATTAGGTTTAACTGAAGCTGCTGTTTCTCAATATCTAAAAGGAAAAAGAGCAACCAAGTTAAAGAAATTGAAATTTAAGAAAGTTGAAAGGAAAATAGAAAAACTTACTAATAAAATGGTAAATGAAAATATTTCTGATGCTGAAATTACAAAAAGTATGTGTGAAATTTGTTCATTGCTAAAATCTTCTTTATTACTTTGTAAATTACATAAAAAAATTGAGCCTAAATTAAAAAGTTGAATTGCAGGTTGTGCAAGTAATTACCATTCTTCCCTATGCACAATTTCTTCTAATTCTTTTCTACTTGAAACACCAATTTCTGCTGGATAGCCAATTGGAATTAAATAACAAACTTCATATTCATCTGGAATTTTTAGAAATTCTTTTGCCCTTTCTTTGTCAAACCATCCAACTATGCAACTTCCTAAACCTAGCTCAAATGCTTCTAAGCAAATATTTTGCATTGCTAATCCTATATTTACTAAACTTTCTTCTTTTTTATTACAAACAACAATAATTGCTGGAGCTTCTCCAACAAATCTTTGATTATATGCAATTTTTTCCAATTCCTTTCTTCTTTCTTTATCTTTAACCACAATAAACTGCCAAGGTTGAACATTCCTAGCAGAAGGTGCCCATCTAGCAGCTTCTAATATTTTCATTAT
>CAZWBF010000008.1:1397-13060 GCA_964632185.1 uncultured archaeon
ATTTCAACATCTAACAAAAAATTTTTGATTGCTTGCCCAAATCATACTGGTTTAGGTGAAAAAATTGCTTTATCTATGCAAGACTGGCTAACTCCATTAGGAATGGTAAAAGTGAATAAAGAATTTGCTAATAAATTGCCTGTAGATGAAAATGCTCATAGATATGAGCATTCTTTAGAAGTTCAATTACCATTTTTGCAATTTATTTTTAAAAATTTTGAAATTGTTCCTTTATGCTTATCTCATTTAGAATTTGAAGAAATAGAGGAGTTAGCAGAAATACTTGCTAAAAAAGATTTTTTCTATATAGCAAGTAGCGACTTTACTCACTTTGGACCAAATTACGGTTATATGCCATTTAATTTTAAGCCAGAAAAAAATGTTGAGAAAGTGAAAAAGTTAGATATGAAAGCTATTAAGTTAATTGAAAAATTAAATGCTAAAAAGTTTTATGAATTAGTTTTAAAAGAAAATTTGACGATTTGCGGTTATATACCAATAACTTTGATTTTATTAATTGCAAAAAAACTTGGAGCAAAGAAAGGTAAGCTAATTGCTTATTCAACAAGCTTTGAAGTTAGTAGAGATTTAAGTTTCGTTAGTTATGCTGGAATTTTAATCTATTAAAATTTTAATGTTGAAAGTTGAGTTATAAATAAGAATTTAAAATTAGCTTTCTTTTTAAATTTATGAAAACTCCAGCTTGGAAACGTCTTTATGATTTCATTTGTGAATATGCTAATGTTGAAAAAATAACAGCGGAAAATAAGAGAATTGTTGAAAATCGTATTAAAAATAATAATATAGCGATAGAAGTTGGTATAAATAAAAAATATTTATGGACTATGTTAAAATCGATTTTTGATCCAACTCCTCTACAAAAAAACATTTTATTAGAGATTTATAGAAGATTGCCTGAAAATGGAGATGGAATTCTACCAATTTCTTACATCAATTCGAAATATAATGTATCTATTAGTAATAGGTTCAATCTAAGTCTTTTACAGATTTTAGGAGTTATGGAATATCATAGAGGTTATATAAAAACAAGTAGAGAAAGATTACGTAAATTCTACCCATCTATAGAAAAGTGGATAGAAGAGGAATATGTTCCAATACAACGAAGAAAAAATCAAGCTCGTAAGCGAGTTCCACGAGGAACAAGAATTAAGCAAGCAATTGAAATTATTGGAAAACCGATTGAAGAGATTACTGAAGACGATATAAATAATCTTTCTAGAATTGATTGGATGATGAAATTAAAGGAAACTGGAGATGAAAATTGGTTTATTCCTTTGCGTGGTGTGAAACATATAAAATCGAAGTTGAAAAAATTAATAAAAAATGGGCAAATTAATAGAATTTATGGAGAGAGAAGAAGCATTGCAATTGGTTAAAGAAAATGTAAAAAACGATAAGCTTGTTAAGCATATGCTTGCTGTTGAAGCAATAATGAGAGAAATTGCAAAATATTTGAATGAAGATGAAGAAAGATGGGGATTAGTAGGTTTATTACATGATATAGATTTTGAAATAACTAAAGAAAAGCAGGAAATGCATGGTATAAAAGCAGAAGAAATTTTGAAAGAGAAAGTTGATGAAGAGTTAATTAGAACTATAAAAGCACATAACTTTGAATTTACAAAAGTTTTACCTCAAACAAAAATTGATTATGCTTTAATTGCTGCTGACCAAATCTCTGGTCTAATTATAGCTAAAGCTTTACTTATGCCATCTAAAAAGCTTGAAGAAGTAAAAGTTAGTTCAGTAGAAGACGGTTTTAAAGATAAATCTTTTGCAAGAAGATGTGATAGAGAAAAGATTTTATACTGTGAAAAAATTGGGATTGAAAGAGATAAATTTTTTGAATTGAGTTTAAATGCTTTAAAACAAATAGCAGATGAATTGGGTTTATAAATCTTATTTTTTCTAGACTTTATTATATTATGGAAAATGAATGGATTAAAAAGCTGGAAACAGAATTGAAGTTAAGAGGATTTTCTGATAAAACGCTTAAAGCCTATTCATTTTATAACCAAAAATTTTTAGAGTTTATTAAAAAATCTCCAGAAGAAGTTACTGAAGATGATATAAAAAGTTTTATGGCAAAAAAGATCGATGAAAAAAGAAGTGCGAAAACTCTAGCTACAATAAAAGCAGCATTAAAAATGTTCTATGATGAAATTCTAAAGAAAAATATTGTAAATTTTCCTACGCCAAAAATCGAAAAAAAATTACCAACTGTTTTAACAAGAGAAGAAGTTAAAAATTTAATTCTTTCTGCAAAAAATAAAAAGCACAAATTAATTCTAATGCTTCTCTATTCTTCTGGCTTAAGAATAAGTGAATTGACGAACCTAAAAGTTGGAGATTTGGAATTAGATGAGGGAATAGGATGGGTAAGAAAGGGTAAGGGCAAAAAAGATAGATTGTTTATCATTTCAAAAAAATTGATTGAAGAATTAAGGGAATATATTAAAAACAAAAAAGTTTCAGACTATGTATTTTCTGGAAGAAATGGTAAATTGAGTGAAAGAGCAATACAAAAAATTGTAAAAGTTATTTCGAGAAAAGCTGGAATTGAAAAAAAGGTTTCACCACACTCTTTAAGACATAGCTTCGCTACTCATTTGCTTGAGAGCGGAGAAGATATAAGAAAAATACAAGAATTGCTTGGCCATTCTAATTTATCAACAACTCAAATTTATACGCATGTAGCTAAAGAGGATTTAAAAAAAGTTAAAAATCCTTTAGATCAATTGTTTGAAAGTTGAATTAAGCTCTTTCTCTAAGTTTATTTAAATGAGAAACAAAATTTTCTAAATGTTTAGATATCTCTTCTCCAATCGATGTAAGCTTCACTATTTTTATCCTTCCTTTTTTCTCAAACTCAACTAAATTAAGTTTTTTAAAATTTTCTAAAAGTTTTATTGTGTGAGAATAAGTACAATCAATTTCTTTTGATAATATAGTTGTATATTTTGGTCCTGCTCTCAAAGCAAGCAATAAATTAACGGGTTTTATTCTTAAAAACAATTTTTGAACAAGTCTTTCTGTCATTTACCTCTTAATTAATATATAGGTAAAATAATATATTTTTTGTTTCCAAAATTTAGGGTTAGAAAATGTTAATAAGAGCACCGATAGCTGCGGGAAACTATTATTCAATAGAAAAAGAAAGGCTATTAAAAGAAATTGAAGTATCTTTTTTTGGAGAAAATGGACCAAAAGAAATTAAGGAAGAAAAAGTTTTAGGAGTTATTTCTCCGCATATAGAATATGCATATGGCTATTTCTATGCATGGAGCTATCATAAAATTAAAAAATCTAATTTCATAATTATTGGAACAAATCATTTAAGTAATAGTTCAAATTTTTCCATAGCTAAAAAGGGTATTTGGAAAACTCCTTTAGGAGAAGTTTTGGTTGATGAAAAAAGTGCAAATGAAATAAATGAAAGAATAAATTTTTTAGAATTTGATATGATCTCTCATAATAATGAGTATTGTATAGAAGTTCAATTACCATTTCTTCAATATAAATTTAACAACGATTTAAAATTTGTTCCAATTTTAATTCAATCTACTCAAGAAAATTTGTTTGAACAAGCAAAGTTTTTAGGTAGTGAAATAGGGAATTTTGTTAAGAAAGGAGATTGGACAATTATAGCAACAAGTAATTTCAGTATTTTGCCAAAAAAGTTAACGGAAGAAACTGACAACTACTTAATTTCTTCTATTTTAAAATTAGATGAAAATGAGTTTTTTGAAAGAATAAAAGAAACTAATTCTGGTGTTTGCGGTTATTATCCAATAATCTCTTTAATTTGTGCTATGAAAAAATTAGGAGCAAAGCAAGGATTGCTCCTTAAATATTCAGCTTTAGAAAATGTGCATCCAGACCCTTTTAAAGCAGTTGGATGTGCATCAATAATTTTCATTTAATTAAAACAATACAATTAGAAATTATGAAAGAAACGATTTTTAAGCATGCTTTGATAAATGCTTATCTTCATAATGGAAAGGCTGATGTAAATGCTATAATAAAAAAAGTTATTGCTGAAAACCCTTCTTTAAGAAAAAGAATTAAAGAAGTTATTGATTTGACGAAAAAGATTGTAAAAGAGGTAAATAAACTTTCTTTGGAAGAACAAAAAATGAAAATTGAAGAACTGGGAATAAAAATTGAGAAGAAAGTTGAAGAGCGAAAATTGCCGGAATTGCCTAATGCTATAAAAGGAAAGGTTGTAACTGCTTTTCCTCCTGAGCCAAGTAAATATCCTCATTTGGGTCATGCAAAAGCCGCTTTGCTAAATTATGAGTATGCAAAGATGTATAATGGAAAATTTATCCTTAGATTTGAAGATTCAAATCCAAAAAAGGTTGAAAAAATTTATTATAAAGCTTTTGAAGATGGGTTAAGATGGCTAGGAATAAAATGGTATAAAAAAGATTATATTTCTGATTTTTTGCCAGAAATGTATTCTGCAGCTGAATTCCTTATAAAAAAAGGTTTAGCTTACGTTTGTCTTTGCAAAAAGAAGGAAATTAAAGAGTTAAGAGCTTTAATGAAAGAGTGCGAGCATAGAAATCAAAGTGTTAGCGAAAACCTTCTTCTATGGAAAAAAATGTTTAGAGAGTTTAAAGAAGGTAAGGCAAATTTAAGATTAAAAATTGATATGAAACATAAAAACGCTTTGATGAGAGACCCAGTTATAATGAGAATAGTTGATGAAAAACATCCAAGAACTGGAAAAAAGTATAGAGTTTGGCCAACTTATGATTTTGGCGTTAGTTTAATGGATGCCTGGGAAAAAATTACTCATAGATTAAGAAGTAAAGAATTCGAGATTAGAAAAGAATTGCATGAATATATTCAAAAAATATTTGGCTTGAAATCGCCAACAATAATTGAATTTGGGAGATTGAATTTGAAAGGTGTTCCAACTTCTGGAAGAACTATAAGAAAATTAATTAAAGAAGGGAAATTAAAAGGATGGGATGATCCTAGATTAACCACTTTGATTGCACTTAAGAAGAGAGGTTTTGTTCCTCAAGCAATAAAAGAATTCATTTTATCAACTGGAATTTCAAAGGCAGGTGCAATTCTAGAATGGGAAAAGTTGGAAGCAATTAATAGAAAGTATTTAGACCCTATTTCAAACAGATATTTTGCAGTTTTAAATCCAGTTAAAATAAGTATTGATGGTTTATCAATTAAAAGTATAACTTCAAAAGTTCATCCTGAGAAAAGAAATAAAAGGAGGATAAGCGTTGATTTAAAAAACATATACATTGAAAAAGAGGACTATAAAAAGTATAAAGGTAGAAAGGTTTCTTTGATCGATTTATGCACAGTTTTGCTAAGAAAGAGGGCAAAGTTTTTAACTAGAGAAATAAAATATGATTTACCAAAGATTCAATGGGTATCAAAGTATGTTAAAGGAAAGATAATCATGCCAGATGGAAAAGAGAGGGAAATATTGATTGAACCCTCTATAAAGAAAGAAAAGGAGGGAAATCCAATTCAATTAGTAAGAATTGGATTTTGTAAAGTACATAAATTAAAAAGAGAAATAATTTTATATTTTACGCATAAATAATGAATTGATGATAGTATGCCAAAAGCCTATGTGAAGTTTGAAATTCCGAATGAACTGAAGGAAAAGGTATTGCAAGCTGTAGAGGTAGCAAGGAATAGTGGAAAGGTTAGAAAAGGTACAAACGAAACTACGAAAGCTATTGAGAGAGGGATAGCTAAATTGGTTGTTATTGCCGAAGATGTTGAGCCGGAGGAAATTGTAATGCATTTACCTCCTTTGTGCGAGGAAAAGAAGATTCCATATGTTTATGTTTCTAGTAAAGCAGAACTTGGAAGAGCTGCTGGCATTGATGTTGCTGCTGCTTCCGCTTGTATAATCGAAGAAGGAGATGCCAAAGAATTAGTTAAAGAAATTGTTGAAGAAGTTGCTAAAATAGCTGGTGGAAAATGAAGGATGCCTATCCTGCAGAAGTTATACAAATTTTAGGTAGAAGTGGTGTAAAGGGAATTACACAGGTTAGATGTAGGATTTTAGATGGGCCTGATAAAGGAAAGGTTGTAATAAGAAATGTGATTGGAAGGGTTAAGATAAAAGATATTTTAATGTTGAGAGAAACAGAAATGGAAACCGCAATGAAATTAGATGTGAGATAATATGAAATGTTCATTTTGTGGAGCTGAATTTAGAAATAGGGGTAAGATGTTTGTTAGAAATGATGGAAGGATTTTTTACTTTTGTAGTAGAAAGTGTGAAAGATATTTTCAAATGGGTAAAAATCCTAGAAAATTGAAATGGACAAAAGTTTCTCGCTGATATAATGAGAATTGGAATTGAGTTTGAAGAAAGAGAAATTGATAGAATATTAAATATATTGAACAAAATCGAAGAGGAAAATTTATTTAATTTAATTACTCTTCTTTTAGAAAAAAATGTTAGTTGTTCTGACCTTCTTTTTATTATTCTAGAAATTTTAGAGAAAAATAAAATAGTTAGTGGGAGAAAGGGGAAAATTGTATTAAATAAAAAAATCGAGGAAAAAGAAAAGGCTGAAATAAAAAATAGAATTTTAAGACAAACTAAAAATATAAACAAAATTTTTGTTACTCCACTAGAAGTATCAAAATTTTATCTATGTCCAAGAAGATTATGGCTAGAAAAGGTTGTATTAGCAAAGCAAGAAAAAGAGAGAAGGGGGAGGGTTTGGGATGGAGAAGCAATACATTTGGCTGCTAATCTTTTATTTAAACAATTACCAAGATATGATTTTGAAAAAATTGTTAACGCAGTTTTTAAAAATTATAAAAATAAATTAACGCTTCAAAAAGAGCAAATACTTGAATTTTTAGAAGGTTTGCTAGCTTTTATTGAAGAAGAAAGAATAACAAAAATATTTTCTGAAAGAACTTTAAAAAGTTTAAGAATAGGATTAGTTGGTACGCCAGATGGAATTATAATAAAGGGCAATGATGTTTTCCCTCTTGATATAAAGCTCGGCATAGTAAGGAAATTGAGAAAAGAGCATATTTTGCAGTCTACAGGAGAAGCCTTACTTGTCCAAGAATTTTTCAGAAAAAATGTACAAAAATCTTATTTAATTTATTTTTCCTCTAACTCTATTGTTGAATTGAATTTTACACCTCGGATGAAAAGAGAATTTATAAATTATAAGAAAAGAATAGAGAAAATGTTTTCCTCAGCTTACATTCCAAGAATGAGTAATTTAGTCAATTTTAGAAGAAGGGTTTGCCAAGGTTGTCATGTAAAGAAAGCTTGCGATTTAATAGAAGCTTTAAGAAAAAGATATTAAAAATGGAGTTAAAGTAAAATTCAAGGGCCGGTAGATCAATGGTAGATCGCTGCCATGGCAATTAACTAGAAAGGCAGAGGCTCCGGGTTCGAATCCCGGCCGGTCCATTTTTGCTGATTCAAAAAAATTACAAATCTTAAATGTTGATTTCTTTGACTATTTATAAATATCTATGATCTTTAAGATATTTTTGCTAAGGAATGTAAAAAGATTACTATGGTAGAGATAGAAGTTGAAGTTAAGAATTTAACAAAGAAGTTTAATGGTTTTACAGCAGTAGATAATATAAGTTTTAAGGTTAAGAAAGGAGAAATTTTTGGTTTGTTGGGACCAAATGGGGCTGGTAAAACTACGACCATAAACATGCTTTCTACACTTCTTAATCCAACTTCTGGATATGCAAGAGTATCTGGCTATGACATAGTAAAAGAAAGGGAAAATGTAAGAAGAAGTATTGGAATAGTCTTCCAAGAACCTGCTTTGGATAATAAATTAACAGGAAAGGAAAATCTAGAATTTCATGCTATGATGTATGGGATGAGTAAAGAGGAGAGAAAAAGGAGAATAAATGAGGTTTTAGAGCTTGTTGAATTGAGCGATAAAGCAAATGTTTTAGTGGAAAATTATTCAGGTGGTATGAAAAGAAGATTGGAAATTGCGAGGGGCCTTATTCATAAACCAAAAGTTCTATTTTTGGATGAACCAACTCTTGGTTTGGATGTCCAAACAAGAAGGCGTATCTGGGATTATATTAAAAAGCTAAATAAAGAAAGCAACATTACAATCATTTTAACTACACATTATATGGAAGAAGCCGATTATCTTTGCAATAGAATAGCCATAATTGATCATGGTAAGATTATTGCAATGAATACCTCAAAGAGACTAAAAGATAAACTTGGAGGGGATGTTATAACTTTTGAGATAGAGGAAAAAGCCGATGAATTAATGGATATAATTAGTAAACTAAAATTTGTGAAATCAGTAAAAAAACATGATAATAAATTAACCATAACAGTTGAACAAGGTGAAAAAAGAATACCCAAACTAATTAGAATGGCTCAGAAAAATTGTATTGATATTAAATCTGTGACTTTACACAAACCAAGTTTAGAGGATGTATTTCTACATTTTACTGGAAAAACAATTAGGGAAAAAGAAGCTAGTCAAAAAGATAGAATTATGGAATTTGGAAGAAGGAGGTTTAGAAGATGATTAATACTACCGCAATATATGTTTTATGGCTAAGAGAAATGAAGAGATTTTTAAGAACAAAATCAAGAGTTATTGGATCTTTAACAATACCCATTTTCTTTTTAGCTTTTCTTGGTTTAGGTTTTCATAATATGAGTGTTCCTGGTATTGAAAAAGGAGTAGATTATATTCATTTTTTGGTTCCAGGTATTATTGGTATGAGCATGCTTTCTACTTCAACATTTGCAGGAATATCTGTTTTGTGGGATCGAGAATTCGGATTTTTAAAAGAAGTTATGGTCGCGCCAGTCAATAGAATTTCAATAGTAATTGGGAGGTTAGTTGGGGGGACAACAACCTCTGTACTTCAAGGGACTTTAATTCTTGCTATTTCTATTTTAATGGGATTCAAAATAGTTAACATATCTGCATTTTTCTTGTCTATTGCTTTTATGTTGCTTATATCTTCTACATTCATTGGTTTAGGATTAATATTTGCCTCGAAAATGAGAGATATCCATGGTTTTAGCTTAATAATGAATTTTGTAATATTTCCACTTTTCTTCTTATCTGGTGCTTTGTTTCCATTAGGAAATTTACCTGTTTGGATACGATACATTTCATATCTTGACCCATTAACCTATGGTGTAGATGGCTTAAGAGGCGTATTAATCGGTTTTTCATCATTTTCAATTCTTTTTGATTTCACAGTATTAATTGGTTTTTCTGCTGTTATGATTGTCCTCGGAGCATATTTCTTTGAAAAAAGTGAATCTGTTTAATAAAATTCTCTATAGCCATTTAAGAAATCTACAATTTTTAATTTAGGTATGAAACTTTTTGGATTACTAAAAACAACAAGTTTTAAATAATTTCCTTGAGAAACATTTTAGCATGAAAGAAGTTGTAAGATTGGGAGATAGAGACTTAGATGGAAGAAAAAGTATAATCCATGCTTTAACTGGTATAAAAGGGGTTGGTTTTACATTAGCTAAAGCTATAGTTAATGTAGCAAAAGTTGACCCTAAAACAAAGTTGGGAGAATTAGACGATAAAAAAATTGAAGAACTGGAAAAAATAATTAGAGATCCTGCAAAATATGGAATTCCTTCTTATTTGCTCAATAGAAGAAAGGATTATGCAACTGGTAAAGATTTGCACTTAATTGGAGATGAAGTTTATATTACAAGAAAGTTTGATATCGAAAGATTAATGAGAATTAAATCTTGGAAAGGTTTAAGACATTCTGCTGGCCTACCTGTTAGAGGTAGAAGGTTGAGAGGAACATTTAGAAGGGGGAAGAGAATTATAGGAGTCTCTAAAAAAGAAGTTAAAAAGAAGAAAGGTGAAAGAAAGTGAGAAGATTGAAGAGAAAATATAAAAGGCCTAGAAAATTGTTTGACAAAGCAAGAATGGATGAAGAGAGAGAGTTGCTAAAAAAATATGGATTGAGAAGAAAGAGAGAAATTTGGAGAGCAGAAACGATTTTAAGAAAATTTAGAAGAATAACAAGAAGATTAATAGCTGAAGAAAATCCAAAGTTGAAAGAAGAATTAATCAATAAGTTGAAAAGGTTGGGAATTGTTGAGAAAATTGAAAAGGTTGATGATATTTTAAATTTAACGGTTGAAGATATTTTGAAAAGAAGATTGCAAACTATTCTATATTTAAAAGGAATGGCAAAAACTCCAAAACATGCTAGACAATTGATTGTCCATGGTCATGTTTTAATAAATAATAGAAAAGTAATTTGGCCCAGTTATTTAGTTCCAAAGGAAGAAGAAGATAAAATAACTATTGTAGAAAAAAAGAAAAGTGTTCCAAAAGAAAGTAGTGCTCAGGAAGTAAGTACTCAAGAAGCGCAAGTGCAGGAAGCACAAACTTCAAATGTTCAAGTACAAGAACAAGCTCAAGATGTTCAAGCTCAAGAACCGCAAATTCAAGTTCAGGCACAAGAAACACAAACGCAAGTACAAAAAACAGAGCAGCAAGAAACAAATCAAGTACAAACACAAAGCACTGAATAATTTTAAAAATATAAAATTGGATTATATTGAATTATAGTGAGTGCATGGCAGAAGAGAAGAAAAAAGAGGAAAGATGGGGAGTTGCACATATATTTAGCACAAAAAATAATACTATAATCCATATTACAGACATTACTGGAAGTGAAACTATAGCAAGGTATAGCGGTGGAATGATGACAGATAAAGACAGAGAACAAGGAATGCCTTTTCCAGCAATGCTTGCTGCAAAAAAGGCAGCAGAAGAAGCTCTAGAAAAAGGTATTACTGGTGTACATATAAGGGTTAGAGCTAGAGGTTCTCAATATTCAAAATCCCCTGGACCAGGGGCGCAGGCTGCAATTAGAGCTTTGGCAAGAGCTGGCCTAAAAATAGGATTAATAGAGGATGTTACACCTATTCAGCATGGATATGGATTAAGACCAAAAGGAGGAAGGTTAGGTAGAAGGGTTTAATATATATTAAAACAAAATTTTTATGTGAGTTTATGGAAATCGAGATTTTAGAAAAAAGCGATAACTTCATGAAATTTTCTATAAAAGGAATAGGAGATGGTTTAGCAAATGCATTAAGAAGAACTATGATGATGGAAATTCCAACCCTAGCTATAGAATGGGTTGATTTTATAAAAAACGATTCTTCTCTAAACGATGAGATAATTGCCCATAGATTAGGTCTAATTCCTTTAACTTTTGATAAAAAAGCTTATAATTTGCCCCGAGAATGCAAATGTGGTGGAAAGGGTTGCTCTCTATGCCAAGTTAAATTGAGTTTAAAGAAAAAAGGTCCTGGTATAGTATTTTCTGGCGATTTGAAAAGTAGGGCAAAGGATGTTAAACCAAAATATGATAATATCCCAATTGTTGAGCTTTCTGATGGCGAAGAATTAGAGTTAGAAGCTGTAGCACAATTAGGTTTTGGAAAAGATCATGCAAAATGGCAGGGTGCCATAGTTGGTTATAAAAAAGATAAAGATTCCTTTATATTTCAAGTAGAAAGCGCTTGCGGTCTAAAAGTTGATGAAATATTTTTGTCAGCAATAGAACAATTGGAGAAAAGATTAAAAGAAATGGAAAAGAATTTAAAAAAGATAAAA
>CAZWBF010000008.1:13160-15403 GCA_964632185.1 uncultured archaeon
TGCCGGGGTCGCCTAGCCAGGTCAAGGGCGGCAGAAGCCCTGCCGAAGCTTAAGATGCTTGGTTAGGCAATACTTAAGCGTTGAATTAATGAAAGCAGAAGAACCCTGCTGGCTTAGTGCCTTCGTGGGTTCAAATCCCACCCCCGGCATTAAAGGTTTTCTTTCCTACAATTGAACAACTTAATCGTTTCGCATTTTTATACTAATTTACTCAAAATTCCAATTATGCGTTTACATGAAAAAGTTTATGAAAGAATTAAATCAGAAATTGGCAAGCGATTGGAAGAAGAAAGGGAAAAATATTGGAGAAGATTTAGAGAAAATCCGGAAAATTTTTTAGATGAGATTGAAAAAGTTTATAACCAACCATCTACACCACGCTCTCTTTTCATGAAATTTTTCTACAAGTTTTTATTGAGTAGCAGCATTAACAATGGGATTTTGGAAAGACAATTTAGCATAGTCGAGGGAGAATTTAGGAAATGGATTAGCAAAGAAGGAAATGATATTACATTGCCAGAAATTTTAGTAGGTAAATTAGATGAAGATATTGCAAGAAAGTATCCTTCTTTTTATAGAGAATTAAGAATTTACAAGAAATTGGAATCTCTTAGTTTAAGAGATGAAAAAGAGGAAATGAATTGGATTAGAGATTTAAAAAAGATTGCTGAAAAATATGGAGAAGATTGTAAAAAGATTTTGCGCAGATTAAGAATTTCTAAACCAGAAAAAGTTTTAGAAGTAATTAAAGAGGAAAATGAGTAGATAGATAAAGCTAATATTTAACTCTTTACTTAAGATTAATTTTAGAATTTCATTAAGCTATCTATTAGCTTTTGAACAGATTCTTTTTGTTCTGTTGTTGGTCTTATTATCTCTGTAACAATTCTTTCAATTGCTCTTCTTTTCTCCTTTTCTCCAACTTCAACTATAGCTTTGAATGGTGCTGCAACTTTTTCTGTTATTTCTCTTATCTCTTTTATTTCCTTTCTTAGCTCGATTAAAGCTGACCAAATTTGAGCAATTCTTACGTCATCTGCTTGGGAATAAGCTGGTCTATGCCTTCTAGCCATTTCTAGAATTTCTTGCAATTCTCTTCTCGCATCTTCACTTAAAAATTCCTTCCAATCTTCTCTCATTGTAAAAAGTTGATTTGGAAAAGATTTATTCTTTAACTGGAAAAGTTTAAAAAGTTTTTGGTAAAAATACAAATATAACCATGAAAGGAGATATTGTCTACATTGACTATATTGGAAGAATTAAAGAAACTAATCAGATCTTTGACTTAACAAAAGAAGATGTTGCAAAAAAGGAAGGGGTTTTTAACCCTAAAGTAAAGTATAAACCTGTTCCTGTAATAATTGGAGAAGGATTAGTTATTAGGGGATTAGATGAAGAATTAGAAAAAATGAAAGTTGGTGAAAAGAAGATAGTTGAAATTCCTCCTGAAAAAGGATTTGGAAACCGAAGTGAAAATTTAATCAAATTAATTCCTCGCTCTGCTTTTAAAGAAAGTAATATTGAGCCAGAAGTTGGAAGAGTTATAACAGTAAATGGTTTGAATGGAAGAATTATTAGTGTTGATGGTGGAAGAATAAAAGTTGATTTTAATCATCCATTAGCTGGAAAAACCCTTGTTTATGAAGTAGAAATAGTTAAAAAGGCTGAAAGTAATAAAGATAAGATAATTGCAATTGTTTCCTATTTCATAGATTTTGAAGAAGGGGATGTTGAAATAAAAGAAGGGGATGAAAATGTTGAAATAATATTGAAAAAAGAAATTCCAAAGTTAACTAGAAAGAAAATTGCTGAGTTCATTATGAAATACGTAAAATTTAAAAAAGTTAGGTTTGTTTATGAATACGAAAGTAAAGATTTTAATTTAGAGAACAATAAATAATTGAGAATATGGGGGTAAAGCAACTTACAAAAAAAGTTGAAAAAAGAGTTAGTTTTGATAAAGAGTTAGAAGAATTAATCAAAAAAAGAAAGACAAAAATAAAAGTTGTTGGTTGTGGTGGAGCAGGAGGAAATACAGTAAGTAGATTAATGGAAGTTGGAATTGTTGGAGCAGAGACTATAGCAGTAAATACAGATGCTCAAGACCTTTACTTTACAGATGCTCATAAAAAGATATTGATTGGTAAAAAATTGACAAAAGGTTTAGGTGCTGGTGCAGACCCTAAACTAGGAATGGAAGCTGCAAGAGAAAATAAAGATGAAATTAGAAAAGCTTTGTCTGG
>CAZWBF010000008.1:15503-21591 GCA_964632185.1 uncultured archaeon
AAGCCAGGTTTAGTAAACAGAGACTTTGCAGATGTAAAAGCTATAATGGGAAGTGGTGGATTAGCAATGATTGGCTTAGGTGAAAGCGATTCTGAAAATAGGGCTTATGAATCTGTGGAAAAGGCTTTAAACAATCCTTTAATTACTGTGGATGTAGAAAATGCTAAAGGGGCCTTAATAAACATAATGGGTGGTCCAGACTTAACTTTAAAGGAAGCTCAGCAAATAATTGAAACTGTTTCTAAAAGGCTATCGGCTGATGCAAGAATAATTTGGGGAGCGCAAATAGAGAAAGAGTTGGGTGAAAGAATTAAAACTTTACTTATACTTACCGGAGTTTCTTCACCACAAATTTTTGGGCCAGGAAAGCCGTGGAGCAAAGAGAAGAAAAAGGAAATAGAAAAAGTTCTTGGAATAGAATTTATTGAGTGAACTCCTATGAAATTAAAAACAGTAATTGAAAATTTAAAAAGAGTTTTGAGTATAGCAAGAAAACCTAGAATGGAAGAATATACAAAAGTTTTAAAAATTTGTTTATTAGGAATATTATTCATTGGCTTGGTTGGTTTTGTTTTTTATTTAATCTTTGCAATAATATTAGGTGGTTGAATGCTATATTCAATAAAAACAATAGTTGGAAGGGAAAACGTTGTCTTAGATGCTATTGCAGCAAAAGCTAAAGCAAATAATCTAAACATTAAAGCTTTAATTAGAATAGAAGAAATAAGAGGTTACATTTTTGTTGAAGGAGAAAGAGAAGATATAGAAAGTATAGTAAAAACAATTCCTCAAGTTAGAGGTCTTATTAAAAAGCCTATTGAAATTTCAAAAATTGAAAATTTTTTGAAACCGAGAAAAGTTGAAGTTGAGTTAAATATTGGAGATACGGTTGAAGTTATTGGAGGTCCATTTAAAGGAGAAAAGGGAAAGGTTGTAAGATATGATAAAGCGAAGAGAGAATGCACAATAGAATTGCTTGAGGTTACTGTTCCTATTCCTGTAACAGTAAGTGTAGATTTAGTAAAAATAATAAAGAAGGTTGAGTAGATGATAGAAAAAATAAATTTGCTAGTTGAAGGTGGAAATGCTAAACCCGATGCAACATCTGGGCCAAAGCTAAGTATGTTAAAATTAAATGCAGGCCAAATATTCAAAGAAATAAATGAAAAAACTAAAGATTATGAAGGTTTGCAAGTTCCAGTAACCATAGAAGTTGATACTGAAACAAAAGAATATAAAATAAGAGTTGGTATTCCTCCAACAAGCAGCTTAGTAAAAAAAGAGTTGGGAATAGAAAAGGCAAAAATTAGTGAAGAAGATAAACAAAAAGGAGTAACTAGCGTTGGAGATTTAAAATTTGATCAAGTTGTTAAAATTGCAAAAATGAAAATTGATAGTTTAGAAACGAAGGATCTAAAAAAAGCAGTTAAACAAGTTGTGGGTACATGTGTAAGTATGCAAGGTATTTTGATTGAGGGAAAAAATCCAAAAGATATTTTAAAAGAAATTGATGAAGGAAAATGGGATAAATTTATAAAAGTTTAACTCTTTATTCTATATACCCGCTTACTGCCTTGGCAGGAGGGTTAAAATGCAAGAAGTTTTAGAAAGTATTAAAAAAGTGAGAGAAGTTTCAAAGAAAAGGAATTTTGTCCAAACTTTCGATTTAATTGTGAATATAAAAGGGATTGATTTAAAAAAACCGGAAAATAGATTTTCTGAAGTTATTGAATTACCTTATGGAAAAGGTAAAGATGTGAAAATGGTTGTTTTTTCTGACATGGCAAAAGATATAGATGCAATGGTTATAAAAGGTAAAGAAATTGAAAAAATAGCAAAAAATAAAAGAGAGGTAAAAAAACTTGTTAAAAATACGGATTTCTTTTTCGCTGAACCTCAATTAATGCCTTTGATAGGAAGATTCTTAGGTAAATTTTTAGCACCGCGAGGAAAAATGCCGATAATTATTAGAGAGGATTTAAAGGCTTTAATCGAAAGATATAAGAAGTGTATAAGAATTAATTTGAAAATTTCTCCAATCATTCAGTGCGCAGTAGGAACTGAACAAATGAAAGATGAAGAAATTGCAGAAAATGTTTTAGCTGTGATAAACTTTTTAAAAGAGAGACTTCCAAAAGGAGAAAATAATATTGGCAAAATTTATTTGAAATTAACTATGGGTAAACCAATCGAGGTGAATTTACTTGGTAAAAGAAGAAAAGGTTAAAACTGTGGAAGAATTGAAGAATAAGATCGAAAAATATTCAGTTATTGGAATATTTGATTTATATAAATTACCAACAAAGATTTTGAAAGAAGTAAGAAAGCTTGAAGATATAGAAGTTAAAGTTGTGAAGAAAAACTTAATAAGAATTGCCTTAGAAAGTTGCCAAAATGAAAAGTTGAAAGAACTAATAAATCTTCTACCTTCTCAACCAAGTTTAATTTTCTCAAATAAAAATCCTGTAGAACTTTTTAAAGAAATTGAGAAAGTTAAGATAAATACGTATGCAAAGGCTGGTGATATTGCAACTGAAGATATAGTTGTGAGGGCTGGAATAACAAACTTGATGGCAGGTCCTGCTATAGGAGAATTTTCAAGAGCTAAAATACCAGTTGGTGTTGAAGGCGGAAAAATTGCAATTAAAAAAGATACTACTGTGGTTAAAAAAGGTGAAGTAATTTCTGCTGAAATTGCTTCTATACTGAGAAAACTTGAAATTCAACCAATTTCACTAGGTTTAAAATTAAATTGTATATTTGATGGTAGCTTTATTTATACAGCAGAAACTTTAGATTTCATAAGAAACTTGGAAAATAGTTTAAGAGAATGTTATAATAACATGCTAAATCTAACAACTAATATAGGATGGATAAATAAAGATAGCATAAGATTTATATTATTAAAAGCATATCAAAATGGTATAGCACTAGATAAGGTGATTGGATGAGCGAATATGCATATTGTGCATTGTTATTGCATGCAGCAAATAAGGAAATAAATGAAGAAAATGTAACAAAAGTTTTAGAAGCAGCTGGAATTCAAGTTGACCAAGCAAAAGTTAAAGCTTTGGTTGAAAGTTTGAAAAATGTTAATATTGATGAAGTTTTGAAAGAAGCAGCTATAGTAAGTGCAACTCCAGCTACTGAAGAGAAGAAGGAAGAAAAGAAAGAGGAAGAAAAGGAGAAAGGATTAGAAGAAGCAACAGCTGGACTAGAAGCATTGTTCGGTTAAAAACTATAAAAGGTAAGGTAATGGAAGAATTCATAAAATTAGCAAATAAAATAAAAGATAAAAAATTGAGAGAGAAAGTAATAGATTTTATCAAAGATCCAAGCTTAACACATGAAGAGTTTAAAAAATATGGTAAAACTCCTGTAAAGAAAGTTAGGGTTTTATTCTCAACTCCCTACGGAACTTCTGTTAGAGAAGTTTATACTCATACATTAGCATTAGCAAACATTTGCATAAAAGTTGTTGATGAAATTAAAAAGTTTTATGGTATAGAGTTAAACCTTGATTATTTAATTGCCGCCTCTCTATTACATGATTTGATGAAAATTTACGAATGGAAGATTGAGAATGGGCAGCCAAAGCATACTGGTATAACTTTAGACCATTCTTTTTTAGCTGTAGCAGAGTTATATAAAAGAGATTTTCCTGAAGGAGTTATCCATATAATAGCTTCTCATTTCGGAGAGAGTGGGCCTACTCCACCAAGAACACCAGAAGCTTTTCTATTTCATCATTTAGACTCAATGCTCTCTTTATTTGAAGCTCATTTATCTCCAAAGAATGAGAATTTGCCAGTAATTGTTATCGATGAAAAATTATTAAATAAGTTAAACGAAAATAGTGAAAATGAGAGTAGTTAAGCCAGCAATAAAATTTTTTGAAAATATAAAAGGAAATTGTTTGATAATTCATGATTACGATACAGATGGTTGCTGTTCTGCAGCTATTGTAGCGAGGGTTCTAAGAAATAAAAAAATAAAATATAAACTTTTTTCTTCTTATCATCAATTTTCAATAAATAAAAGATTTTTGGAAAATTTTGATAACTTAATTTTTTGCGACATACCAGAAATTGATAAAAAATCAATTGAAAATCTTAAAAATAAAAAAATTTTAATTATCGATCATCACAAACCAATAAAATATAAGAATGCGATTTATTGTAATCCGCGAGTTTTTAAAAAGGATATTTATATACCCACAACTTTTTTAACTTATAAAATCGCTGAAAGTTTGAAAATAGAAATTCCAACTTGGATAGCTGCATGCGGAATTTTAGCTGATAAAGGAGTTAAGAATTGCAAGGAAGTTTTTAATAAACTTAGAAAAGAAAGAATGTTAAAAAAAGCTATTTACGATGAAAATTATCTTTTTGATAAAACAAAAATTGGTAAAATTACAAAATTTATCTCAAGCTTAACCTTTTATTACTGGAAAAATTCCTCAATAGTTTCGAAAGAATTGGCAATTGAAGATTCATATAAAAGTTTCTTGAAAAACAAGAAATTTATTAAGGCATTCAATTTCATCGAAAATGAAAAGAAAAGAATTTTTGAGGAATTTAAGAAGAAAAAAATTAAGATAAATGATTTCATTTTCTTCGAATTTAAATCAAAAATAAATCTTAAATCGCTCATAGCAACTTTGTTAGCAAGAAGATATGATGATAAAGTTTTGCTTGTGGGGCAAAAATTTGGAAAATATTTAGATGTAAGCTTGAGAGAGGGAGAAAAATGTGAATATGATTTAAGAAAGTTGATAGAAAAAATGAAAAAGTTTATTCCAAAACTAGAAGGTGGTGGACATGAAAGAGCCGCTGCTTTCAGAATGAATTACAAACAAAAAGATGAATTATTAGATTTTTTAAAAATAGCTAACAATTTCACCGGAACCCTACTCCTTCGAAAATAGGATAAAAATATAAATTAAATTTTTACTCATGAGATGCATAAGGTGTAATAGTACAAGAGTAATAAGATTTGTAGATGGATTTGGGCAACATAGGATTTTTTGTAAAAATTGTAAAGGAAGCTTTGTTGAAAGTTATGTTATTAATATTAACCAGCAAAAACATTTGCAAGAATACATGAAAATCCCAATTCATGACAATCCAAGGGCGGTGATATTATGAAAGAAGTTGGAAGAGTAGAAATCACGTTTTTAAAAGACAGAGGGTTTAATAAAGTCAGAGTAAATTTAATTAGAGAAAATCAAGTTATAGGATTTATGAGACAAATTTAAAGATGGAATTAAAGGTAATTTTATGAAAAAGATACTCTTCTACGATATAGAGACAACCTCAGTCTTTAGTTCTAGCGGGATAATAATCGGAATAGGAATTTTTGATCCAGAAACAATGAAAGAACCTTTTATTAATTTAATAGAAAGGCCAGAAGATGAGATTAATTTATTAAAGTGGTTTAAAGAGAAGGTTAAGGAATATGATGTAATTTGTGGTTGGAATTCAAAAAGTTTTGACTTACCATTTATTCTAGGTAGAGCTTTGCAGCTAGGCTTAGATTTTTCTGAATTGAAAGAAATAGAGCATCTTGATTTGATCGAGATCTCAAGAGAAAATTTCAGGTTTAAATCAAACAAGTTAGAAAGTGTTTGCTCTCTCTTAAACATAAATTATAATCCTGGAATAGAAGGAGATGATATCTCCATTTCTTTCATGAAAGGAATAAGTGGGGATAAGAAGGAATTGGAAAGAATAAAACAAAGATGTAAAAATGATTTAATTTCGCTGTTTGAAGTTTATAAAAAATTTGAGCCATATTTGAAATTTAGAAAAAATAAATTTCACTTATAGCGCATTACAATAAACATATGATACTTTTCATATGGATCTAACTTAACTTTATCCAAAATTTCAAATTTTTTACTTAATTGCTCTAAACATTCTCTATATACTTCATTCGGCTTTTTCGTAACATCAATACTCTGACTTTTAATCGCAATCATCGCATATCCCTTTTCTTTCAAAAATTTTTCACAATTCCAAATTAAAATATTAATTTGATCAGGATCTGCTATATCTTCATAAACTAAGTCAACTTTTCCAATTACTAG
>CAZWBF010000009.1:0-17480 GCA_964632185.1 uncultured archaeon
AATAAGAAAAGTTTGTAGCATTAACAGAAGAAGTGCCGTTACTATTTTCCACATAATTAAAACCAGTTGGTAAAATTATTGTTACATTAGAAACATTTGATCCACTAATACTTAAGTTAATAAGTTGCATTATTCCTGCATCAGTTTCGGTATTTGAAGGAAAGATTAATTGAACAGAAGCTAAAGAAAGATAAGAAAATAAACTAAATAAAAACACAAAACTTAAAAGTAATTTTTTGTTCGTTTTCATTAATTAGAATTTTTTCTTTTCTTCAATATATTAGCTATGCCCCGGGTGGGATTTGAACCCACGACCTTCCGCTTTCTTCAGATGAGCGATGGTTTATCATCAGATCAAATCCTATGCCATCCTCATCTTTAGGAGGCGGTTGCTCTATCCAGACTGAGCTACCGGGGCAATAATTTATTTTCAGATTTGAAAATTTAATTTATATGTTGAGTAAAAAAGAGCTTAGAAGAATAGCAAAAACATTTGTAACGAGAAGTATGAAAATTGGTAGAAAGCCGAATCCTGGAATTGAAAAGGCAAGGAAAAAATTTGGAAAAATTGTTGAAAGAATATTGAAACTTAAATCTTTTTCAAAAGATGATTTAACTAGAAAAGAATTAGAGATTATAGAAAAATTAAAAGACCCTGATTTTGGTCCACTTATAATAGAAAAAGATGGAGAGTATTTTGTTAAAAAGGAAGTTGGAGAAACTTTAAGATTTGTTTATTCCGATGTTAGCGAAGAATGTAAGCTTTTAGCTCAATTTATAAAAGAAGAATGTTGGAAAAGAGGAGTTCATGTTACTGACCTAACATATAGTTCAAAAGAAGCGAGAAGGCATTTGGAATTAATTCCTTTTGATGCAGCAGCTGAATTACCATTAACTGCAAAATTGTTTGCAGGTGCTTATGATGCAAGAGTCTTTTTGGGTGGAGACGAAAATATAAACTGGATTAAAGGTTTAGAGCATAAAATAAAAGCTGGGGCTTTAGCTTCACAAAAAATTCACGAAATAATAGATAGAAAAAAAGTTAGATGGTGTTATTTTGGTTGGCCAATTCCTAAAAAACAGTATTTTGTTAGCAAGCAAAAATATAGAAAAGTTTTTATTAATTCTATTAAAGCGACCTTTTCTCCTCAAGTTAAAAAATTGTGTGAATATTATAAGAAAGCTTTGAAAGATGCGGATAAAATAAGAATTACTGCTAACGATGGTACAGACTTAACTTTTAGTATAAAAGGTAGACCTATTTTAGTTGCAGATGGAATTATAGATGAAGAAGATATAAAAAAAGGAGATGTTGGATTAAATATACCAGATGGAGAAGTTTTTTGTGCACCCTTAGAAAATTCTGCAAACGGTTATATAATATTTGATTGGGTTGCTATCCCTGGTTTTGGTTTAGTGAAAAATTTGGAAGTTGAATTTAAAAAAGGAAAAATTGTTTGGTTTGATTCTCCACAGAAAAAAATATTTCAAAAATTTTTAGATTCTAACACTGGAGATAAAGATAGAATTGCTGAACTTGGAATAGGAACAAATCCTAAAGCTGATTTTATTGGTGAAACAATAGTTGATGAAAAAATTTTTGGTACTATTCATATAGCAATTGGGAATAACAGAGGTGCATACCACGGAAAAAACAAAGCTTCTTGCCATCAAGATATGATTAAAGTTATGAAGGGAAAAGAAGGAAATTTGTATGTAGATGGAAAAATTGTGATGAAAAATGGAATGCCAGTGAGAAGATGATATTAAAGCCTATTGAAAATACTGTTAAAAATGCTATTTTGCTTAAACCAAATGAAAATGCTTTAATAGTTTGTGATGAAAAGAAGGAAAAGATTGCTAATCTTTTTTTCAAAGTTTGTGAAAAATTTGGAGCTGAAGTTTCTCTAGTAAAAATTAAAGAAAGAGAAGAGACAGAGAGAGAACCACCCTTACCTATAAAAGAAGCTATGAAATATTCAGATATAATTTTAGCTATAACTACAATTTCTTTAACTCATACAAAAGCTGTAAGAGAAGCTAGAAAAAATGGAGCGAGAATTGCGAGTATGCCAAGTATAAATGAAAAAATGTTTTCTGCTTTAGATGTTGATTATAAAAAATTAGTAAAATATTGCAAAAAAGTTGCAAAGTTGTATGAAAATGTAAAGGAAATAAAAATTAAAACAAGAAAAGGAACGGATTTAATTCTCAAATGTAAAGGAAGGAAAGTGCAAATAGATGATGGTATTTTAGATAAGCCAGGAAGTTTGCATAATTTGCCTGCTGGAGAAGTAGGGATTGCTCCTCTAGAAAATTCTGCAAATGGAAAGATAGTTTTTGATACTTGCGTTGTAGGTGTTGGTAAATTGAAAAATCCAATTGAAGTAAGGGTGAAAAACGGAAAGATAGTAAAGATAAGTGGAAAAGATGAAGCGAAGAAATTGATGAGAATTTTGAAAAAAGCAGATAGAAATGCAAAAATACTTTGTGAATTTTCTCTTGGAACAAATCCTAAAGCAAAAATAATTGGAAATGTTTTAAATGATGAAAAAGTTTTAGGAACTTGTCATGTAGCATTTGGTGATAACAAAAGTATGGGTGGAAAAAACGAAAGTAATGTGCATATAGATGGAGTGATACAAAAACCAACTATATGGTTTGATGATAAACTTATAATGAAAGATGGAGCGTTTATCAAATAAATACTCTGATAACTTCATTTTTTGCAAGAGCTTCTAATAGTTCTTTCCCTATTTTTGAGTTTTTTGAGACTTTAATTTTTCCTTTCTTTCCTATAGTCGCAGAAAAGAGAAAGTTATCTCTTATAAAAATTGAAACAATTTTTCCCATTAAATTTTTTGGAAATGAAAATTCAATCGAATTTCCTATTTCATCAATTTTAAAGTTTATTTCTTTTCCAAGAGAAGGTATTCTTGGCTCAACAGTTAAACTTATTCCCAATTTTCTTTCAAGCTTAGAAATAGTTTCCCCATTTTTCCCGATTATTCTTGGGATAATCCTATTATCAACCCTTATTACAGCTCTTTCATTTGAAATTATATCAACTTCTGCATTTCTATCAAATCTTTTCACTTCATCTAAAATTTTCTCTTCTGCAAGCTTCTTAATTATATCCCTACCTTTTTTTACTGGCACAACAACATTTTCTTCCCCAAAAGTATAAATTTCATATTTTAGTTCACCACTCTCAAAATCTTTGACCTCAACAACTGGTCTTGCTAAATCGCTCTCTGTCATTCCGGTTGGAACTTTAACAGTTAGGTTTAATTCGTAAACATCCTTTATTTCACCATCTTTTAGAAATATTATTGTATCGATTAAATGAGGTATTATACCAAGCTCAACCTTTCCAATAAATCTTTGAATAGCATCTATTGGGTTGCTTGCATGAATTACACCAACCATTCCAACACCAGCTAATCTCAAATCAGTAAATACTTGAAAATCTTTCGATTTTCTTATTTCATCAAAGACTGAATAGTCTGGTCTAACCAAAAGCAAAATATCTGCTGTTTTTTCAAAATCTCCTTCTAAAGGACCATATTGCGTTATCTCATCCATGACTTGCAAATCTCTTGGACTCTCTAAAGTTTTGACAATTTTTCCTTTTTTAAAGTAAAATTCAGCCAATGCACTAGCAAAACTTGATTTTCCAGAGCCTGGAGGACCTGTTATCAAAATTCCTTCTGCTCTCTCTTCTAATCTTTTCATTAACTTTTTGCTCAACCTATAATCTTCCAATTTTAATTTTACAATTGGTTTAACTATTGTAATTTCTATTCCATCAGAAAATGGAGGCTTAGTAACAGCAATTCTATATTCTCTTAATTGAATTACAGTTGCCCCACTTCTACTAATCTCTATGCTACCTTCTTCACTAACCCTAACTGCTTCAATTATCTCTTCAACTATTTTATTTAATTCTTCTTCATCCAAAGGTTTATTACCAATCTTTACAAGTTTAAATTTTCCTGGCTTACCTTTTTTTGCAAATGGTGGAACATTTTCTTTTAAATGAATGCTTATAGTATCGGCTGTAAAAAAATCTTCAAATTTCAAACCTCTTAATTTTACTTCAGGTGCAAAATATTTTACCTTAACTCCTTCTGCTTCAGCAACTAAAGCCTGAACATAGTCGCTTGTATATAACACTGCTTTCTCAGCTTTTGCAACATCTCTAATTATCGCATCTATTCTTCCACTTTTTGCAAGTTTTATATCTTCCAAATTTGGCCTTTCACCAACAAATTTTATCTTTATCTTTTTACGTTTGCAAATTTTTTGAATAGTTTTAAGTTCATCTAATCCAATAAACCCAGGTTCTCTACCTTTCGATGCTTGGGCTTGCAATTCTTCCAATACAGCAACGGGTATTATAATCTCTACTTTTTTCTTTCTTTTCAGAATTTCACTTATTTTTCTATCCACTATTATGCTTGTATCTGGGCATATTTTTTCCATGTTAATCAAAATTTAATTTTTTAATATTTAAAGACGTGGCTTCAACCAATTTACTACTTCGCTAATCTTAACAAGGTATTCTTTCCCACTCTTCATATCTCTTATTTTCACACTATTATTTTCAATTTCTTTTTTTCCTATAATTAAAGTAAATGGTATATTTAATTTATCAACATATTTTAACTGTTTACTTAAACTTCTTCCCATGACATCAAATTCACAACTTATTCCATTATTTCTTAAAAGATTCGTAATTTCAACAACATTTTTTAAAAACTCATTTGATACAGTTGCTATGAAAACTTTAGAAGGAGTTTTTTCTTCAATTTTTTGTTTCATTTTAATCAACTCAAATATTCTTTCTATTCCCAAACTTATTCCAGTTGCAGGGATCTTTTTACCAGAGAATATTTCAATTAAATTATCATACCTTCCACCACCACCCAAACTTCCAATTTTTTTATCTTTACTCCATATTTCAAAAATAAGACTTGTATAATAGTCTAAACCTCTAGCCAAACTTAGATCAACTACAATTTTATCCTTTATACCAAATATTTCAGCAAATTCCAAAAACTTTAATAATTCATTTATTCCTTCTTTTCCTTCTTCATCTAATATTTCTTTAATTTTATTAAGTTCGTCGCCAGAAAAATTTATGAATTTAATAATTTTTTCTATTACATCCTTTTCTAATTTAATTTTTTCCAATTCTTTCTTTACGCCATTTAATCCAATTTTGTCCATCTTATCAATTGCTCTCAAAACTTGAATTATTTTGGACTGTGGAACACCTGCATATTTAACCAATGCTGTTAAAACTTTCCTATTGTTTACTCTCACAACAAAATCTTCAAAACCAAGTTCTTTTAAGCAAAAGATTGCACATGCAACACATTCTACATCGGCAAGAACTGAACTACTACCAACAATATCAATATCGCATTGATAAAATTCCCTTAATCTACCCCTTTTTACATCTCCATATCTCCATACTTTTTGTATTTGATATCTTTTGAATGGTAAAGGTAAATTCGGATTATTTGCAACGAATCTTGCTAAAGGTACTGTCAAATCATATCTTAAACCAACTTTTTTTCCTCCTCTATCAACAAACTCATAACTTTCCTTTAATATTTCTAATCCACCAGCCCCCTTCGCTGATAAAACTTTCCAACTTTCTAATGCTGGTGTTTCTAGTGGTCTAAATCCAAATAGCTCGAAAATACGTTTTATTTTATTCAATATCTTTTTTCTTACAATCATTTCTCCCGGATAATAATCTTTCATTCCTTTTAACGGTTTAAGCTCCATTTTTATCATCTCAATACTACTTTTAACATTTAAATACTTGAAGTTAGAAATTAAAAATGATGAGGATGGGAGATTGCCGGATCTCATTCTAATGCTTTATTTAAAAATAATTCTCCCACTAAAAATGATAATATGAAAGTTAATGAAAAAGAGGAGAAAATAAAGCAGTTTTGGGAAGAGAATAAGATATATGAAAAATTAAAAGAAAAAACCAAAAACTATAAGCCTTTCTATTTCTTAGATGGTCCACCTTATGCAACTGGTTATTTACATATAGGAACAGCTTTAAACAAAATTTTGAAGGATTTTTTCATAAGATTTTTCAGAATGAATAAGCTTAATGTTTGGGATCAGCCAGGTTTTGATACTCATGGACTTCCAATTGAAGTAAAGGTAGAGAAAAAATTGGGTTTTAAGTCAAAAAAAGATATAGAAAATTTTGGAATAGAGAATTTCGTAAAAGAATGCAGAAAATTTGCAACTAAGTTTATAGGAGTGATGAGCGATCAATTCAAAGATTTAGGAGTTTGGATGGATTGGAAGAATCCTTATCTAACTTTAACTAACGAATATATTGAAGGTGCTTGGTACACTTTCAAAAAAGCTTTTGAAAAAGGATTTTTGTATAAGGGAGTTTATCCAGTTCATTTGTGCCCCAGATGTGAAACTGCAGTAGCTTATAATGAAATTGAATACAAAGTTTTGGAAGATCCAGCAATATATGTTAAATTTGAATTAAAAGATGAACCTAAAACATTTTTAATTTGTTTTACTACAACACCATGGACTTTGCCAAGTAATACTGGCATAATGGTTCATCCAAAAGCAGAATATGTAAAGGTAAAAGTTGATGATGAAAACTGGATTGTTGCAAAAGATTTAGCGGAAAATTTAATGGAAGAATTTGGGATAACTGATTATCAAATAATAGAAACATTTGTCGGCAAAGAATTGGTTGGAAAAAAATATATCAATTCTATAGCTGAATTATTTCCATTTACAAAAGAATTAGAAAATGCTTATAGAATTGTTCCTTCTGAAAAATATGTGAGTTTGGAAGAAGGTACTGGGTTAGTACATTGCGCTCCTGGTCATGGAAAAGAGGACTTTGAAGTTGGAAAAGAAAATAATTTACCTGTTTTAAATCCTTTAAAAATTGACGGTAAATTCAATGAAAATAGTGGAATACTTTCTGGAATTTTTGCTAAAGATGCTGATAAAATAATAATTGAAGAGTTGAAAAAAAGAAATGTTTTAGTTAAAGAAGGTAAAATAAAGCACGAATACCCAACTTGTTGGAGATGTGATTCTCCTCTTTTACTTGTAGCTTTACCACAATGGTTTTTCAAAGTTACTTCTATAAGAGAAAAATTATTAGAAGAAAATGAGAAAATAAAATGGATACCAGAATGGGCTAAACAAAGATTTAGAAATTGGTTGGAAAGTCTAGGAGATTGGCCAATTTCAAGACAAAGATATTGGGGAATCCCATTGCCAATATGGATTTGTGATAAATGTGGAAATGTTGAAGTGATTGGTTCTAGGGAAGAGTTGCCAGAAATTCCAAAAGATTTTCATAAACCTTATATAGATAAAATAACTTGGAAGTGTAAAAAATGTGGAAAAGGAACTATGAAAAGAATTCCGGATGTATTAGATGTTTGGTTTGATAGCGGGATAGCTCCTTGGGCATCTTTGAATTATCCAAAAGAAAAAGAATTATTTGAAGAGCTTTGGCCAGTAAATTTCATTTTAGAAGGACCAGATCAAATAAGAGGTTGGTGGAATTCTCTATTGATAACTTCAGTTATAACTTTTGGAAGAAGACCTTTTGAATCAGTTCTATTTCATGGTTTTGTTTTAGACGCACATGGAGTAAAGATGAGTAAAAGTAAGGGAAATATAATTGAACCGAAAGATATCATAGAAAAATATGGAAGAGACATACTAAGATTTTATTTCTTAAATAAAGAACCATGGAATGATTATTTCTTTAAATGGCAAGAAGTTGATGATCTAGCTAAAAAATTTGTAATAGTAAGAAATGTTTTCAATTTTGTTAAAAATTATGTTGAGAATAAAGGAAATGAAAAAGAGATGAAAATAGAAGATAAGTGGATAATTTCTAAATTAAATTCTCTAATAGAAGAATGTACAGATGACTGTAAAAATTATTATTCTTTTAAAGCTGCAAATAAAATTTTAGATTTTGTTTTAAATGACTTTTCTCGTTTTTACTTAAAGTTAATTAGAGAGAGAGTATGGCCAACGTATGAAGGAAAAGATAAAGATGGGGCATTTTATGCTTTATTTAAAGCTAGCGAAGTTTTAGTTAGAATGTTAGCACCTTTTGTTCCATTTCTAGCTGAAGAAGTTTATCAGAATGTAATCAAGAAATTTGGCTTTGAAGAGATTTCTGTTCATTTACTAAATTGGCCAGAAGTTGAAAAAGATAGAATAGATAAAAAATTAGAAGAAGAAATGGAAATAGTAAAAGAAATTTGGAGTGCAAGCTTGTCAGCAAGGAATAAAGCAAAAATAAAACTAAGATGGCCCGTAAAAGAAATTTTAGTTTTGAGTAAAAATGAAAATGTTTCAAAAGCTGTTGAAAATCTAAATTCAATTCTGAAAAAGATTTGCAACTCGAAATTTGTAAAAGTAACAAATAAAGAGATGGATGAAAATTATGAAAGTGTGGAATTCAAATATGGAAAAATATTTCTCAATAAGATATTTACAGAAGAGTTAACTAAAGAAGCTCTTGTAAGGGAGATTATAAGACAAATTCAAGAAGCGAGAAAAAAAGAAAAATTGAAAGTAGAGGAAGAGATAAATCTTTATTTCAAGGCAGATAAAAAAATTGAAAAAATAATTAGAGAAAATGAAGAAATTTTCAGAAAGAAAGTTAATGCAAGAAAAATTGAATTTGGAAAGGAAGCAAAATATACTTTCAGGTTTGAAGATAAAGAGATTGGGTTTTCGTTTTCAAAAATTTGAATTTTAAACTTAAAAGTCAGATATAATATTAGCATGGTATCAAAGGGAGAAATATTAAAAAGATTTCAAAAGAAGCCAGAAAAATTTTGGAAAGTAGAAATTTTTGAAAGAGAAGGATTTAACAGAAAAGTTTGTAAAATTTGCGGTAAAGGATTTTGGAGTTTGAAAGAAAGGGAAATTTGTCCTGAGCATGAGCCTTACGGTTTTATAGGAAATAGTTTAACGAATATTAAATGGGATTTTATAAAAGCTTGGAAAGAATTCGAAAAATTTTTTAATGAAAGAAAACATAAAACGGTAAAAAGATACCCCGTTGTTTCAAGATGGAGACCAGATTTATTTTTTACTATAGCTTCGATTCAAGATTTTCAAAGAATTGAGTTTTCTGGTCTAACATTTCAATATCCTGCTAATCCATTAATTGTTCCTCAAATTTGCTTAAGATTTAATGATTTAGACAATGTTGGTGTTACTGGAAAACACTTAACTTGTTTTCAAATGTCTGGTCAGCATGCATTTAATGAAAAAGAAAATTTTGTGTATTGGAAAGACGAATGTATGGAATTAAATTTCGAATTTTTAACAAAAGTCATGGGAATTCCTAAAGAAGAAATTGTTTATGTTGAAGATCTTTGGGCAATGCCAGATTTCTCAGCTTTGGGACCATGTATTGAAGCGCATTCTTTAGGCTTAGAATTGGTTAATAACGTTTTTATGGAATTCAAAATCGAAAATTCAGAAATTAAAAATTTACCTATAAAAGTTGTTGATGTTGGTTGGGGGCATGATAGATTACCTTGGTTTACTTTGGGTACTTATACAGTTTATGATGCAGTTTTTCCGTATGCAATAGAAAAAATTAAAAAAGCTTGCTCAATTAAATTTGATGAAGAAATTTTTAAAGAATATGCAAAACTTTCTTCTATATTAAATGTAGAGGAAGTAAAAGATGTAAAAAGTGAAAAAGAAAAAATTGCTAAAAAATTAGGAATAGAAATTAATGAATTAGAAGAAAAAATTTCTCAAATTCAAGCTGCTTATGTAATAGCAGACCATGCTAGAGCTTTAGCTTTTGCTATTTCAGATGGTGCGTTACCAAGCAATGTTGGTGGTGGTTATAATTTGCGAGTAATTCTGAGAAGAGCTTTAAATCTTATTTATAAATTTAATTGGCCTATAAAACTTGATGAAATTTCATTGCTTCATGTAAATTACCTAAAAAAAATGTTTCCAGAGTTAAAAGAAAGTGAAGAAGAAATAAAAAAGATAATTCAAATTGAAGAAAAAAGATTTTTGCAATCTAAAAAAGAAACAAAAAGAGTTGTAGAAAAAATAGCTAAGGAAAAAAAGTCATTAAGCGAAGATGATTTAATTAAACTTTATGAATCAAAAGGAATTCAACCAGAACAATTAATTGAAGCTGGTTTAAAAATTGAAATTCCACCTACTTTTTATTCAAAACTTGCCCAAAAACATGTTTCACCGAAAAAAGAAGTTGAAAAAATTGAATTTGATATTTCGGATTTACCAAAAACTAAAGTATTGTTTTACGAAGAACCGGAAATTTATGAATTTAAAGCGAAAGTTATCAAAGTTTTTCCTGATAATTGGGTTGTTTTAGATAAAACAGCTTTTTATCCTAATAGCGGGGGACAATTGAATGATGAAGGTGAAATTGATGGTAAAAAAGTATTAGATGTTATAAAAATTGGAAATATAATTCTTCATAAAATTTCAGAAAAAATTGAAGCTGGTAAAGAAGTTTATTGCAAAGTTGATAAAGAGAGAAGAAAGATTTTGACTATACATCATGATGCAGTACATATAATTAATGCTGCAGCTAGAAAAGTTTTGGGTAATCATGTAAATCAATATGGTACGGAAAAAGATATAGATAAAGCAAGAATTGACATAACTCATTATGCATCTTTAAGTGAAGCTGAGGTTGAAAAGATTGAAAAGTTAGCTAATGAAGTGGTTAAGAAAGATTTGCCAATAATTAAAAAATTTATGGAAAGAAATGAAGCTGAGGAAAAATATGGATTTAGAATTTATCAAGGTGGATATGTTCCAACAGAGAAATTAAGGATTGTTGAAATTCCTGGATGGGATGTTGAAGCTTGCGGTGGAACTCATTCAAATTCAACTGGTAATGTAAGAATAATAAAGATAATAAGAACAAAAAGAATAGCTGATGGTTTAGTTAGAATAGAATTAGTTGCTGGAGATGTTGCAATCAATTATTTGAAAAGTAGAGAAAAGATTTTGGAAGTTATTGCTAAGAAATTGAATGTGAATGAAGAAGAAGTTCCAAAAAAAGTAAAAGAAATTTTTGATGAATGGAAGAAATTGAGAAAGAAATTGAGGAAAAAACATGGAAGTTGAAGAATTGTTGAAAAAAGATAAAATTTTGAGAGAAGCATCTAAAATATTGAGAGTAAAGGAAGAAGATTTGCCTAGAGTTATAGATAGATTTTTGAGAGAAATTGAAGAAATGAAAAAGAAGTTAGATTTTCTTTGAGCCAATTTTTGGTAAAATAATTACTCCTTCTTTTGGGTCACCAATACTAAGAAAATTATTTTGAAGATAAATTTTTCCTACTAAAGCACAACATATTGCATCTAATTCGTCATGGGTAATTTTTTCTTTCTCTATATCTCCTTTTACTCCAATTTTTATTAAACCTTTTCTAAGTTTTTCTATACCTTTTTGCTTTCTAGGTATTTTCAAAATATCTTGCATTGCCCCCGGAAAACTTTCAATTACTTCATAACCCATTTTATTGAAAATTTTTTTCAATTTAATTCCTCTTTGAGTTAATTTTCTCATTGGTCCTAGAGTTAAAGGAAAAAATTTTATACCCATCTTTGCTAAAGCTTTATCACATTCTCTCAAATGCGGACCTTTTCTATCATCTAAAGATTTTCTTCCTTTTGGTAAAGAAAGTGGGGCATCTATACTTATTATATCAGGATTAATTTTCTTCACTTCTTCAATTATTTCCCTATCTTTTTTTAAAATCTTTGTTTTGCAAAATAAATTTTCATTTAAAACACAGAATCCAGTATCTCTTTTTTCACTACCAGCTAAATCGATTCCAACAATTTTCATACCCAGCACTCGATAGGTGGATTAATCATAAATTTACAAATATTTCCTTTTAGGTTATTTGTGGTTAAATTACTTATTTTTTCTAGATATCGATAATTAGAGATTATAATGAAATTTTCACTTTGGTTTGATTTTGGTATATAAAGATAAATCTCTTCGAATCCTTTTGTTTGAATTAAATTTTCAAGAAAATTTTCAACTTCACTACAATTGTTACAATAAAGCGTAATCAAAGTAAAACCTTTTCTTATAATTGTATTCTTTTCATCTTCACTTAACTCTCTTAAAATTCTTTCAGAAGGTAATTTTTCAGTTGGAAATCCTCTTAGAAGATAATAGAAAGATGAGGATAAAAATAGTAATGAAGTTAAAATTATTCCTATACTTTTTTTCTCAATCTTCATATTCTTTAAATTTCTTGCAGATAAAAAATATTTAATGGTAGTTGAGAAGCTTATAACTGTAAGAGAAGCAATAAGAAGTCCTTTACACGTCTTTATAATAACAGGAATTGTTTCTGTAATTTGCTTATCAATTTCTGTTTTAGTATTTGAAGAATCTGTTGGCTTATTCACTACCTATTGGGTAACTTTCTCTTTATTACCATTCATGCTAAGTCTAACTCAATATAAAACTGCAAAAGAAGAAGAGCTTTTAGCAAGAGGTAAAAATCTTAATCTATTTCAAAGATATAGAGATATAATACTTATTTATACAGCATTTTTCTCTGCCATAGTTTTAACTTATTCAATTCTCTTTACCCTCCTACCTTCATCTATATCAGAAAAAATATTTAGGGAGCAAGTAGAGCAGATAAGATTAATAAGAGGCCAACTATTCTTTACAGACAAATTCTTTACAATTGTTTTAAATAATTTAGGTGTTTTATTTCTCTCATTCCTTCTTTCTCTTCTTTTTGGTGCAGGTGCAGTATTTATTCTTACCTGGAATGCAACAATTCTTGCTGCAGCAATTGGAATGCTGGCTAAAGAATTTGGTGGAATAAAAGCATTGCCATTTGGTTTTCTAGTTTTTCTCCCTCATGGAAGTTTAGAAATTTTAGCTTATTTCATTGGTGGAATTGCTGGTGGAGTTATTTCAATGGCAATAGTGAAAAGAAGAAGAGAAATGATAGTTCCTATAATATTTGATAGTTTTAAGTTTTTGTTTATTGCAGTTGTTTTAATAATAATAGCTGGCTTTATTGAAACCTTTATGTTCATTCAATGAGTATTGCCAATTTATTTGGCATTGCTTTATCCGCTTTTTCAATCTTCGATTTTTCTGCATCTTCAACAAAGATTTTTGCTTTTATTTTTTCTTCAACAAATTCTTTTGCTTCTTTCAAAATTTCAAATTGAGAATTTCTATCCAAAATTTTTTCTTCAATCTCAAATTTCTTTTTAATCAATACTTGTAAAAATTTAGAAAGTTTTGATTTTTCAACTTTTACTCTATCTCCAACTAAAGCAATTAATTCCCTTATACTTTTATCTTTATTTTCAAGAAAGATTTTATACACATAAAATTTCCATTCAGGAGCAACTATTAGATAAACTTTTTTTGCTTTTTTATTAACTATCTTTTCAATTTCTTCTATATCTTCAATCGTTTTTTTCACAAATTCCTCTGAAAGCTCACTTTTTTCATTAATCAATTTTTTATCAACCCCTGGCCATCTTTCCAAAGAAACAAAATTTTTGTTTCCAAGTTTTTCCCAAAATTCTTCGCAAATATGAGGAATTATAGGAGCCATTAATTTTATCCATATTGAAATTGCATATTTCAAAACTTCTTTATTACAATTTTCAATTTTTCCACATCTTTCAAAGTACCATTTCAAATTATTAATAAAATCAAAAAATGCAGTTTGAATTACAGACCTGAATTTTAATTCCTCATAATATTTTTCAGTACTTTCTATATACTTTTGAATCTTACTTAGTAAAAATTTGTCTATATTCAATTCATTACTTCTATTAGCTTTGTCTATATTTTCAATTATTTCAGCAACCCATTCAATCCTCTCTTTAAAGGCATTTACGTTTTCCTCTCTCCAATCAGCATCATCCATATTTTCGTTAGAAGAAATTATATTAATTCTAACCAAGTCAGTACCTAATCTATCTAATAATTCTCTAAGTGTAATGACATTGCCAAATCTTTTGCTCATCTTTTTTCCTTCTACATTAACAAAACCATTAATTGCTATTGCTTTTGGCCAATATTTTTCTGGCCAAATTGCTACATGGTGGAAAATGAAAAATACTAAATGATTTTGAATTAAGTCTTTGCCCGATGTTCTTAAATCTACTGGATAGAAATATTCAAACTCTTTTCTCATTCTTTCAATCAATTCTTTATCCAAACCAGAAATTTTGCTAACACTTTCTAAATCCCCTTCTCCTAGAAATACGTAATTAAAGACTTCATCTGTTAGTTTTTCAACAGGGATATTTTTAGCTATATCCCAAATAGTATAAAGTGCCATATAAATTACAGAATCACTTAAAGTCTCAATTATCCATTCTTTATCCCAAGGTAATCTTGTTCCTAAGCCAGATTTTCTTGTACATGCTTTATCTTTCAACCAATCTACTGTATTAATAAATTGTTCTCTAACTTTAGCCGGATAAAATTTCATTTTTTCTATACATTCTTTAACTCTTTTTTTCCATTCTTCATCGGAAAATTTTAAAAACCATTGATTTTCTAAAACTTTTACATGGCATTTTGTTTTACATCTACAAACAACTAAACCAGTTAATTCCCACATCTTATCTGCAATATTTTCTTTTATAAAATCTCGAACAATTTCTTCCTTTACCTCAGCTATTCTCTTATTTGAATATTTTCCACAATTCTCCTTTAATATGCCTGTATGATATTCTTTCTTATAAATTTCGTTAGTCGCTTTTTCCAGTTTTTCTATTTCAGCTTGAGATTTTATCTGCATTTTATTACAAATTTCAATGGCAGGGTGTTCGCCATATTCTTTTACCTTTATAATAGAAATGGGTTCAATACTTTTCACTTCAGCCTCGTTCAATCCAAATTTTTTAATTTCCTCTTCATTTTCTTTCAATTCTTTTAATGCAATCCAATCATATGGTGCATGAGAAGGAACAGACATAACTATTCCAGTAGCAGAATTTGGATCAACAAATTTTGCCGGTAAAATCAACAATTTCTGATTAGTAACTAGATTTTTAACCTTTTTTCCAACCAATTCTTTTCCCTTAATCCTTTCGATTATTTCAACTTTCTTTAGTTGATCTTTTAATTTATTAACAGCGTTTTCACTTAACAACCAAACTTCGTTGTCTACCTTACACCAACAATATTCAATTTCTGGATTAATCCAAATGTTAGTTGTTCCATAAATAGTTTCTGGTCTTAAAGTTCCGCAAGGAATAATCTTACCAGAATTTTCAAGTTCAAATTTTAAAATTATATATTCGATAGGACTTTCTCCCTCTCCTTTTAATCTATCATGATCTCCGGTTGGGCTTTGACAATTTGGGCACCATATTACTGGATGAGTACCCTGAACAACATAACCTTTTTTTCTTAGAAGATTATATTGCCATTCTATAAATCTATTGTATTGGGGAGTAATTGCTGTTATAAAAGTTCTTCTCCAATCGGCTGAGTATCCATATCTTTTCAAATCCTCAATCCACCAATTCATCCAAAATCTTGCTAATTCCTCCGCTCCTTTTTCTTTAAATTCTTCAATTTGTTTTTCACTTATTCCATAAATTTTTAGAGCTTCTATTTGCTCTTCATCATTTTCTCTTAATCTTTTTACAGCTCCAACTATAGGTTCTCCAGTTGCATGAAAGCTTTGAGGAAGCAATACATTGAATCCTTGCATTCTTTTAAATCTGGCATAAGCGTCACATCTTAAAAAAGTAAAAGCATGACCTATATGCGGGCCACCATTGACGTAGGGGAATGGGAAGGTTATGAAGAATTTAGGCTTTTCTTTATCTGGATTAGATTCGAATATTTTTGCTTTTTCCCATTTTTTTTGCCATTTCTCTTCAAAATTCTTAAAATTTATTTTGCTCATACCATCACTTTCCTTCGAATTTTCTCTTCATCTTTCTCAAAAAATTTCTTCCTTCTTCTGTAATTTCTACTTCTCTATATTTTCTTTTTCCAATATTTATTTCATATAGTTTTATGAATCCAAAGGCCTTTAAAATTTCTGCATTGTGTAAGATGCTTGGTAAACCTGTTCCAATTTCCTTTCTAAGTGCTTCGACATTTAGTTTATGTTTCTTATTTAGTACTTTTAGCATCAGATACCTTATCTCATCAGTAGTTCTTTTCATAATTATTTATTTAATAGAAAAGTATTTATATTGAATGCTACATATAATATTATATGTTAATACATTTTTGGCAATTACCAAATAGAGGAAATAATTGTATTATACTTAAAGAAAAGTATAAGCAAAGAATGGTAGATTTATTATTACAGATTTGTCGAACAAAGTCTCAAATTGCTAAAAATGTAGGAATATCAAGACGTACTTACACCAAATTAGCTAAAGAAACCAAACCAAAAATACGATTTACTACCATATTTTCTATCAGCAAATTCTTAGTTATTAATGGTTATAATGAATTTAATTTGAATAAGATTGAAAGTAATATTATTTGGATTGGTGGAGCTCCAGGAAAAGGTATAATTAATCCAAAGTTACCTTTTAATATCGCGACAAGAGAAGGTGCAAGATTTTTGTCTGCTATTCATGGAGATGGTTGCATTACTACAGGAAGTAAAAAAGGCAATAAATACAGTTATGGTGCCCTAGTTTACACGAATAAAGAGTATACATTACAACAGTCTATCATAGAGGATGCTATAAGTATCTTTGGTGGTAATAAAGATATGGCCACAATAAGCGGAATACACGTTTTCTTCCCTTCTTTATTAAGAGATGCAGCAGAAATTGTTATCAAATCTAAAGGTAGCAAGTCTGAAAATAATCCTTCTATACCTTCTTTTATTTTTTAAGAAAAAGAATTAATGTGTGGTTGGATAGAGCAAGTTATAGCTAATGAGGGACAAATTAGATATTATCCCAAACAATACGAAAGGGCAATAGTCTGGCGAAGATCTATTGATGTAACTGATGTGTTTAAAAAATTTCAAAATAAAAATATAACGAGAGATTTAATTAAGAAGATAGGACAAATTAAAAAATGTAATCTTATTGAAGATGAGAAAAAAATTTTAAAAATGTTGGGTATTAGTTGCGTACTTAAACCCATTTCTATCTATTTCACCAAAAAAGGTAAAGTCAAATTAGAATGGGAAATTAGAATCGGAGGAAAAGAAAATTTGAAAAAATTAAGAAAACTAATAAAAATTCCCCATAAGGCGAAAGATAGAAAATTTACAAAATTGCTTTCAACTTATAGGAATAGTCTATAAACTTTTTAATGACCAGTTCTTCCCTCTTTTAAACTCATTTATTTTTTATGTATTTAAAGAAAGTCTTTAAATTTTAAAAATAAACAATAAATATTTTATACTGTCTAGCCCCGGTAGCTCAGC
>CAZWBF010000010.1:0-9032 GCA_964632185.1 uncultured archaeon
TTGCGGTAATAGGCATAATTGTAATTAGTAGAGTACTGAAAGTTGAGGAATAATTTTAGATTATATAAGAATTTGAAAGTGGGGCCGGTGGGATTCGAACCCACGTTGGCGGCTTTCTTCATCAATCAGATCTCCAGACTAGCTGGAGGCCGCAGTCCTAGACCTGACTAGACGACGGCCCCTCTTTAATTATTAAAATATTTTAAAATTTTTCTACTTATTCTTTTTCCAAAATTTTTACTTCACACTTTGCTAGTTCTTTAAATTTCTCTGCATCACTTGCACTTCCGATAATTTTGCCGAAATGCATGGGCACAGCAATTTTTGGATTAAATGAGTTTACAGCTTCTGCCGCTTCTTCAGCATTCATTGTATAAGTTCCGCCAACTGGCATTAAAGCTATATCTATATTTTTCAATTCTTTCATTTCTGGAATAAAATCCGTATCTCCAGCATGATAGATCTTAACATTGTCTATGGTTATAACATAACCAACCCAATTACTTGCTTTAGTATGAAAAGGTTTTCCTATATTGTAGGCAGGAACAGTTTCTATAGTTACTCCTTTTATTTCAAGCTTTTGATTTGGTATTACTCCTTTAACATTTAAATCCGCTAACTTTGAAATGCAATCTTCTGTTGCAATTATTATTGTATCTTCTTTTGCAAGCTTTTTTATATTTTCAACCGCACAATGATCGTAATGTTCATGCGTAACTAAAATTATATCTGCTTTTTCTGCATTTTCCGGAATTAAATAAGGATCAATGTAAATTACTAAACTATTTGAGATTTTAAAAGATGCGTGACCAAGCCAATGGATTTTTACTCCTTTATATTCTAACATAATTTTTCTTTAAATTTTTTAATTAAAATTCTTATTCAACTGGCTTAATAAAACATTTATTGCCATAACTTGTAACGATTATCTTACCCAAATAAATTAGGTTTTCTATTAAAGAATATGCATTAACCCTTTTACCCAACCGATTTTCAATTTCTCTTTCTATATATAGTCGATAGATTGATGTACGATTTGAAATTTCACACTCAGCATTAATTATTTCTAATACTTTTTCTTCCTCTTCAGTTAATTCGTCCATGATTTTAAAAAATAGAGAAAATTTTAAATATTTTTTGTCAAAGATAAACTATTTTCCAATGACCTGGCACAAAACATGCATCTCCACAAAAAAGAATTTTATTTTTCTCTTCGAAGATAGAAATTGACTCATTTCTAAAGAATTTTACTTTTCTACTTTTTAATTGCTTCTTATTCAATCAATGAGAATTAAACCAAAACTTCTAAAAGGTTTATCCTTTCTTTTAACAACATCTATTTTTCCACCAGCTTTTCTAACAGTTTCATAAACATCTATGCCCCAAGCTTCCATAGATGGTCTAGCAATTTTTATTCCTTTACAATACTTTTTATAAATTGCTTGCAAAGCAACTTCAGTATTTTTATTCAAAATTTTTAAATCGTTCAAAAAATTTTGTAGATTTCTTTTCACATTACAAATCTTACAAATTCTACATGGACCAGCAACCAATCCAAAAGCTTTATAATAACCATTTAAAAAGCAAATTCTTTCTAACTTAAAAACCGTAAGCTGAACTTTTCTTTGATCTTCCCTGTTTTTCAGATTTTCAAATCCAACCAATAAACAGTTTTCATATTCTTGCAAAAATTTTCTTGTTTCTTCTGGCTTTTTTGAGAATGGTGGGCAGTGCCATCTAAAACCAATACAACCAAAAATACATTTTTCTCTAACCCAATTACCAACAACTATATCACTACTTTTAATAATTTTAAAGAAAGTTGCTCCGTTTTTATAAGCAACTTTTTCAAGTTTTTTAATTAAGTCTTGAAAATTTTTCATAATTTATAATTTAAACAAAAAATATTTGAAGCCCTGGGAGGGATTTGAACCCTCAACCTACCGGTCACTTTTCTTCATTTTTTCAGTTGACCGATACAAGCCGGTTGCTCTACCGTTGAGCTACCAGGGCAAGCTAAATTTATTTAGATATTTAGAAAAATAAAAAAGTTAAATTTTTATATTTACGGCAAAAATTCTTGGTTCTTAATTTTTTCTGGCAAATACTTTTCACTTACGAAATTCAATCCTTTACCTGACAAAGCTTCTAATTCTGCTTTAACTTTTCTCTTAATCAAAAGCTTCAATTCTCTTTGCCAAGCTGGATGCTGAAACCATGGGTATTTCATCATTTCTTTAGCCCTTTTTATATCAACTTCCTTAGCTTTTATTGTCCAATTATGCAGATTAAATTTATCTATATCACTAATTGTTAATCCAATAAATTGTGCATTGGGTGTGCCTAATCTGTCACTTATATGAGCTAAAGATATTGAGCCATATTTTATTACAGAATAGATATACCATCCATAGCTATCTGCATCAGTAAAAACATAAACTGGTAAATTAAATTCTTGACTTAATCTTTGTAATAATCTTCTTGCTCCTCTTGCAGCTTGTCCTTGAGTTGTTAATAAAATACATTTATTCCTTTTCCAAAATTTATCTTCATGCAATCTTTCAAAAGCAGCGTTTTTTTCTATACATAGAATGAACTTTGCTTTAACCTTTTTGAATTTTATATCTTCAACATTACTTGGAATTGCCCATCCACCCGAGCCTAATTTAGACCAATCAATTATATCTCCTCTATCTTCAATTATAACATCTCCAACAACTCTACCCCTAACATCAGCACTTAAATGTAATTGTTCTCTTAAAGCATCTAAAGTAACTTCTAAATCAACAATAATTGGGTCACTTTCACTTTGTTCATCAAAAGTATTTTCATTAGAATTTGGTAAAGTTCTTTTCAACGCATAAAAAGCATCTCTTAAACTAGTATGTAAATTTTGGTTAATTAGTTGTTTGCAAAAACTTGCCATCAATAGAGTTTGCATAAATTTTTTAGCATGAGCAACATGGAAAAAATATCTTTTAGAAGATTTATCTCCGAGAGTTAACATTTTATTTTTTTCATCATACTTAACATTACTTAAACTTCTTATAGGAATTTCAATAGAAGGATTTTCTCTTTTCTCAATTTTTTCTATTATCCTTTTTCCCAATTCTTTCAACTTTAATTCAACCTTTTTTTTCATTTTTAATCTCCTCAATTTTTACATCAGCTCTTCCTTTAATCATATCTTCTAATTTATTTTTAATAATTTCAGCTTTTACATCTGTTAATATTTCTAAACTTTTAGCAACTTCTGGTATATATCTTTCAAACAATTGTCTTCTTAGAATTTTTTCTCTTATCTTCGCCTTTTTTCTTAAGAATGATCCTAAACCTCTACCAATTTCTTGTAAAGCTAATTTTATTTCTTTTATTATTTCAGGATAATTTGCTATAGCTTGCTTTCCTTCACTTGTATATGGAATCCATACAGAAAGGAAGTCAACTAAAATTACTACAGGAGCATTTGGTAATGAACCTTCACTTTGACTTAATCCATAACTTCTCCAATTTATTTCTTGTGCAGCTTTTGTTATTACACATTCTGCTTGGTTGTAAAGAAGAGGGGTATGATTTGCAAATCTTAATAATAAAGCTTGGTTTAAGTTTAAATTTTCTCCATAAACTAGTGCAGCTTGCACTTGAAACGGATTTCCCCTATAAACACTTGGTTTTCTTACAGTTGCAGTAAAAAATTCTCCAGGAAATTCTTTTTTTAATCCATCAATAAGCATTTCTCTATCTAAAGGAGATAAGCAGTTTGTTGGAGGAGCCCTCACTTTAACTTTTTGCATAGCTTTATGTAATCTTCCTATTTCTTCATGTGTCAACTCTTTTATATTTCTTGATTGCGGAACCCTAGCTAATTTACAAATTTTTATTGCAGTGGATTTCGATATTCTTGAAAATTCATTCTTGAAAAAAGAAACTAAGTTTTTATATTTTGTTACTCTTAACATTCTCTTCAATTTTCCAAGCTCTACTCCATATGGATGTGGTTTTATCTCTTTGGGAGAAGGTGGAAGTTTATTGGTAACCCTTTTAAAAGTAATTCTTCCATCTGGTCCATTAAAAATAATTTGTGCATATGGATTAGCTATTGCAAGATGTCTAAGATAAGTTGGCACTGATTGAAAGCCTTTTACATATCTTCCTTCGATAACCATTTCAATAGTTAATCCATGCATATTCTTTTCCACATCTTTTACTTCATGTGAAAGAATGTTTGGTTCATTTCTTAAAACATCAACCATTAATTCAAAGGTATGCGCTTTTCCTTTATAATAAGTTGTTATTTTTGTCGGTTTTCCAGTTGTTAATTGAGCATAAAGAATAGCACCCTTTACACCTATTCCATGCATTCCAACACTTTGCCTTAATCTATAAAATTTACTTCCAACTAAAAATTTTCCGAACGCAACTGGAATTTTTTCTGGATTTAATCCAGGACCATTATCCTTTACTTTTATCTTATATATGTTATTTTCTTTCATTTGCCTTACACTAACTTCAATTGTTGGTAAAATTCTTGCTTCTATACATGCATCTAAACTATTGTCAACACATTCTTTAACAACAGTTAACAAACTTTTTGTTGGATTTTCATAACCAAGCAAATGTCTATTCTTTTCAAAAAATTCTGCTATACTAACCTCTCTAATTTTATCAGCCAATTCATCAGCGATTATAGGTTGCATAAAATCTTATTCTCTTTTTTCTTCTAAAATTTTTAACGCTGTCCCATGTTTCTTTCCTTCTAAAATACTTCTTATAACTTTTTCAGCTGTTTTGATATTTTTGACCTTCCCAATTATAGATATAGTTTTTCCATAAATCGAGATTTTGGTATTAGTTTCTCTCTCAATTATCCTCTTAATTTTTCCTCTCGTTCCAATAACTCTTCCTTTTAATTCAATAATTCTATTTCTAGATTTTGCATAATCTTTTACATTAATAATTTCAAGAAAATAATTTTCATCAAGTAAATTTAACGAATCATTCCAACTAAATCCTCTTCCAAATGCTCTAAAAACTTCCTTAACTCTCAAAATTTCTATAGGATTACCTTCCATCCAAATTTCATTTTCTTTAATAGAAACTTTTACGCTACAAGCTTTTTCAATAACCTTTAATAATTTTTCATTTTTTCTTAATAATCTAGCTCTTTCCTCTGGTATTGAAATGACGTCAATCATAATTCATACCTTTCTCTCAATCTTTCAAAAAGTTTCTCATCTATTTTTACTCCAAATTTTTCAAAATGTTCGTTTATATTTTTGCAATCTCTTTCCAAAAAATCTAAAGCTAGAGGATGGGCTGTAGTAACTGCTTGACTGAAATCTATAAGGTAAACCCTATCTTTTAATAATATGTTATATGGGCTTAGATCACTATGAATTATTTTTGCGCTTGCTAGTTTTTCCATTTCTTGGATTATTTGTTGATAAATTTTTTCTGTATTGTCAAATTTTATATCAATTAATCTTGGTGCAGGAGTAAAACCATTACCAATAAATTCCATAACTAAAATATTTTCATAAACTGCTAAAGGTTTTGGACAGTTAACATTTTTTTCCTTAGCCTTTTTCAAATTTTTATATTCCCTCTTTGCCCAGTTTATTACTATAGCAAACCTATCTTTTTTTATTCTTTTAAATCTTGGGTCAGAAACTAAATATTTCCACATTTTTTTAAAGTCACAATGTAAAGTTCTATAAATTTTTATTGCAACTAAATTATTTTCAAAATCTTTTCCAACACAAACAATTGATTCTTTTCCTTCTTTCACTATACTTTCCACACTTTTCAAAATTCTTTTATTCATAAGTTTATAAATAGCGAATAAAGTTCTCTTATCAAAAACCTTTCTCTCTACTTTAAACTCTTCTAAAAATTTCATAAAAATAATTAAGATTAAAAATTATTATTCAACTGGTAAATTTTTGATATAACCCTTTCTTTTAAGCCAAGAAGCTTGGGTTGGAGTATATTTGTGAATTACATCCCCTCTCTCATCACTCTGAACTTTCCAAGGCTGAACTAAAACTACATCATTAACTCTTATCCAAACCCTTTTTCTTAATCTTCCAGGAATCCTGCAAATTCTAGTTTTTCCATCTTCACAAATTACTCTAAGCTTTCCAGCACCTAACATCATCTCAACAAAACCCAATACTTCATTTTCTTTAGGTATTCTAGTTCTTGTTATTTCTTCTTTTTCATCATTTTCAACCATTTTTACCACTTATCAATAATGTAACTCTATAAACTTTCTTTCCATTTTTAATCCCATAAAGCTTTTTACTAACTTTTGTTTTATATTCAAATTTCTTTTTTAAGATATTAATAACATTTTTTGAGCCAACATAAAGATTTAGGCCATTCTTTAATCTCTCTTCTTTAGAAATAAAAGCCATCCTATTCTTTTTTTCAACTTTCTTTATAATGTTTATTATCTCTTGAATTTTGTTTTCAGATAAATTTCTTAATTGAATTATTCCTTCATAATATCCGCTAATTTTAAGTCTACAAAATTTACAATAAGTTTTTTTGATTTTTAGCTTTACAGCCTTTTCCAGATTTTTAATTTCATGGTCAACTTTCAAGTTAATAATTAAGTGTAAAATATTATCTTCAATTTTATACTCAAAATCTTTTATTGGAATTTTTTTAAGAAAATCTTTTATTAAATATTTTACTGCCTCATCGAACTTTAAGTTTCTATTTTTAAGAATAAAATCTTTGCATAAAGGGCATTGATTAATTACAATTTCTTTAGGTATTTTATTTTCAATTTTTAATTTCTCAAGATAGCAGTCTAAACATAAACCTTTTACAAAAGTTTTAGTTTCTTTTCCACATTTCGGGCAAAATTTTTTTAACATAATAAAAAATAATAAATCTTAAGTTAATTACTAATATTATCTTGGGACGGAGTTCAGCCGGGGACGGTAACATTTTGCCGTAAGCTCAACGGGAGAGCAACCGGCTGAAGCCCGGTGTGTTGTGGGTTCGAATCCCACCCGTCCCATTCAATTGAATAAATAATAAAATCCTTAATAATAGTAGAGAATATGAAAACTAAAGTTGTCTGGAATGGAGAACTGATAGAAAATAGAGTAATAATCTGGAATTCAAAAGCTGTTTCTCTATATGACGAATCTGGTTACGGAAAGCCAATTCCTGAGCAAAATCCAAATAGATTAGAACTTGATTTAATTGAAGCTACTTTTCTGATGGAAAAGAAAAGGTTAAGCGTTTATGTTGTCGAGAATGGAAAGAAAAAAGTTTTGAGTTTAGAAGATATGTTAAGAATTGGCTCAGAAAAGGTAAATCAATTTCATATTCAATATGTTGTTTATCGAGATTTGAGAAATAGAGGCTATTTGGTAAAAACTGGCTATAAATTTGGTGCTCATTTTAGAGTTTATGAAAGAGGAGTGAAATTGAAAAGAGGGCCAAAGGCTCCTCATGAGCATACGCGTTGGGTTGTTCATGCAGTTCAAGAAGAAGCTGCATTTAGCTTACCAGAAATGTCAAGAGCAGTTAGATTGGCTCATAACATTAGAGCAACTTTTGTTTGGGCAGTTGTTGATAAAGAAAATGATGTTACTTATTATATTATCCAAAGAATTACTCCCTAAATAAAAAATTAATAAGCTTTGTTTGTAAATTTAAAAAATGGGAAGAATAAAAACTTGGATGATAAAGAGATTAGGAAAACGGCTACTAGAAAAATATCCAGATAGATTTTCAACTGATTTTGATAAAAATAAAGAAGTACTAAAGGAAATTGTTGATATTAAATCTAAAAAACTTAGAAATATTTTAGCTGGTTATATAACAAAAACTGTTAAGAGAATTAAATAGCAAAAAACTTATTCTTTACAAATTAATTAAAAATTAGATAAAAATGCCTGAAGTACCTAGAGTTGATGAATTCGCTTTTATTCTTATTGGATGTGTACTTCTAATATCCATTCTAACAATTTTCTGGGCAATGCCAACAGAACCTTTACCATATGTTGAACCTTCTTCTGTAATTTTGAAAATTCCTGCAGGTTCAAGTAAAAGTTTTGATGTTATAATAAAAGGGAAAGCAACAAATGTAACGATGAATGCAGAAGGTAGAATAAAGTATTGGATAAGCTTTAGCAAAAATTATTTTAATGTTGTAGAGCAAACAAAAGTTAAAGCAACTATAGCTGTTCCTGAAGGAACTGAAGATGGAAGCTATATAGGAAATGTTTTGGTTAGAAGTGCTGGAGGAGAAATTTCAATACCAGTTGAAGTCCAGGTTTTTAGTAAAGAAGAATTTGAAAATCTTTCATCAAAAACGATTTTGTTTGGGAGTTTTTCTATAGAGAAAACCAAAGCTTCGGAAAAAATTTTTTCAAGAGAAGATTTTGAAATTTATAAAGGACTTTTTTCTCAACAAAATGCAAAGTTTGAATTTTCAATACCAGAAGATAAAGTTGATAAGTTAGAAAAAGGTGTAATTAAACTTTCAATAGAAGAAACGAATCAAGTTGGTAATTTAATAGTTTTATTGAACGGTGAAGAAATTTTAGATAGAAAAGTTGGAAATGGAGAAATTGAAATAGAAGTTTCAAAAGAAAAATTAGGAACTTCAAATACAATAGAACTTTATACTATACTTCCAACATCCCAATTTTGGACAACCTCTATCTATAGAATAAAAAAGCTAGAGATAGAAACATTTTATAAAGATGTTTATTCAAAAACCTTTCAATTTTCTTTAGACCCTTATCAGGCTGAAAATTTTTTGAATTTATCGATTAGTTTTGTTAAAACAAATCCAGAGAAAGTAGAAAATTTGATTATAAAAATAAATGATCAAATAATTTTTTGGGGTACACCACCTCTGATAATTTTTGACCGCACTTTTTCAAAAGATTTTACTGGTAAACCAATAATTTTGTATGAAGATAATACAATTACATTTGAACTAAAGAAAGAAGGAAAATTAGATGTAGAAAATTTGAGATTAGTTATAAATTATTACAGTTAAA
>CAZWBF010000010.1:9132-14152 GCA_964632185.1 uncultured archaeon
TTTAAGAATGGCGGAAGTCGCCGGTTCGAATCCGGCCGGACCCATTTTAGTATTAAATTGTTTTTGATTTACCAAAATCTAATAATCTACTTTGCATCTGAAATTTTGGTTTTTCTGGCTTAAAATTCTCATCAAAAATAGGTTTGCCATAAACTCCGTCATAGCCGGGAATAAATGAAATTTTTCCCTCTCTAACTTTTATTATTGCATTTGCAATTTTTTCATTCGTAAATTTTAATAATTTTTCCCTCTCAATATTTAACAAAACATTCAACTCATTTCCAAATTTTTCTATTAGCTTATCATGCTCTTGCAAAACTTTTCTTGAATAGAGTTGATTTACTCCAGTTGCAAAAGAAATGATTTCATATAAAGGCAATAAGCTTTTAAAAGGAATCGCATCTTTAGGTATAAAACCTTCCGGCCTATCAGCTAATTCTTCAACTCTATGTAATACTCCAATCGTCAACTTCTTTCCACATTTTGGGCAAATATTATTTAACTTAATTGCATCCTTTGGATGTAAACTTATTCCACAATTTCTATGACCATCCCAATGATATTTTCCGTAGGATGGGGGAACTTCTATCGTATACAGGAATTTTTTTCTATCTTTATTTTTAATCGTATTACAAATTTCTTTATAACTTATTTTTTCCAATTCAAAAACATTTGCTTCTCTTCCTAAGCGCCAGGTCCAGAAGCTATGACTATCGCTATTCGATAGAAGTGTAAATTTATCCAATTTACTCAATCTCCAATTCATTGGTGGATCCGAATTACCACACCAAACTGGTATACCATTTCTTCTAACGTAAATTATCTTATTCGGAACAGAGACACAGTATACTTTGCCTTTATAATCAATCCATTCTTCTTTCCATTTTCCATTTTTTCTAAATCCAGCTGGATGTACGCGGTGTTCATTTTTTCTTATGAAATAAATAGCCCATACATAATGTTTGTTCTTATGTCCAGAAGGAAGAGTCCGTTCCCCTGGTCTTGCAACTAACTTCCAATAAGCCGACATACCAAGTTTTAATGCTATCTCTTGAAGGTCATCCCTCAATCTAGGGGATGATGTTGTAGCAGATAAACCTTTTCCATCCCTTCCATATCTGTGCCCATCACCTTTTATGTAATATCTAAAAAATATTGATAAAAGGTCTTTAGAGAGTTGTTTTATTTCCTTTGGTATAAACTTTTTGTGTGCTTTGCCGAACTGTTTAAGATAATTCCAGAGCTGAAAGTTTCTTACCCTCAATTGATTTTTTCGTAAGTATGGATTGAAACCCATTTCTTTTAGTATGTTTCTAATTTCCTCAAGTAAATTTTTGTTATTATTAGATACGATTACATTATATTCACCATGTTTTTCATTTCTTGTAATATGTCCTTCTGCTATCCAAAATCCGAAGAATTTAAGCCAGGATTTGATAGGTAATTTTTTTTCTTTTATTATTCGATGTCCAGAATAATACCTATTCCCATGAGGTATCTTAACGGCAGGGAGAACAAAATATTCTTCTTTTTTCCCTATCCATTTTCCATCTTTTTTAAAGACTTTTTCTTTTCCGAATCTTTTATCACTTTTTATTAATCTAATAGGCGACCACTTTTTACAAAGGGGATATTTTCTTATTGCAAGTTTATGATTAGGTGTTACTAACAAATCTACTCTTGAAGTTTTTAACCTATACATCTTCCCTTCATAATCATAGTAATAAATGTTAGTTGGGTGCTGGAATTCTATAATTTCTTTCTCCTTGTTTAACGTACATATTTTATCTCCTTTTGTGATTTCCCAAAACTTTTTCCACCCATTTTCGGTCAAGACTTCTGTCTCAGAGTCATAACAACTCAGTCCAGTTTCCAAAGCAAAAATATGTTTAACTCGATCTTGATAACATTCTTCTATAGAATTAAAACCAGACTTACTTCCCAAACAAGACATCCAAGGCGTCCAAGCATGGGAGGGGTAAATTAAAATATCTTTACTAATCTGCATTAAAATTTCAACTAGCTCAGGAGCACTTAAATTTAGAATTGGTCTACCATCAGCTTTTAAATTCCCAAATTTTGATAGAGCTTCATTTATTTGATCAACAATTTCAAAAGATGGAGCATGAATTACATGATGAATTCTTTTCATTTTTCCTTCGTAATTAAAATAAGTTGCAACTTCTGCTGTTAATGTGAAATAAACATTTTCGTATTCAAATAAGCCATTTTCTAGAGGCTTAAGTTTTTGTTTTAACTCTTTTAACCATAAAGGAAAAGTAAAATCTCCAGTTCCAAGTAAATTCAAACCTTTTATCTTTGCGCCTTTAACCATTCCTTCTAAATTCATTTCTTTGCTTGTTGCTCTTGAGTATTTTGAGTGAAGATGGAAATCTGCTATTATCTTCATATCCTTCTCCTTATTTTCCAATGTGAAATTTTGCCAATCGAATAAAGGTCAAAAGACAAATCTAATATTAAATGAGAAAGAAATGAAAGAATAAAAATTCCATCATAAATGTTAAATAGGAAAAAGAAAGGAAGGGAAAAAGTTAAAGCGAGTATGACAGGTATGTTATGAAATAGCAACAAAGTTTTTCTGTATCTATCTGTTGTTAAACAATAAGAAATGAAATGGCTAAGATTTCTAAACCTATAATCTGCAAAAATTTTGAAATGGTCAATATCTGGTAAAAAGGCTCCTACAAAAACTAAGATTGCTAAAATTTCTTTATTCAATTCTTCAGAAATTGAGGAGAACATCAAAAAAAGCAAAAACGGTAGCAAAAAGTGAGATAGATTGTGCAAAAATATTCCTAATTTCATGTTATCAATAATAAAATTGAGATGGAGAAAAATAAAAGCCATAACCATTTTTTCCAAAATAATATTTTGGTTCCGTCTAATTCACCAAATGGCAGAAGAGTTGAAATTGCTATTAGCCAATTTGTTTTTAATATTAAATCTGAAAGTGGAAAAGAAAATAGCCAGCAAAAGATTGCAATTAAACTATTTATAAATGGGCCAGCAAAACTTATCGCTCCAACCTCTTCAAAAGTAATTTTCTTTCTAAGTCTGAATTTATAAGCATAAACATCAATTTTTCCCGGTATTAAAATTTTAAAAGGAATTTTGAATAAAGAAAAGAGTAAAGAGATGAAAAAAGATGTTGAAGTAAATTTTGGCAAAACTTCAAATTTTATCTTTAAACCAAAAAATTTTGAAGTTAGAAGATGAGCATAGTAATGCAAAAAGAAAAAGAAAAAAGAAAGAATTAAATAAGTAAAGAAATTTTCAAATGTTGGGAAGGAAAGAACAAGAGAAAAAATAATTGAAATAAATGAAATTTTTAATATTTCCCCCATAATTGAATTAAGAAAAGAAATAATTTAATGCTTCATCTATATCTTTCACTTCCTTCACTTCAATACCAACAACTTCACTTACATTGACTTTTTGAATTTCATATTCTGTTCTACAAAAAGTTATTATGCCAATTTTTTCGCATGTTCTTTTAGGTTTATACTCAGTAACATAACTTTGTCCTTCAGGAACTAAAAATAATTTTGCTCCAGCCTCTTTTGCAGCTTCTGCTTTATAAACTATTCCCCCAACCTTCCCTATACTACCATCATCATTAATAGTTCCAGTAATTATTACACTCTTATTCAAAGTTTTATTTTCCAATGCTGCAATTGTTGCTATAGTCAAAGCTGCTCCTGCTGATTGCCCCTCAATTATTGATGCATTAGATTCTATTGTATAAATCAAATCAATTTTTGAAATATCAATATTAGTTATTCTTTGAGCAACATGTTTTGCAACTCTTATTGAGTATTGAGTATCGATCCAGAAAAGTAAATTCTCTATATTTGTTAATGTTCTTCCTTCTCCAGGAATAGCTGAAACTTTAAGTGTTGTTATTACACCAGTTTCCTTTCCATTAATTTTACCAATAGCAGGAATTTCAATTTCTGATTGACTAAATTTATATGAAGAAGGTAAGGTTCTATTATAATAAATTATTTCAACCTTTTTTGGTAAGAGCGTTGGAGTTAAATAAATTAATAGAAAAATTCCGATTAAAATTAAAATTTTATTTTCTTTCCTCATTTTCATCACTAAATTGCAGGGAGCATGCCCTGGAGTGGGTATAGTTATTGCAAGTAGTTGACCTGCACCTCTTTCTTAACTTCGTTGACTTCCAAGCATACCATACTCAACTTAAGAGTGCTTCCTTCCGGACCTCCTCTGGTTCGTTGAGTATAGTATCCTGGAAGGCGAAGTTTCATCGTCAGAGATGCAGACTACCTGCAATAACTACACCGCCTCCAAGGCTTCGGCTGCGCCTAAGGACCGCTTGCGCTTACAGGTGGGGCCCAACCACCCAGCCTAGCTCCCTGCATTTATTTTTTAAATTAAGTAAGATTTAAAATTTTTGGAATAAAATGCAAAAATAACGCGAAAAGTATAAATACAAGATTTTATATCTCACCAAATAGGTGAAAATAAAATGGAAGAATGGGAGAGTGGGCAGGAAGAAGAAGAGTGGGAAGATGATGAAGAAGAATGGTGATTTTCCCCACCTCTTTTTTTATTTTAAATAAACTTTGATTCACTGACAAAACATATATTTAAGGATTACTACTATTAAGTCACATTTTTTAAACGAACAGAAAAAAATTTATTTATACCCTTTTATTTGAAAATTAGGTAAATATGTTCGAAACAACTGCTTTAGACGTTGGCCTTGCTTTGCTATTAGCAGTAGTAATGGCAGAATACTTTAAATGGAGATCAAAGTCAAAAGGTTTCAGTTGGATAGCAGCTGCAGGAGTTCTAATGATATTTGCTGGAACATTTGGAGTAGTAGGGCCTGTTGTAGTGCCGTATGGAGTTCCTGCAGAAGCTTGGAATGGACTTGGAAACATATTTGCAGTAGTTGGTTGGTTATTTGCATTGGTAGGTGCAGTAATTGTAGCATATGAAACAGTAGCTGAACGCTAAATTTCTTTTCTTT
>CAZWBF010000010.1:14252-15727 GCA_964632185.1 uncultured archaeon
ATGCCGGGGGTGGGATTTGAACCCACGAAGGCACTAAGCCACGAGGTTTCTTCTCATCATTTTTCAAAGCTCAAGCTATCTTGAGCCTCGCGCCATTGACCTGACTAGGCGACCCCGGCAATATATTGTAGAATTAGAATATTTATAAAAATCAAATTTTCGGTCTTTCTTCGAATTTCATTTTCTCCAATTCACTTTTCAATTTATTTAAGCTTTCTTCTATGCTAGAGATTTCTTGTTTAGGTATGCTCTCTTTCAAAATTCTCGGTTTTTTAAATTTGGAATCAAAGTATTCAATTTTTTCTTTCAATTTTTCAAAGCTCCTTTGAATTACTGCTAAATTCTCATTTCTCATTTTTTCAATTTCGTTAAGCATAGAAATTGCATTTGAAGCATCTCTTATAAGAATTTTTAATTCATCCAAAACAGAAAGAATTTCTTCATATCTTTCAATTTTTACAAAGAGAGGAATACTATATTCCTCTTTTTCTATTTTTGTTTCTTCAACCTTTGGAAAATCTTTTGTTTTTTCCTTTATTTTCTCCACTTCTTCCTTTCCAACATCTTTTTTCTTAAAAAAGATCATCTTAAACCAAATAATAGTTTGTACTTTTTTCTTAAAAATATTTAATTTGAAAAATTGAATTCTTCACAGAAAAACTTATTTTAATTTTTAGCAAATATTACTCATATGAACAATGATTTGATAAAGACTTCTATAAAAACAAAAATCAAAAAAATTAAGAAAAGGGATGGAAGAATCGTAAAATTTAATCCAGATAAAATAGCGACTGCAATTTGGAAAGCTGCAAAAGCTGTTGGTGGAAAGGATAAAGAAAAGCCAAAAGAATTAGCTGAGCAAGTTGTAAGGTTGTTAGAGAAAAAATTAAAGCCAAGACAAATTCCTGTAGTAGAGCAAGTTCAAGATTTAGTTGAAAAGGTTTTGGTTGAGAATGGCCATTACAAAACAGCCAAAGCTTATATATTATACAGGCAAAAAAGAACTGAAGCTAGAAAAGCTTGTGCAATATTAGGAGTAAAAGATGATTTAAAATTACCTTTAAATACTATTGTAATTCTTGCAGCAAGATACTTGCTTAGAGATGAGGAAAGAAATATAATTGAAACTACAAACCAATTGTTTAGAAGAGTTGCTAAAACTATTGCTGAAGTTGAGAAAAAGTATAGAAAAAGTAATAAGAAGATAAAAGAACTAGAGGAAAAGTTTTATCAAATGATGACAAATTTTGAATTTTTGCCAAATTCTCCAACTCTTATGAACGCTGGCACAAAAAAGGGCTTGACTTTATCCGCTTGTTTTGTTATTCCAATCGAAGATGATATGGAAAGTATTTTTGAAGCTGTAAAAACTATGGCTTTAGTTCAAAAAGCTGGTGGTGGTACAGGATTTTCTTTCACTAAATTAAGACCAGCTGGAGATGTTGTAAAATCTACAGGAGGAACTGCTAGTGGAC
>CAZWBF010000011.1:0-15151 GCA_964632185.1 uncultured archaeon
TTTTCTATTTCCCTTTCTATTTCTTCCATAATTTGATTAAATATTTTTAAATAGATATTTTATAGGTTAATATGGAAGAGATAAGAGCTCCTATTTTAACTGTACTTGGTCATGTAGACCACGGAAAAACAACTTTGTTAGACTGTATAAGAGGAAGTGTAGTTGCAAAAAAAGAGCCGGGGCAAATAACCCAAATGATAGGCTGTTCTTTTATTCCATCAAATACGATAAAAAAAATATGTGGTGATCTTCTAGAAAAATTTAAGGTAAGAATTGAAATTCCGGGCTTACTTTTCATAGATACTCCAGGGCATGAAGCTTTTACTAGCTTAAGAAAAAGAGGTGGTTCTATTGCTGATCTTTCAATTTTAGTTATTGATATAAATGAAGGGTTTCAACCACAAACAGATGAATCACTTGATTTTCTAAAACAGTTTAAAGTTCCATTTTTAGTTGCTGCAACAAAAATTGATAAAATTAATGGGTGGAGAGTTAATAAAGGTTCTAGCTTTCTTAAAAGTTTAGAAATGCAAAATGAAAATGTTAAAAGGGAGTTAGAAGAAAAAATTGCAAAAATAATAATTCAGCTTGTTGAAAGAGGTTTTGATGCTGATAGATTTGACAGAATAGAAGATTTTAGAAAGAAAGTTGCTATAATTCCTTGCTCTGGAATAAGCGGGGAGGGTTTACCAGAATTATTGTTGGTTCTCTGTGGACTCTCTCAACATTTTTTAAAGGGAAAATTAAAATTAGGGAAAAAAGGTAAAGGAAATGTTCTAGAAATAAAAGAAGTTAGAGGAATTGGTTTAACTGCTGATGTAATATTATATGATGGAAGTATTGAAAGAGGAGATTATCTTGTAATTGGCGGTAAAATCCCAATAATAACAAAGGTAAAAGCTTTGTTATTACCACAGCCCTTAAAAGAGTTAAGAATTGAAAAGAAATTTCTAAATGTTGAAAAAGTAAATGCTGCTTGTGGAGTAAAAATTGCAGCTCTTAACTTAGAAAATGTAATTGCTGGTTCTCCATTTATAGTTTGTAAAAGTGAGAATGAGATTGAAGATGCAAAAAGAGAATTAAAAAAAGAAAGTGAAACTGTTGAATATGAAAAGGAAGATGAGGGGGTAATTTTAAAGGCAAATTCTATTGGTAGTTTAGAAGCTTTAATTCATATGGCAAAAAAAGAGAACATACCAATAAAAAAAACTGAAGTAGGTAATGTTACAAAGGAAGATGTTATTGAATCAAGTCTTGTAAAGGATGAGAAAAAAAGAGTTATTTTTTCTTTCAATTCAAAAATTTTGGAAGATGCAAAAGAGCTTGCAAAAAAATTAAATGTAAAGATATTTTCGGATAATATCATTTACAAACTTTTTGAAGATTATAAAAAATGGTTAGAAGAATTAAAAGAAAAAGAAATACAAGAAAAACTTGCGTCTATTGGAAGACCTGTAAAGCTAAGAGTTTTAAAAGGTTGTATTTTTAGGTCTAGTAAACCATGCATAGTTGGAGTTGAAATTATTAGTGGTAAACTAATTCCTGGAGTAAAATTAGCTAAGGATAATAAATTTATCGGAAAAGTAAAAGAAATTCAGAAGGAGGGGGAAAATATTCAAGAAGCAAATGTAAACGAAAGGGTTGCAATAAGTATGGAAGAGCCAACTGCAAAAAAAGATTTTTTTGAAGATGATATTTTAGTCTCTTATTTATCGGAAAATGAAATCAGAATTCTCAAAGAATTAAAATCAAGGTTAAGTGAAAGCGAAATTCAATTACTAGAAGAATTAGAGAAAAAGGTTTCCTAAGTAGGTTCCGTCGATTAGAAAAAATTGTGAATTCTTTTTATCAATAAAATTTTTCAGAACTCCACTTATTTTATCAAATTTTTTATTTATTGCTAAACAACCAACTAAATTATTAAATGCTGGCAAAATTATGAGATTTGGCTTTTTATCTTTTATTCTATATTTTCTTTTTATTTTTTCAACATTAACTTTTGTTTTAATCCAAACCCTCTGTATATTAAATTTCACTTTACCTATCTCAACACAAGGATGCAAATGAGAAGCAAAGAGATATTCACAACTCATTAATCTTTTATCTGGCCATGCATGTCCATGAAAAAATCCAAATTTATTTATTCTAAATCCTTTACTTCCAAAAATTTTTATTTCATGCAAAATTTTTTCTAAACCTGCATCATGATTACCTTTAACTATGATTATATCAATATCGTTTAACAAAGAGAAAAATTTAGGAATTTCATATCTTTCTCTTAAGCTTATGCCTGGAATTTTGTGCTTAACATCTCCAACTATTATCAATTTTTCTGCTTTCGTCTTTTTAATTAATTTATTGATTATTTTAGCAAATTTTTTTGCTTGAGATGGAATCACTATACCAGATTGAAAAAATTCATGCTCTATTCCCAAATGCAATTCGCTTAATACTAAACATTTTTCTTCTTTTAAAAAAGCAACTGGAAAATTTTTGATAAAAATCATACTACTCTAATTACTCTTGTAGGCTCATCTTTTGCTTTATTTCTTTCAAACCTATATAGATAGCCAGTTATTCCCTCAGCTAATTCTTCTTGATGAGTTATTATGAAAGTCTGATCAATAAAATCTATTATGCTATTTTTCAAAATAGATGCAAAGGTTTGAATTGATTTTTTATCTAGATTTGCAGTAGGTTCATCTAAAATTAGCCATTTTAGTTGCGGCGTCAATACAAGAGCAAAAGCTACTCTTAAAGCTAAAGCAGCTAAACTTCTTTCTCCACCAGAAGCGATTCCCTCTACATTCTTCCATTCCCCACTTCTTTCCTGTAGTTTCAATACATAATCTCCTTCTTCAACCTCCAATTTTATTCCAATAAAATCTTGATATGGATATAAATCTTGCCAAATTTTATTCATTGTATAGTTAACTGTAGAAACAAACTCTTTTCTTAGATCAAGTTGAGTCTTTGAAATAGCTTCCGCAAAAAGCTTAAGTTGTTTTATTATGTTTTCCATATTTTCAACTTTTTTCTTTTCTTTTTCAAAAGTTTCAATTTCTTTTTCAAGTTCTTTCTTTCTCTTTTCCTTTTCAATTTTCGATTCTTGCAAAGAACTTAAATTGGCTTTGATTTCACTTTTCTTCATTAAAGCTTCTCTCAACTCTTTTTCAATTTCTTCCAAATTTTTTAGAGTTAAATAATTTTTCAATTCTTTTTCCTTTTGAGAAAGTACATTTCTTCTCTCATCCAAACTCTTCATCCTTTCAATAATCGATTGATATTCTTTCAACTTCAAAATTTCTTTTTCCACTTCTATTTTCTCCGCTTTCATTTTCTCAATTTTTTCTTCCAGAGCTTTAATCTCGTTTTGAAGTAAATTGATTTCTTTTTCAACGCTAACTCTCTCTTTCCCAAGTTCTTCAAACCTTATCTTTGCATCTTTAAACTTATTTTTCAATTCATCCAAATCTTTTATTTCATTCAAAATTTCTTTTAATAAGTTTACATAATTTTCAATCTCTTCAACTTCTTTTTCAATTACAGTTTTTTCTTCTATTTTTTTCTTAACTTCATCTTCAAACTTTTTTATATGTTGCATTTTTTCTTTTACAAGTTTCTCTTTCAATTCGTCGGAAATTTCTCTTTCACAAATTGGGCATTTTCCACTAATAGAAGAAAGCTCATCTATTTGTTTTCTTAGTTCATCGATTTTGATTTTCATTGTTTCTGCTTCATTCCACAAATTTTCAACAATCTTTTTCTTTTCTTCCAATTTTCTTTCGTAATCTTTTCCAACGATTTTTTCTATTTCATCTGCTTTTTTCTTCTTCTCTAATTTTTCATTTATTTTTTCTTCCAGTTCTTTTAATCTCTCTTCTTTCAAGAACTTTAGATTCGAATTTATTTCAGAAAACCTTTCATAAATTTTTTCATATTTTTCAACTTTCTCCTTGTAATTTCCTTCAAGATTTTCCAAATTTCCATTTATTTCCTCTATAATCTTTTGAACAGCATCTTCATCTTTAACTTTAACTTCACCCAATCTTTTAAGAGATTCTTGCAATTCTTCCATTGCTTTATCTATTCCAGAAAGATTCTTTTCAACTTCATCCAATTCTGTTTTAATTTTTTTAATTTCGCTAAATTCTTTTTCTTTTTTTTCAATTTCTTCTTCCAAAGATTTAAGTTGCAAGCTAAGTTCTTGCTCTTTTAATTCTATCCTATTCAAAAACTCTTTTTGTTCTTTTAATTCTTCTTTTAATTTTTCTAAATCAACTTTTGAAAGTAAACTTTCTAAACCAAATTTCCTATCTGCAATTTTATTTATTACATAAATGCAATTGCTCCTAACATTTTCAAATTTATCAATAGCTAATAGTTCATCTATCTTCTTCATTCTTTGTCCCCTTGGAAGGGTTAAAAAGTAATCTAAAGAATTTTGTTCCGAATAAATTGATCTAGTGAATAATTCATAATTGACTTTCAAAATTTTTTCAACTATTTCTGTTACTCTTTTCGAATTTGGTGATTCTAAGATTTTATTACCTTCTCTTATTTCAGCAAAAGTTGTACCTTTTCCCCTCTCTATCCTTCTTGTAACTCTATATTTTTTCCCATCAATTACAAACTCAACACTAACTTCAGCCTCTTTTTGTATTGTTGGCTTACTCATTATCACATCATCTAATTTTATTTTTCTTGATTGAAGAGTTGGGAAGTTGCCAAAAAAAGCAAAGCAAATTGCATCAAGCAAACTTGTTTTTCCAGAGCCTATAGTACCCATTAATCCATTCGTACCACTAACAAACTCTACTTCAGTATTCAAATGACTTCTCCAATTTTTTAATTTAACTTTTGTTATCAAGTTTCCACCTTTCTAAAGTAAGTTGTTCTCCTAGTAAAATTTGTAAAGCATCATCTGCACTTTTCTCAAACAAATTAAAAAGTTTTTCAGGAGTAAGTTTGAAGGAAAAATTAAGTTCTTTTAAATTTTCATGCAACAAATTCAAACCCATTTCTTCTATCGACAATTTTTTCTCTCTCAAATTCCTTAAAAACTCAATTTTTTCAGAAATTTCTGGAGATTCCAACTCTTTTACTATCATTAAGATTGCTTTATCTGCAAATTTTTCTTCAACAAGTTTTAAGTCTTGGTCTATAACTTTAGTTTCTTCTCCCTTAAGCTTAATTTTTATTATCGGCTTCTCTTCTTTTGAAATTATTTTTTCAATTCTTTCTTCAATTTGCGAAATTAAAGGTTTATTACTTTCAATCTCCATTTCTTCAAAAAAGAATTTTTTTGAGTTTTTTAGCTCAACAAATTCATATTTTTTTGATAAAGTATCGAAAATATAAAATCCTTTTTTTGAATTAGCCTCTTTCTTTTCAAACTGTGTAACTGAAGTACTTCCTGGAATTAAAAATAGGTTACCATTAACTTTATCTAAAGTTGATTGATGAATATGACCATCTACTATTAAATCAAATTTATTTGGTAAGTTTTTTATAGAAAGAGTTGGTGGCTCTAGAGGAGAGTAAACATAGGGATCAATACTTTGATGCAGAACTAATATATTAAAGCAATCCTCAAAACATTTTGGATTCCATTTATCTAGTTCATTTTTTGCATATCTTTCTGGAACATTACTCATTCCATGAATAGCAACTCTTTCTCCATTTTTTTCGAAAATAACAGAATTAAAGTTAAGATGAATAAGTAAGCCTCCAATCTCTAAAGCTTTTACCGGATTAATTTCTCCTTTTGATTTTCTTTCATGGTTTCCGTGAATTGCTATTAATGGTTTAGCGTTAAGTAAGTAAGAGCAAATCTTTGGAATTTCTTTGTCAGAATATATTAGTCTGGTTTCTGAACTTTCACCTAAAAGAGCTCTAGATATTACTTCTATTCCTTCTGCAAAAGTTTCTGTGCGAGGTGCTCTAGTATCAAAAATATCTCCACAAATTACAATCAAATCACTTCTCTTCACAGCCTCTTCTACAGCTTCTTTTGCCGCAAGGAAAACACTTTTTTTTACCTCTGAGTTAAATCCGAAACCCAAATGAAAGTCTGCCAAAAAAGCAATCCTCATAAAATGGAATAAGGAGTTAATTTATTTAAAAAAGTTTGGAGTTGGGTTCCGGTTAAATTGTTTGGATAGAAATGATAAACTTATAAACAAAGAAAAAGATAAATATTTAAATCCTTATTAATAATTAATTGAATTCTGGTAATCAAAATGGAAATGAAAGACTTGGATAAAATGCAAATATTGAAAAGTGGTACAACAACTGTAGGTTTAGTTTGTAAAGATGGGGTTGTAGTTGCCACAGAAAAAAAATCTACTATGGGATATCTAGTAGCAAGTAAGGAAAGTAAGAAGATGTTTGAAATAGCTGACAGAATTGTTTTGACAGCTGCTGGCGTTTGGGGAGATGCTCAAGCTTTAGTTAGATATATGAAAGCAGAATTGAAATTATTCGAAATCCAGAATAAAAGAAAGCCAAATGTAAGAGCAGCAGCATCTCTACTTTCAAACATTTTACAATCTGGAAGGTGGAGCTATTTACCCTATATGGTACAATTAATAGTTGCTGGGTTTGATGATATGCCAAGAATATTTACTTTAGATGCAATAGGTGGCACTGAAGAGGAAAAACATTTCTTTGCTACTGGCTCTGGATCTCCTATTGCATTAGGAGTTCTTGAAAAAGATTATAAGGATGGTATAAGTGTTGAAGAAGGTGAAAAATTAGCAGTAGAAAGTATTAGATCTGCAATAGAGAGAGATATAGCATCCGGTGGTCAAGCAATAGATGTTGCTGTTATAACAAAAGATGGGGTTAAAATAACTTCATATCCAATAAAAAAATAAGTTGATAAAAAATGGAGATTCTTGAAAAAGTAGAGTCATTATTACCTAAGAAAATAATTTCAAAGATTGAATTAGAAGGTTCAGAGATTATTGTATATACTAAAGATAAAGATTTTTTCAGAGAAAATGAGGAAAAGATAAGAGAAATTGTTAGTCAAATAAAAAAGAGGATTGAAGTAAGGGCTGATAATGAATTATTAATTGACCAAGAAGAAGCTAAAAAAATTATATTAGAAATTGTTCCAAAAGATGCTGAAATTACTGACATATATTTTGAGCCAGAAAGAAGTATAGTTGTTATAGCTGGAAAAAAGCCAGGTTTAATAATTGGAAAAGGTGGAGAAACTTTTAGAAAGATAAAAAAAGAAATATTTTGGTCTCCAAGAATTGAAAGAGTTCCAAGCATACCTTCTGATATAGTAAATGGTATAAGAAAAGTTTTACATAAAAATGTAAAATTCAGAAAAAAATTCTTAAATGAAATTGGTAAATCAATTTTTTCTCCGACTGAAATAAAAAGAAATTGGATCAGAATTATAGGTTTGGGTGGTTGGGGGCAAGTAGGTAGATCTTGTACTTTGCTTGAAACTCCAAAATCAAAAGTTCTAATTGATTGCGGCATAAATGTCGGTGGAAAAAATAGTGAAATATATCCAATTTTTAATACGAAAGAATTTGATTTGAGTGAAATTGATGCCGTAATTGTTTCTCATGCTCATCTAGACCATTGTGGTTTTATTCCATATTTATATGAACATGGTTATAATGGCCCTGTATATATGACAGTTCCAACTTTAGATTTATTTGCATTGTTATGCTTAGACTATATTGATGTTATGCAAAAAAGTGTAAATTCTCCTTTATACACAGCTAAAGGTGTTAAAGAGGCTGTAAAACATTCGATAACCTTAGAATATAATGAAGTTTCTGATATTACTCCAGATATAAGATTAACTTTTCAACCAGCGGGTCATATTTTAGGCTCAGCTATCATTCATTTACACATTGGCGATGGTTTGCATAACATAGTATACGCGGTTGACCAAAAGTTTGGCAAAACAACTTTGTTAGACCCTGCATTTACTAATTTTCAAAGAGTTGAAACTTTAATTATAGAATCTACATATGGTAGCAAACAAGACATAATGCCACCAAGGTATGAAGTTGAAAAGGAATTGATGGATATTATTAACGCTACTATGGAAAGAAATGGAATTGTTTTAATACCAAGTTTCTCAGTTGAAAGAGCTCAAGAAGTTATGGCAATCTTGGTTGAAAATGAGTTTCAATATCCAGTCTTCTTAGATGGAATGATTTGGGATGCTAATGGAATTTTTACTGCTTATCCAGAATATCTTTCAAAAAATATGCAAAAAAAGATTTTTAGTGGAAATGATCCTTTCTTAAATCCTATATTTAAAAGAATAGCGTCTAAACAAGAAAGAGAAAAGGCCTGGAATGAAAAACCTTGTGTAATAATTTCAACTTCTGGAATGCTTGTAGGTGGACCGGTAATAGAACATCTAAGAATGCTTGGAGAAGATGAAAAAAACACTTTAATATTTGTTGGTTATCAAGCTGAAGGTACAATGGGAAGGAGAATTCAAAAAGGATGGAAAGAAATTCCGATGGAAGAAAATGGAAAAACCTATACTATGGAATTAAAAATGCAAGTAAAGACGATTGAAGGACTATCTGGCCATTCGGATAGAAATCAATTACTTGGATATATAGGAAGATTAAAATCAAAACCAAATAAAGTAGTTGTTGTTCATGGAGAATACAGAAAAACTATAGACTTAAGTAATACGATAAAAAGAATATTTAAAATAGATAGTATAGCTCCTAAAAATTTAGAAGCAATAAGACTTAAATAGCTAATAGGGTCGAGTAATACCAAGTTTAAATTCATAAACTTCGAAAATATCCTTGTTAAACACATTTATATATGAAACACTTCTACCTTCATGAATTCTAAAAATTTCTTTTTCCTTTTTATTACTCATATCTAAAATCAAAGTAGCTAAAAGCAATTTTTCATCATCCTGAATTACTCTTGTACCATCCTTACTCAACTCTGGTAACCAAGCAACTCTTGAAATTTCAGTTATATTTAAAATACAGGCAGAATAATTTTTTGTTGATGAAATACCAAATAATAAAATTCTTTCTGTATCATTATTAGATGGATAAATATCTGGAATTCTTCTTGTTCCCAAAGCTTTTCCTGGTGGAGATGGTTCACCTGCCGGAGCTATATAAGAAAGAAAATCATCAAAAATATAATTTTCATGAAACTTTATACCAATTCTCGATTCCTCAACATAACTTAAGGTAAAGTTATAACCTTCTATTTCAAATTTTTCTCCTTCACTAACTAGTTTATCTGCTATCAAGTCTCCATCTGTATCAAACCATACAGAAGTTGTTGTACAAATCCAATAAGGAAATTTCTTTCCTTTTATTGAAAAAAAGCCTTTTGGCTGACCTCCTGGAATTGTGCAGCTAGGAATTTCAAAAACTCTGGTTGTTGGTATAAGGGGTAAAGGAATATGAAAGAAAATTTTAAATGGAAAATATATTTTTTCTTCTACACTTTGAGGTTTTTTTGAAAAACTTATTTCATCTACAGCATCATTATCTCTTGTATCGTATCTTATACCAAAAATTTCCCTTTGAACTATATCATTATTAACTTTATCCTCTGGATTTGTTCCCTTGAAATCCATTAATTCAATAATTCCATTTCCCTCTGCGACATAATTTTTAAGAGTATTATAATATGGAGACAATGGTTTATAACCCCAGATAATTAATACATCACTTACAGGAATTTCATTCAATTTACTCTCTACAAAATCTAAGGTTACATATCTATCATTCAATTTAATCGTTCCAATCCATCTAGACAAATCAGAAATTTGTTCTTTCGTACAATTACATGCAACTATAATTCTTGATTTAAAAGTTCCTTCAGTTTCTCCCCATTTTATCATTTTTTCCTCATGTATTACTTTATCCAAAAAATTCGAAAGTTCAGTAGAATCAAAAGAATATCTATATAATTTTCCTATTCTATCAAGAGTAATGATAGCATCTCTTGCTTTTAAAATAGTTAAAGCATCTTCCCATTTATGCTCATAACTAATTGAGGGAAACAAAATGTTAAAAATTATTATTAGAGAGAGAGCTGCAATTCCAAATTCAACAATTGAAATTACTCCTTTCATTTCATTCACCAACCATAATTAAAACTTCTGCTGGAATTAATTCTGAATCTTCTTTATAACTCACTACCCTCGATATGTTTACTATTCTTGACAACCTCAAGCTTGGTGGCCAACAAGAAGCTATATCACTATCTGTATTTAAATTTTTTATAACTATAGATACATTTATATTCTCGTCAATGCCAAGTAATTCTTTAATTTTTGGGTAACCTACAGTATTATTTGGTGAATTACAAATAGCATTTAATCTATTTATTTTATCTAAAGAAACAAAATTTGTTAGATTTTCTTCTTCGTCCATTAATCCAATTCTTTTTATTTGGCTTAATTGTAATGTCTGCCAATTTTTTGGTTCTCCTGCATCATTAATTAATAGTTCAGAAATTGCATATGCAGTTCCTCTTAAAGATTGCATCTTTTCTTCATGTAAAAAACTCGGCATAATATCTAGAACTCTAACTAAAAAGTAAGAAGTAAGCAAAATAAAAAGAGTTAATGAAATAAAAAAATCTGCAGATAGTTGACCTTTCATTTTATCAACCTAAAATACCTATTTGAATTAATATTAAGAAAGTTCCCCAGACAATTCCAACCAGTATAACACTATGCTTTATTCCTGCTATAAAACTTCTTTCACTAATTTGTCCTATTACTAATCCAGCAAAAAATGCTTGAATTAAAGCCATCATAAAGAAGAATGATAAATAATAGCTTGATTCTACTCTTAATACATTTTTTCCAATAACCTCATAAAAATCACATATTAATTGAGAGGCAACATCTCTAGAAATACTACATGGATCTTTTAATCCCATCCCCCCATATTCTTCGGTTTCAGCAAATATTGGTAATAGAAAGTTATTTATTGTAACTATAACACCAAGAAAGATAATAGATATTGCATAAATTCCAACAACATAGTTATTCAAAACACTTCTTCTTTCTTTTTCGCAATCAGTAAGCAAAGTAGTACTGTCTGCAACAGCATCTATAGTTGATGCTAAATCTCCGCCAGAAAAGTAAGCTTCTTTTACTATTCTTAGTGCAGATTGCAATCTTCTACTTTTCTTTAACCTTTTTATGAAAAGGTCAATAACTTTATTTACTGGCATTCTCCAAGTAAGTTGATTTGCTATTCTTTTAATTTCTCTTGTCAAATGCTTTCCATAATTAATTCGAGAAGAATCTATTATAGCTCTTGGTAAAGGAACACCAGACCTTATTGATTCAACTAAATCTCTTAAGAAAATTGGGAATTTTTCCTCCATTTCCTTTATTCTCACAAATTCTTGATAACGAAAGAAAAAATATGGAAATAATAGTATCCCTACAGATATAATTAATGAATTACCTACTACTCCAGGTATTCCACTTATTAAACCTAAAGATAAGACTATGGAAGAAATTAAGAAGCTAATTAAATAAATTTTTCTTTTATTCATTTCTCTTCACCCGGAGCAGCAGATTTAATTATAAATGCAAATATTATTGAAACAAGTGGTAAGAAAATGAAAACCAGTAAAAATTGAATGAAAACTATATTTCCAGTAACTTTTGATATTGCAGAAATAATTGATGTCAATACTGAGAAAAAAATTGTACCTAATACGACACTAGTCAAATAAATTTCTATATAAATAGTTAAAGATTGTGAAAACTGATGTAACTTTCTTCTATATTCTTGGAAAAGTGAATCTGCTTTTTCTTTCAAATAATTATTTATATCTCCTCCAGCTTCTGTAGTAGATAAAATTCCCCATAACAATTCTCTAAACTCTTTTGAGGGTGTTCTATCTATTGCTCTTTCAATTGCTGTAATTACATCTAAACCAAAATATTTTATATCAGTCGTTATTCCTTTTATTTCATTTCTTATGGCTGGAAACTCTCCAAATTTTCCAAACAATTCAAAAACTTGGTGCAAAGGAAGTTTTGAACTGCTTAAAGTCTTTAAATAAAGAGTTGCAAATGGCAATTCAGCATCTATCTTTTTTGCAATAGAATTTGCTACAAACTTTGGATAATGCAAAAAAAATATAAAAACTATAGCTGATACAAGAAGTGAAAGAGTTATTGAAAAGAAAAAGCTGAATGAAAAAATTGGAAACGAAAAACTGAGAATGAATGAAAAAATTGGTAAGGAAATGACAAAACATAAAAAAGATGAAAAAAGTGAAAGACTTAAATATTCCTTTGCAGAATATTTGAATTTTCCTCTTTTCAAATTTTCTCTTATTTCTGGCAAAAGTTCAACTAAATAACTTGCTTGGGAGGAAAAAATTCTAAAAGCTATTTTTTTAAACGATTTCATAATTCTCCCATAATTTTGGAAAGTAATCTATTTGGATAAGTATAATAAAATGAAATTATTTTATGAATTTCCCTAAAATCTGTAACATTCCTTTGTTTTAACCATTGCAAAATTAATATTCTTCTTTGATATTCTTCCAAAACTTCTTTTTCACTTAACCCAGTTTGCTCACAAATTTTCTTAAATACATAACTTTTTTCACCAGTTTCAAATTTATCAGTAGCAGAATTCCATTTAAATACTTTATTAACTATAGGTTGTTTTTTCTCTGGGTCAAATTTAATCATCTCTATTATTTCTGTAACTCTTCTTATAATATTTTCCCTATATCTTACCCTATTCATAAAAACTATTACATCTAAACTCCCTATCAAAGATGGTGGTAATGAAATTGGTTCTGTTGTTAATCTATCACTTAATTTTTGCAAGTTTTCTGCATGAATAGTTGCTAAAGCTGGATGCCCCGTGGCCATTTGTTGGAATAAAATAAATGCTTCTCTTCCCCTAACTTCTCCTACTATTATATAATCTGGTCTCTGTCTCAAACTTTCTCTTAACAATTCAAATAGATCAACTTCTCCAGGCTTTCCAGCTATTATTGTTCTGGCAACAGAAGGAACCCAATGAGAATGAGGCAAATGAAGCTCTGCTGTATCTTCTATGGAAATTATTTTCTTTTCCGGCCTTATGAAAAGAGATAAAACATTTAGTAAAGTTGTTTTTCCAGAGGCTGTACCACCTGAAACTAATATACTTCTTCCAAAATCTACAATCATCCATAAATAGGCTAAAGCTTTTTCATCGATTGAGTTAAAATTCAATAAATGAGTTGGTGTTAGAGGAGATTGAGTAAATTTTCTTATTGTAAAATTACTACCTCTTCTTGCTATATCAGTACCTAAAGTTGCCTGAACTCTTGAACCGTCTGGTAAAGTACCATCAAGTAAAGGATAAGCAACTGAAATTGATTTGTTTGCTAGCTGAGCTAATCTTATCACAAAAGAGTCTAACTCTTCACTATTTTTAAAAACAACATTTGTCATAACTGAACCTATTCTTGGATCTCTATGAAAAACAAAAATTGGAATATTTACTCCATCGCAACTAATATCTTCTATGTTTGGGTCTTTCATTAAAGGCTCTATTTTTCCAAATCCTAGAAAATCTCTTTCTATATAATATCTTAGTATCCTTTTTTCTTTACTAGTTAACTTAAACCCATAATAGCTAAGGATATCATCAATCTGCTGAGATAAATATTCAGTTGCTTCCACTTTTTTCAATTTTGTCAAATCAACGTCAAGTCTCTCTTCAATTAAACTTCTAACATTTTTTAGAATTTGTTTCATTTCTTCACTTAACTTTGGTTCAACCAATTCATAAGTAAATCTATGATTTTGTTTGTCAAAATATATTTTTGCATAAGCAAAAACTTCTTCATTTGGTTTTGGTTTTTGTGGAATTAAAGGATATACTAAACTAAATTTTGGCTCTTCTTCTTTTTTTTCAACAAGTTTGACTCTTTTTGATATTCTTTTTGGCAATTCTATTCCTTCTATTTTTTCTTCTTTCTCTTCTTCTACTTCCATAGGCATCGGAGCTTTTTGTTGTTGCACGAATGGTTGTGTAAATGGGATAGGTTGAAAAACTTTTGCCGATTCTTCGCTCTCTTTTATCCCCTTCTCTTTCAAAAGTTTTTTATAACCTTTTATAGTTAACTTTACAAAATTCTTCAATTTCATCAAATTACCCTTATTTTATTTTCAGTTTTACTAATTGTTATTTTTATTGGTCGGGTTGAAAATGCATCTCCCTCTAGTTGATAACTTGCATTTAGATTAAAAAGTCTGGAGAAGTAAAATTGATTGGTTGGTAAAGAAACAACTCTTAAACCATCTAGTAAAATTACTTTAGTTATATAGCCAGCAGTTGTATTTTTTAATCCTATGCTATACTCTATAAAATCGCATTTGCAAGAATTTTCATATGCAATAACTGCATTTATATACGAAGCAGTATTTTCTCTACTATATCCAGCAATTTCTTTTTGGTAAACTTGAGTTTGAAGTTTAAAAGTATTTCCAATTAAAGCGAAAAGACTAAGACCTATTAAGAAAAATAATGCAAATTGAATCATTAATGTTTGTCCTTTCATTTAAACTAATAAAATTTTTATTTCTGTTGAAATTAAAGTTTTTGAATCCCTTATCGAAGATGATTCTCTCCCTCTAACTATTTTTACGGTTTTTCCTCCAGACGTTAAAACACCTGCTTCATGTTTTACAAGGTCTATTTTATATATTCTATTAGTTATGGGATCTACTAATTCCCTGTAAAAGATTTTATAAGTAATTTCATATCTCTCTCCAACTTTTTCTGCTTTAGCACAAACAACACTTATTTTATCACTACCAACTATTCCAGAAGAAGGAGGACAACTTTCCCTTTCTGTTAAAGAAATCCAACCTACATCACTAGCTATATCTGTTGCCTTACTATTAAATTTAAAAGAAATAGAATCTTCATCTTCGTTTAATTCCCAAAAACCATTTACATCTAAAGTGAAAGTATCTTCTCCACCCAACTTTGCAACATTTTCAATTTTTGAAGATAGGGAAGAAGGATTTGAGGGGTCAAAAGCATTTCTAACTCTTTCAACCATAGCCTCATCTTGTCTTTTTTCTAACATTGGCTTAATATATCTATATCCAATCCCAAATAAAGAAATAGCT
>CAZWBF010000012.1:0-10033 GCA_964632185.1 uncultured archaeon
AAAAATATGAGATAGACCAATCAAAATGTAAAAAATGTGGAACTTGCTTACTAAAATTGGGTTGTCCAGCGATTTATAGAGATAAAGAAGGGAATTATCATATTGATGAAAATTTATGTACTGGTTGTGGAGTTTGCGCAAAAGTCTGTCCATTTAATGCTATAAAGGTGAAAAAATGAAGTTTAATTTAATAATTACAGGTATAGGAGGGCAAGGAATTTTAACTTTGGGCAGTATAATTGCTGAAGCCGCATTGTTAGAAGGTTATGAAGTGAAAACAGCAGAGCTACATGGATTATCGCAAAGAGGTGGCCATACAGAAATGCATGTTAGATTTGGAGAAAAGATTTATTCTCCTTTAGTTAGACAGGGAAATGCAGACCTTATAATCTCTTTAGAACTTTTAGAAAGTTTAAGAGCTTGTTATTATGCTAGCAAAGAAAAAACAAAGTTTTTGATAAACAATTATAAAATACCTCCACTTTCTCTCTACTTAGAAAAAACTTCTTATCCTGAAATAGAAGAAATAAAAGAAATGCTAAAAAACTTTTCTTCAAAATTTGAAATAATAGATACTCAAAAAGTTGTTAAAAACTTAGTTTTGTCTAACGTTTATTTGCTTGGCTATGCAATAAAAAATGCGTATTTGCCATTAACAAAAGAAAATGCATGGAATGCAATAGTTAAAGTAATTGGTGCAAGAAAGTCGGAGGCAATTGAAATTAATAAACAAGTTTTTGAAAAAGCCTTTGAATAATTATTTCTTTAACTTTTGCTCAATTTCATAAACAATTTTTCTCGTTTTGCAAACAACGTCAGGATTTACTGAAACGCTATCAATTCCGCACTTTACTAAAAATTCTGTAAGTTCTGGATAAACACTTACGCTTTGTCCACAAATTGAAACTTTTGTTTTATTTTTATGTGCAACTTCAATTAGTTTTTTCATAGCTCTTTTTACAGCTTCATTTCTTTCATCAAAATATCCCATGTTAGCTAAAATTGCGGAATCTCTATCAATTCCTAAAATTAATTGAGTTAGATCATTACTTCCAATAGAAAAGCAATCACAATATTTTGCAAATTTATCTGCTAAAAATATTATGCTTGGTACTTCAGCCATTATCCATATTTGAAAATCTTTACTTCTTTTTAACCCTTCCTCTTCCATTATTTTCAAAACTTTTTCTGTTTCCCATAAAGTTCTTACAAAAGGCAACATTACCAAAACATTTTTTAGTTTCATCTTCTCCCTAACTTTCTTAATAGCTTTACACTCTAACCTAAAAGCTTTTTCAAAATCTTTACTAATATAACGAGAAACTCCTCTCCAACCAAGCATAGGATTTGATTCAATTGGCTCAAATTTCTTTCCTCCTTTTAAATTCCTATATTCATTAGTCTTAAAATCGCTAAACCTAACAACAACAAATCTTGGATAAATAGCTTTTGCAACCATTGCTATACCTTCGGCAAGTTTATCTACATACTTCTTACCTTGCTTTTTTTCAAGCAAATAATTAGGATGAGTTTTCACCCATTCAGCAATTATAAATTCAATTCTCATTAAACCTATTCCTTCAAAAGGTAGATTTTTATATCTCTCAATTTCTGTTGGCACTCCTAAATTCATCAAAATTTTTGTTTTTGTTTTTAGTTTAGCAGCTTCTTCTGGGCTAACCTCTAAAGCTTTTTCTCTAGCTAGTAATTCTCTAACTTTTCTTCCATAAACAAAACCTTCTCTTGCATCTAGTGTAATAAGCATATTATCTCTTAATTTTTCTAAAGCATTTTTAGCTCCAACTATACATGGAATGCCAAGTTCCCTACTTACAATTGCGGCATGTGCTGTAATGCCACCTTCACTTGTTATTATTCCAGAGGCAATTCTCATATAAGGAACCCAATCTGGAGAAGTCATCTTAGTAACTAAAATATCTCCCTTCTTTACTTTTTTAGCATCTTTAAGCGAAACTGCAACCTTTACTTTACCAATAGCAACTCCTGGAGAAGCTGGTAATCCTTGCAAAATCGGTTTTTCTTTAATTTCAATTTTTTCCTCAACTTTTTCGTAAAAAACAGTTACCGGTCTAGTTTGAACTAAATAAACTTTTCCGCTTTCAGAAGCCCATTCAAAATCTTGTGGGAATTTATAATGCTTTTCTAACTTCAAAGCAAGCTTCCATAATTGTCTCAATTCATTTTTTGTTAAACATTTTTTCTTTCTTAATTCTTTAGGTGTAAGAATTTCTTGTAACTCTCCTTCTAGTCTTGTAATCCTCATTTTTTCTTTACTGCCAATATGAACTTCTAATAGCTTCCCAGTCTTTTTATCAATAACATAAGTATCGGGGTTTACAGCACCACTAACTACGCTTTCTCCTTGGCCATAAGATGCTTCTATAACTATCTTATCCTTTTCTCCTGTTGCAGGATGAACTGTAAAGCCTACACCACTAACATATTTACCCTCTAAATATTCTTCTTTACTCATTATTCCAAGCTGCTTTTGTATTGGCACAGCTATTAAAACATTCTCATGCTCAAACCCTTTTTGTACTCTATAAAAAGTTGCTCTTGCTGTAAACAAAGAAGCCCAACATTTTTTTACTCCACTAATTACATTTTCTATTCCTTTCACATTTAACAAAGTTAATTGTTGACCAGCAAATGAAGCACCTGGAACATCTTCAGCTGTTGCAGAACTTCTTATTGCAACATACTCTTCTTCTTTTCCATATTCCTTCGATAGCTTTTTATACGCTTTTGAAATCTCTTCTTCTATCTCTTTTGGCATTTTAGCATTTTCTATTATCTTTCTAATCTTTGCTGTATTTCTTTGCAATTCTTTAGGCTTATTGACATTAGTTCTTTTTAATATTCTAAAAATTTTTTTCCTTATTCCAGTCTTTTCAAGAAAATATTTGTAAGCTTTGCAAGTAACAACAAATGCATTCGGTACTGGTAAATTAGCATTGTACATTTCTCCTAAATTAGCAGCTTTTCCTCCGACTATTGGTAAAGAATTTTTATCAAGTTCTTTCAAAAATTTTACAAATTTCATAATTTATTTTTATCTTTCCTTTCTCTTAATGTTAACTTCATCAAAATTAAGCTTCTTCAATTTCAATTCTAAACTTTATTGGTACCTTACTTCCAAATTTTTTAAGAGCTTCCTTCGCAATTTTAACATTCTCTTTATTAACTTTTACCATTGCTATTTTTTCTCCTTTGAATGCTTGTAATGCTAAACCCTTTGGCTTTCCAAAAGCTAATCTCATTCCTTGGCTATACCTATCTGCACCTGCTCCGGTTGCAATTGGTTTTTCTCTTATAACATGATGGGGATATTTCAAGATTTTAAAGAAAAAGTTTGCGATTCCAAGTTTTTTTGTTAAAAATGTGTTGCAAACAATTCTTGCTGCCTCTAAAGCGTTATGTCTAATTTGAGCATCAGTTTTTGAAATCAAATATAATATTCTATTAAAATTTCCTTCTCTATTTCCCATTTCAAAATGAACTATTCTTGGAGAAGGTACACCTTTTACATAACTTTTTCTTGGTACACTATAAGAAACTCTAGTATAGGGTCTTTCTATTTTTCTTACTGTTCTTCCAGGTCTCAATGCCATATCTATAAATAATTTTCTTTATTTTATAAAAATATGATCCTTTCGGATTTTGATTTGAAATGGTATATTGAGACTGAAAGACTTAAAATAGACCCTTTATTTGAAGATAGTATTCAACAAAATGGAATTGATTTACATTTAGCTGGAGAGATGAAAATACCGAAAAGTAGAAAAGTCTTTGATCTAGAAAAAGAGGTTTATTCAAATCCTTGGTATGACTCTATAATTTCAAGAGAATTAGTTACACCACCTCACAGAAAAGTTTTGTGTAGAACTATTGAATATATAGAAATGCCTTTAAACTTGATGGGTTTTTGCTATCTTCGCTCAACCTTTGCAAGAGCAGGCCTTTCAATACCTCCAACCATTGTTGATGCAGGATTTAAAGGTACTTTAACTGTAGAAATTAAAGGAAGTGAATTCCCAGTTAAAATTTATTCGAAAACACCATTTATGCATTTAATTTTAATGAAATTGTCGAGCTATGCCATGCCATATAAAGGAAAATATCAAGGTCAATTTGAAGTGACACCTGCCATATCTGATAGGATTTATAAGAGGTGAAAAATGGCACTCTCCGACTTTGATTTGAGAAATTATATAAGAAATAAGAGACTTCAAATAGAACCATTTTCAGATGAGTCGATCAGAGAAAATGGTTTAGATTTGCGCCTTTATGATGAAATAGTTCCATTAAAAAGAACTAAAAAAGTTTTTGATTTGAAAAATTTTGATTCTTCAGACTTTTTTGAAAGACCAATTAAATTCAATAGCTATGTTTTAAAGCCAAACAGAATCTATTTAGTTGCAACTAAAGAATATTTGAAAATACCCCCTGATTTAATGGGATTTATAAATTTGAGAAGTACTTATGCTAGACTTGGAATAACAATTCCCCCAACCTTAATAGATGCTGGTTGGGAAGGTCAACTAACAATTAGAATGGAGTGCGGTGATTATCCCGTAAGAATTTATGCTGGAGAAAGATTTTTGCATGTTATCTTTGTAAAACTTTTAAATTCAGTCTCAAGATCTTATAAAGGAGTTTATCAATATCAAAGAGGTATTGTGTTACCTAAAGCCAAAAGTACTTTAGAAGGTCAAAGAAGTAAAGATTTGGAAAAGTAAGAGTAACTTTAAAAATTTTTAAGAAAGACTACTTTTAAAAAGAATTAATATAAAATATTTATAGGTGAAAAGATGCCTACATTAACCGTAAAATCTGCTGTTAGAAAGGCTGCAAAGGGCTTTAGAATAAGTCCACAATTTTTCGCAGCATTGGATAAAGCAGTAGCCGAGCTTGTAGCAAAAGCAACAAAAAGAGCAAAAGCAAATGGAAGAAAGACTTTGAGACCAGAAGACCTTTAAATTTCAAATAACCTTGACAAGGACCATTTTCTTTTTTCTTTTTCAATTCTTTTCCTTCTCTTAACGATTTTTATAATTTTTTCAATTTTCTTTTTTGCATCTTCAACTTCTCTCTTTGAATTACCAATTCCACAAGTATTCCCTACACCAACTATCATTATCTTTCCTTTACTCCTTTTCAAAATTTCTTCTATAGCATTGACAACTTTTTTCTCAGCACTCAAAATTTCTTTTTTCATTGGTTGAATAGCCTCTTCATTACTCATTTTTATTACTATCGATTCCAAAGGTATTTTTTTCTTAACAGCAACCCTTTCAATAAAAGCTCTATCTACTCCTATTCCTCCTATTGCAACTCCTATACCCTCAGCTATACTTCCAGTCCTTTCCCCTTCCAACTTTACAGCTGCATCTATTGTAATTATCTTTGAAACTCTTTCTTTCTTCAAAATTTCTTCAACAACTCTTCCAATCTTTCCAACTCTTCCACCAGGACCTTTTGCTTTTATCAAAATAACATCTTTTCCTTTTATCTTTTTTCTACATATAACTGTTTCATTCTTTTCTATACATTTTGAATTTCCTATTAGTCCACCAACTATCAATGGACCAATAGAATCTCCAATAGGCCAACCATTAGTCAAAGCCTCTGTTCCACTAACCAAAGCTTTAGAAATTCTATCGATCAAAGGAAGTTGCATTTGAATTAGCAAAGCTAACTGTAAATTCTTTGTTTTTTTAATAAGTTCTAGATAATGTTTCATTATTTTTGCTAATTGATGCAAAGAAATAGCTGCAGATAGGCCCATACACAAATTCATTTGTTCTTCAGAATCTAATTTTGGTGCAATTTCTCTTACAAAAGATTTTATTCTTTCATCTGATAAATTAAGCACATGCTCTAATTTTTCAACTATTCCACTTGGGTCTAAACTCACTGGCTCTATAACAAAAAAATCCAAAAAAGATGAAACTCTTCTTATTAATTCAAAGTCTGGACTCTTACTTATCCTTTTTAATACAAAATTTTTTCCTTTTATAGACCTTCTTTCTAAAACATTAACTGCTCCCTCGATTTTTATTAGATATTGAGAAAGCATTAATCTTGGGCCGAAAAAGGAAAGAACGAATAAAAGGAGTAGCCAAAATATCCAGGAAAAAATATCTCCAAATTGCATCAATAGCATGATATCTTTAATATATTTTTGCTCAAATAAATATTTAGAGAAAAATGAAATGGAAATTAGTTGGTGGATTAGTTATAATTTCGTTATTATTACTCTTCTTCTACTCAAAATCTAGAATAGGAAATATAGATTTCAGTAAATATTTTTCATTTCAATCAATTGGAAAATTAATTGAAAGTATGCAAATCTTCATTCAAGATTTAATAAATCCTGGAGAAAAATTCGAAGCTCAGGTCGAAATAAATATGCCATCTTTTTATGGCCAAATATTGGAATTTTCTAAATCAAATCTTTCGGTAGAAGGAAATTGTAGTAGCTTAGAAATTAATGGAATAAAAATTGAAAAGGGTGAAAAGAGTTGTAAGGTTATAGTGAATGTTGAAAATGGAAATATCAAGTTTGATAAAATGATAGAAATAAGCGGAAGTACTAACAAACTTTCCATCAATAATGAAAAATATGTTAAAGAAGCGATAAGTTTTAGACTACAAGTTGAACCTTCTTCTCTTTTCCTTACTAATGTGGGAAAGAGAAAAATAGAAATAGAATCTGCAACTGGAGAAATTAGAAAATATAAAAATGGAAGTTTAGATCAACTAAAAGTTGTTAATAATGAGAGAATAGAAATTTATAATTTCTTTGGTAGTATTTCTTTAAAAGATGAAGTAATATTATTAACAGGAACTTCCACAAGAATTTCTGGTGAGAACTTTGATTTTAGGTAAAAGAAGGGAAAAGCCAAATATTGCAATTTTTGTTGATGGACCAAATATGCTTAGAAAAGAGTTTATGATAGATTTAGGAGAACTAAGGAAAAAAGCTGAAAAATATGGAAGAATTTCTATAGCAAAAGTTTTTATTAATCAGTTTGCCCCTCAAAAATTGATTGAAGCAATAATAAACGAGGGCTTTGAAGTTGAAATGGTACTAGCTGAAAAAGAGGATACAGATATAGATGTTTCGTTAGCAGTTTCTGCTACTGAAGCAATTTTAACAAAAGACATTGATATAATCGCTATAGCAACAAGAGATGCTGATTTTGTTCCTCTAGTTCATAAAGCTAAAGCTTATGGAAAAAAAGTCATAGTATTTGGTGCTGAACCTGGCTTTTCCTCTGGTTTAAAAAATATTGCGGATAAAGTTGAATATGTGTAAAAGTTTATAAAATTGCAAGTACATTTTTATATTAATGTTAGATAAAATTAAGGAATTGCTAAAAAGAAAGGAAGAATTTATCGAGTTTGAGCCAGAAGAAAAAGGAGAGGAAAAAGTAACTATCAGAATGGAAAAATTGGGTGGAATAGTAGATGCTGACAGGATAGCAAGGCTTTTGCTAGAGGGAAACATAGTATTTCTTAACATTAGAGACTTACAAAAAAGAGATTTCGGCCAATTTCAAAATTCTGTAGAGAAGTTAAAGAGATATTCTAATCAATATGGTTGGGATATTGCAGCAACAGATGATGGTTATTTGCTTCTAACTCCAAGATTCGCAAGAATATCTAGAGAATAGCTTATGAAAAGTAAAGTAAGCTTAGTAAAAGCAGAAAATAGATATAAATGCATATTTGATTCTTTAAAGCTGATAGAAGAAGAAGTAAAAAATAGTTTGAAACATAAAAAAATTATAATAAAGCCAAATTTCGTTTCTACGAGAAATCAATTAGCTGCTACACATGTTGAGCATGTAAAAGCAATATTAGATTTTTTAAAAGAGTTTTATGATAAAGAAATTATAATTGCTGAAGGTGCAGCTCTAGGAAATACATTTGATGGATTTAGGAATTTCAACTATTTAGAATTAAAAAAAGAGTATAAGGTTGAATTTTTAGACTTAAATGAAGATGATTATGAATTAGTCGATATAGTAAATTCAAAAATGCAAAAGATTTCAATAAAAGTTGCAAAAACTATGCTCGATAAAAATAATTATATAATTTCTCCAGCAAAATTGAAAACTCATGACACAGTAATAGTAACTTTATCTCTAAAAAATGTAGTTGTAGGAAGTATTTTGAACGGAGATAAATCTAAGATCCACCAAGGTTATAAGGCAATAAACTATAATTTATTTCTTTTAGCTAAATTGCTAAAACCAAATTTAGCAAGTATAGATGGCTTTGTTGGTATGCAGGGTAATGGTCCTGTAAATGGGGAACCAATAGAAGTAAAGGTTGGTATAGCTAGTACAGATTTTTTAGCTGCTGAAAGAATAGCTTGCGAAATAATGGGATTTAATTTTAATGATATTGGATATTTGTACTATTGTGCAAAAGCCAAAATGGGAAATTGGGAGCTCGATAAGATTGAGATTGTTGGAGAGGAAATCGAAAATTGTAGAAAGAAATTTAAGCCTCATTCATCTTATTCTCAACAACTAAAATGGAAATAAATTGGTTTAATAAAATTAATTTAAAATCTAAATTATTATCATGGAAAGAATTAAAAAAGTAAAAGATTATATGAGTAAAAACATAATAAAATTTTCTCCTGAAGATTCCATTTTTGAAGTTGCAAAAGTTTTGAGTAAAAAAAATATTTCTGGTGCTCCAGTGATTAAAAACGATAAGCTTGTTGGAATAATAAGTGAGAGCGATATAGTTAAGTTTATGCGCATAAATTTGCCAATAAAAAGTGAAAAACCTGCTATACTTTCTTTAATTATCGCTGCTTTAATCAAAGACCATCTTCAATTTAAAAAAGAATTGAAGAGAATCTCAAAATTTAAAGTTGAAAATGTGATGAGTAAAGATGTCATAACAATTTCTCCAGAAGACACAATTTTAGATGCTGCAACCCAAATGGCAAAGCATGATGTTCATAGATTGCCTGTTGTAGAAAATGGTAAGTTAGTCGGTATAATAACAAGAGCAGATTTGATAAAAGCATTGCTTGAATGATGAAGTGAGAATTATGAAAAGAAAAATAAGTTTGGAGGAAATAGTCGATGATATAATTTATTTTTCTCTTTCTGCATTAATCGCTTTAATAGCCACTTTTCTTTTCGATATTCACCATAGCTTTTACCAGGAAAGTATATTTCCATTAAAGTTTCTTCTTAAATCGTATATACCATATATAATTGCAGCATTTGGTGGTGGAATTTTAGGTTTAATTTGGATAAAACTTTTTATCTTTGCTTTGCAACAAAAAACATTTTTCAAAATCAAAAAATCAGTTAGAAAAATAAAGAGAGTATTTAAATAAATTGAAAAGATATATGAAACTAAAATGGAAAAAATAAAATTTTACAGCGAGAAAACAAAAAGGTTTTATAAACTAGTTAAAACAAAAACCTGGCCTACCTTAGAAATTAGCGGAATACATATGCATAGAATAAAGGAAGTTGATCCAAAAACTGATAGCGAGCTTAAACTTAAAGTTCTTGGAAAGGTCTATGGAAAAGTGTTAGATACTTGTACTGGCTTAGGTTATACCGCAATTCTAGCAGCTAAACAAAAAGATGTGGAAAAGGTTTTTACTTTTGAGAAAGACGAAAACGTTATTTATATAGCAAGAAAAAATCCATTTTCAAAAGAGCTTTTCACAAATAAGAAAATTGAGCTTAAAATAGCTGATATCTTTCTTGAAATTAAAAAGATTCCAGATGAGTTCTTTGATTTTATAATTCATGATCCACCAAGAATTTCTTTGGCTCCAGAACTTTATTCTTTAGAATTTTACAAAGAGCTTTTTAGAGTTTTAAAATTGGGAGGAAAAATCTTTCATTATATAGGCAAGCCAGGAATAAAATCTGGGAAAAATTATTTGAGAGGAATAGTGAAAAGGTTAAAGCTTGCTGATTTCAAAAATATAGAAAGGAAAGATTTTGCTTTGGGATTACTT
>CAZWBF010000012.1:10133-14601 GCA_964632185.1 uncultured archaeon
CGCCGGGAGCGGGATTTGAACCCGCATGGGCAAAGCCCACCAGCTTAGCAGGTTCACCCTTTATAGTCTGGCGCCTTTACCAGATTCGGCCATCCCGGCAGTGCCTATAAAATATTTTGAAACTAAAGATAAAAATTTAAGTTAAAAAAAGAAAATATAAAAAGTGATAAAATGGCAGTAACAGTAAAAGATGTAAATGAAATGTTTAATAAGGATGTCTTTACCAATAAAGGTTCCTATGTAGGAAAAGTCAAAGATGTAGAATTTGACCTAACAAAATTCAAAGTAAGAAGCTTAGTGATAGAAGTAGCAAAAGGAACTTTTCTTGACAAATTGATTAGTGGTAAAAGAGGTATAATCGTTCCTTATCCAACTATTCAAGCAGTTGGAGATATAGTGATAATTAAGCATATATCAGCGGCTCCAACTTCTGAAACAGAAGAAGTGGCAGCAGAAGAAATAGAGACAGAGAAATAACTTCTTTTATTTTTTAAAATTTTTAGAATGAAAAAGAATTTCACATAAATTTTATACTATACTCTTTGATTACTATCTTTTAAAAAATAAAAAGAAAAAGAAAGCCAAGAATTTATTTGAGCACCTCTATTCCTAGAGATTTACTAACTTCTTTAACAACAGCTTGTTCTCTTGTTACTGGACCTAATATATATGGTGATTTTACACCTGTAACTATTGCAATAACTTGTACTTTTCCTTCAAATTCTGGCAAAATTCTTGCTCCCCAATATACTGTTGCTTCTGGATCCAAATATTGACTTACTGTTTCACCAATTAGATTTACTTCATCCAATCTCAAATCAGGACCTCCTGTTATATGAACTAAAGCTCCTGTAGCTCCACTGTAATCAACTTCTAGCAATGGATTTTGCAAAGCTTTCACTATAGCATCTCTTGCCCTATCCGAACTTGAACTTTCAGCAACCCCAATTGCAGCTACATTGCCACTATGCATTAAAGCTTTTACATCAGCGTAATCTAGATTTACTAAGCTTGGCAAAGTAATTGTTTCAGTAATTCCTTTTACCATACTTGCGATTAACTCATCTGCAACACAAAATGCTTGCTGAATGCTTAAATTGCCCGCATATTTTAGCAATTTGTCATTTTCTATAACAATTACTGTATCGCAAACTTGTCTCAAATTCATTAATCCGTCTTCAGCTTTCTGTATTCTTGCACCTTCTACTTTAAAAGGCATAGTAACTACGCCTAGAACAATTGCACCCATAGATTTTGCCAATTCACAAACAACTGGAGAAGCTCCTGTTCCTGTTCCTTTTCCTAGACCTGCTAACACAAAAACTAGATCAACACCTTCTAGTAATTCTTTTATTTCATTTCTAGATTCTTCTGCTGCCTTTCTTCCAACTTCTGGAAAACCACCACATCCTAAACCTTTTGTTAGTTCTCTCCCTATCAAAACTTTTTTATCTGCCTTTGTTACAGCTAGAGCTTTTGCATCTGTGTTTAAAGCTATTGCTTGAGCTCCCGAAATTCCCATTTCCATTAGTCTTGTTACTGAATTACATCCTGCTCCTCCTACTCCTACTACCATTATTTTTGCTTTTTTGACACTTACTCCAAATTCTTTTTCAACTAATTTGTAATAATCTACATTACTCTTTGTTTCTCCTGCACTTTGAATTCTAAATCTTGATTGAGGTGACTCCTCATTAAACGCTTTTTGAAGAGCCCTTCTCACAATGGTATCCATTTCATCCCCTCAAATTTATATTCTCCGTAATCGAAAAGTTTTTATTTAACCTCCTTCAAATTATTTTTAGAACTCGATATTTACGTGTACTTAAATAGACCCTAAGACCCTTAAAAAAGACCCAATAAACTTTTTATTAATTGTAATTTAAATTCATTTATCTTTATCTAAATATATTTTTCAATATTTATTATTCAGAATTCAAAACTAAATCCTATAGAACTAATTATATATTTAGCATTAAAACTTTCCAAAAATATTTATTAAAAAATATATTTTTAAGCAAATTTTGACTTTTCTTCCTCAATTTTTTGCTCTTCAATCTTTTCAAAAATAATTTTTGGCTCATTTATTTTATGGTTTGGAGGTAGGAAATAACCTTCTTCCATTTTCCAACTTCTCCTCTCACTTAAATTCAACAGTTCCCAAATCTTTTTTGCTGAAAAGGGTATATAGGGCTCTAGCAAAATGCTTAAACAAGCTACTGCATTTGCACATAAAAATAAACAAGTTTTATCTTTTGTTTTCCAAGGTTCATTTTTTTGAAAAAATTGATTGAAGAAAGAGGAAAAATTAACGATCTCTCTTAATGCTTTATCTGTTTCATTCCTTTCTATTAGCTCTCCAACTCTCTCAAAAATTTCTTTTAAATATTTTTCAACATCTTCACATTTTCTTTCTGGTTCAGGAACTTTGCCATCAAAATTTTTCCAGATAAAAGTTAAGGTTCGATGAATAAAATTTCCTATATTCGCAACCAATTCATTATTAATTTTTGCTTGAAATTCATCCCAATCAAAATTTACATCAGCTTGCGAATAAGGAATAATTGAAGCCAGATAATATCTTAAATAATCTGAATTAAATTTTTTGATAAAGTCTTTCACACTTATATACCATCCTCTACTCTTAGAAATTTTTTTCCCAAGTAAAAGCAAATGACCTCTGGTTGGAATGAAATCTGGTAATTTAAAACTACCTTCAGCAATTCTCATTGCAGGCAAGAAAAGATAATGATGATAAACTATGTCTTTACCTATAAAATGATAAATTTTTGAAGAATTCCAGAATTCTTTTCCATCCAAATTCTTTTCTTTCAGATATTTTAAAGTGAAGGAAATGTAACCTAAATGATTATCAAACCATCCATACAAAACTTTCCCTTTTGCTTTTTCCAATGGAATTGGAACCCCCCAACTTATATCTCTAGTTATGTCCCAGTCTTTTAACCCTTCTTCGGTCCATCTTAAAACATAATTTTTTACTTCATCCTGCAAATTTTTGTTATTCACAAGCCAATCTTTTAATTTATCAGAAAAAGCTGAAAGTTTGAAAAAATAATGCAAACTTTTTTTAACTATTGGTTTTCTTCCGCATATTGAGCATTTTGGATTTTTTAATTGAAATGGTTCATAAGTTCTTCCGCACTTTTCGCAACCATCTCCATATTGATCTTTAGCTCCACAAAATGGGCAAGTTCCTTTCAAAAATCTATCTGGCAAAAATTTTTTATCATATTCGCAATAAAATTGTTCAATCTCTTTCTCAAATATAAACCCTTTTTCGAGCAAAACTTTAAAGAAATGCTGGACTAATTTTATATGTTCTTCAGAGCTTGTATGGTAATAAAAATCAAAACTTATTCCAAGATTTGAAAAATCTTTTATATGGTCTTTATGCCAAAGATCTACATATTCTTTTGGACTTATTCCTTTTTCCTCAGCTTTAACTAAAATTGGAGTACCAAAATCATCATCTCCACAAACAAAAATTACATTTTTTCCCTTTAACCTCAAATACCTCACAAAAATATCAGCAGATAAATAGGTTGAAGCAATATGACCTAAATGAATTTCCCCATTAGAATAAGGTAAAGCTGCTGTTACAATAATTTTCTCATCAAAAGCTATCACCTTATTTATTAATTTTATTTAAATTATTAAAATTTATCACCATTACAACTTTAAATAGCAAAAAATAAATAAGAATTATGAAAGGAATAAGTGCTATGATTGCAACTGTTCTAGTAGTAGCTTTTACAGTTGCTGTTGGTGCAATTTTAGCAACTTGGTTTACTTCAATAACAAGAACAACAACTGCAGGAACAGAAACACAAAGTCAAGCAATAATAAAATGTGTAAACTCTGGGTTTGACATTCCTTCAGCGAAAATTAATTCTTCTGGTGGACAAAGTACTATTTATATCTCTAAATCTTCTTCAGATGTAAAAATTTATCCAAAATCTATAGTTTTTAGTGATGGTAGCGTTAATACAGGATTTTCTGCCACTCCTTCATACATGAATTCAACTACTACTCTTTCAACAATAACTATTTCTTCTACACCAACTGGAATTACTTGGGTAAGAGTTAATGCACTCTGCGAATACGGCTCATACAATCAGAGTATAGATACAACTTGTAGATCAGGGGAAAATTGTTGGAAAACAATTTAATAAATTTATTCTAAATTTTTTTCATATTTTTCAAGTAATAATTCCAAAGCTCTTCTTAAACCTTCTGCTCTTGAACCCACTATTCTTTTTTTAACCAGTTTATCTAATTTTTTTGCATAAAAAGGACTTACTTTCACTGTAATTTCGGAGTATAACTTTTTCATGAATTAAAATTCGATTTTAAATTTATTTATCTTTGAAATATTATTTATTAGGCCTCGGTAGCTTAGCAGGTAGAGCGCCCGGCTGTTAACCGGGAGGTCGCCGGTTCGAGTCCG